>CANRIB010000011.1 GCA_947630575.1 uncultured Bacilli bacterium
AGCACTTACTAGTCGTACTTTTTATTCTTTTATCCCTTATAAACACTGGGTTTATTCAAAACTG
Source organism: uncultured Bacilli bacterium (assembly GCA_947630575.1). Taxonomy (GTDB): domain Bacteria; phylum Bacillota_I; class Bacilli_A; order RF39; family UBA660; genus Caccenecus. The sequence continues at coordinate 65 of CANRIB010000011.1, forward strand.
TCCGTAGCTAAGCATTATTCTTTACTTCGGTACAAATGGACTTTCTGATTTTCCTGTCCCTGTAAATTGAGTATCAGCAGAGAGATTTATTACTGGGCGCACACCTAATGCGTTGTTCACAACGTAATTGCCGTTGCCGAGGGAGCCAGAGTTACTCACAATGAACACGCGAGCAAATTGACTAGACCCGAAATTATAAAAGTAAGACGGAGTCATGGTCCAATAATCCTGATGTGTATATAGCCAGTATTTATTATTATTTTGGTTAAAAAAACATCCTGCATATATTGCTTCATCTGAAGTTATTAATCCTACTGGATTTTTTAATTTCTTATTTCCTACTATTGTTCCACTTGATGTTATTACTCCTTTTGAGTTTTGTCCTGTAAATAAATCTCTTGTTGGATTTGCACATTTTAATGATGGTCTTTGAGTTGTATCTGCTTGTTCAGTACCACTTTGCAATAATCTATCCCATGGGGCATATGCTGTTTGGGTAGTTCCTGTACCACCTCCAGGTCCTTTATAACTCCCATGATCTGCTGCAGATAATCCTCTATCATTACAAAATCCTGTTTCCACATCTATTTTATCTACTTGAGGAGAGGCTCCTAAGTTTGTTTCTGTCCACCAACTATCTAACTTTCCTTTTATGGAGCTATCTGAAGGATTAGAATCCATAACTACTTGACTACTATCACTATTTGAATTATACATAAATCCTACATATCTATTATCACTTCGTGTTGAATTAAATGCATTTGTTCCTATCTGAGTTATACTTGTATTTGTTGCAGGAGCAGAAGAACCAGTTCCTGCATATATTAATCTTATTGTTCCATTTCCATTTATTCGGATGATTCTCCACCATATATCGTCACTGCCTTTTTTTCCAAATTTTACCCAGTTATTATCTACTTCTCCTCTAAATACATAACTTTTACCATAATCATCCACTGTATCATATATTCCATTTTGTTTCATATTATTTGTTTTACTATCTCCCGAATAACATGTTGTAGTACTAGAACCACAACTTGGTCCTGTTACTGTTGTTATTGTTCCAAGAGAATTTCCAAGTTTTAAATTTGCCAATGTCTTTTCTGATGTTGGTTTACTTTCAACATCAAAATATAAATAACATTTAGTTCCCTGTTTTTTTATACCTTTAAAATTGACTCCACCATTTTCATATCCTATAGTAATACCACTATTATTTCTTTGATTATCAACCATACAATAAGAGTCATAAGTTCCATTACCTAAAGGTTTTAAAGAATATCCAGTTGTAGGAACTGTACCATTAGATGCTTTAGTATAACTATTAGGTTTGCCTTCATCACCTTGTTTATCTTGCAAATAAACAGCCATCAAATTAAAATCTGCTAATGAATAATTAATATTACCATTAACTATTTGCACACTTTTAGTTACTTGATATTTTGCTTTGCTATTTGTTATATACATTATTCCTATTGCTAATACTATTATTGTTATAGCTAAAATTATTTTCTTACTTTTCCATTTACTTAACTTTTCTATTCTCATTAATCTTCCCTTCTTTATAATTGACTTATTATCAATCATATTAGAAATTTCTAACTTATACTTAAATTATAAACTCTCATATACTAAAAGTCAAGAAAAATGTTGGTATTACATCTAATTTTTGGAATACTAAATTATTAATGAGAAAATTAGATTGGTGGTAATTATGATATATAGTGAAAGAATAAGGGATTTAAGAGGATATGAGGCTATTAAGCAAGCTGAAGTTGCAAGGTATTTAGATTTAAATCCTGTTGTTTATGGGCATTTTGAGAGAGAAGAAACTATAATGCCTCTTAAGTATTTAATTAAAGTTTGTTATTATTTAAATTGTTCTTTAGATTATATATTTGGTTTTACTAGTGATGTGAAATATGATAATATGAGGGAAGCAAGTGATAAAGTTAAAGTTGGAGTAAGACTAAAAGAGTGGAGAAAAGAAAATAAAATTACTCAAGAAAAGTTAGCAGAGTATCTACATACTAATCGTTCTTTGTTATCTAATTATGAAAAGGGGATATATTTAATTTCTACTTCATTTTTATATATGATTTGTAAAAAATATAAAGTAAGTGCAGATTATCTTTTAGGTAGAATAGATAATCCTAAATATTTTTAAATAAAAAAGTTAATAACTTTCTCATTATTAACATTTTGTTAGTAGTCTAATAAAGCGAATATAGCATATATGGGTATAGATTTTATGTTGTCTTTTATTCCAAAGTTTTTAGTTGATAATCTAATGCTATATTTTGGTTTGTATTTTTCAATATATACTTTTAAGCTTTTACTTTGAGTGTTGTTTCCGGCTTTAACTTCAATTGGAATAATTCCATCATTGTTGTAGATTAAAAAGTCTATTTCTGCACTATTGTTACTATTCCAAAAATATAGAGGTTTATTATAAGCGCTTAGTTCACTTGCTATAAAGTTTTCCGCAATAATACCTTTATACATAAAGTTTGTATCTAATAATATATCATTGTATTTAATATTTAGGAGTTTAGTTAAAATTCCTATATCATTTATATATAATTTAAAAGTTTTTTCGTCAATAAATGGTGTTAAAGGTATTTCGGGTCTAGTTATTAAATCTGATTTATATATTAGATTAGAAGCAAGTAGCCATTCTAAAGATGTTTCATACTCTCTTTTACCATGTTTTAAATTGGTATCTGTAATTTTGTTATATTGAAATTTATTGGAGTTATTTGCTAATTGTTTAGGAATTGAGCGATATAATTCTTCAATTTTTACAGCCTCTTTTTTATTGTAAATATATTTATTCATGTCCGCTAAATATGAGAAGATAATTTCTTCAATAATTTCACCTTTAAAGTTTAGAATATCATAATTGATTTTTTTTAATTCTTTAATAGCTTCTGGCATACCACCAGTGCATAAATATAATCTGTATAGTTTTAATATTTTGTCATGAATTATTAATGGAGTTCCATTTTTAGTATGTTCTTTGATTTCGGTTATCCAACTTTCATGATTGGTGGCAGTTAAAAATTCTTCAAAAGTTAGGGGATACATATATTTGATTTTTACTTTGCCAACTGGAAATGAAGAATTGAATCTTTTTAATTTAACACCTAGAAGAGAGCCTGCACATATTATAATAAATTTTGTTTTATGTTCTTGAAAGAATTTTAAAGCGGAGATTAGTTCTTCACTTTCTTGAATTTCATCAAAAAATAAAATAGTTTCTTCAATATTACTTTTAATGTCTAATCTTAAAAGCATTTGTTCATATATATCTTGTAATGATAATTCTTGTTTAAATAGAGCAATAATATCTTTATGTTCTAGTAGATTTATATATACATAATGCTTAAATTCATTTTGACAAAATTCATTTATTATGTAGGTTTTGCCTGTTTGTCTTGCTCCAATAATCATAAGGGGTGTTTCAATGTTATTATTTTTCCAATTTAGTAGTTCTTGATATATTTTTCTTTGCATTTTAAATCACCTATTATAAAAATAGCATATTCTGGCTTAATTGTCAATTGTTTTGGAGAAAAATGATAGGACTTTTTATATAAAAATGGAGATTTTTGACACCACTTTTTGATTAAAAATGGAGAAAAATGGCACGACTTTAGATTATTAGGCTTGGTGTGTCAGTCATTTCTTCGGGTAAAGCGATATCCATATATTCAAGAATAGTAGGGGCAACATTGGTTAAATCGCCACTTTTTTTAAGGGTTATGGTGTTATCTGTTATAATAAATGGCACTTTACTTGTTGTGTGGGTTGTTACAGGATTTCCTGATTCATCAAGCATGATGTCGGCATTTCCATGGTCTGCTAGGATAAACATAGTGTAGAAATTATCTTTAGCCACTTCAAATAGTCTTTCTAGACAAACATCAACTGTAGTTACAGCTTTCATGGTTGCTTCTAAATTACCTGTATGACCAACCATATCAGGATTAGCAAAATTCATAAAGATAAAGTCTGTATCTTTTTCCATGGCTGTGATAGCTTTTTTAGTTATTTCCGTAGCGCTCATTTCAGGTTTTAAATCATATGTTTCAACTTTAGGTGAAGGAATTAGAATTTTATCACATTTATCAATTTTGCCATTATACATACCATCAAAGAAATAAGTTACGTGGGCATATTTTTCTGTTTCGGCAATTCTTGCTTGAGTTAAACCTAAAGTACTTAAATATCTTCCTAAAGAGTTGGTTACATTTATATCTTCTAAGAAATTAATAGTTTTAATATCTTTATCAAGTGGGAAAAATGAGTAAATTTTTGAATTGCTAAAATTATAAGTTGGGAAAGCATCTGTTTCAGAGTTTAGAGTTTTAATTATTTGTTTTCCACGATCACTGCGATAGTTCATCCATAAAATTAAATCTCCATCTTTAATGGTATTTTCAGGGTGAATAATTAAAGGATATAAAAATTCGTCAGTCATATTTTTTTTGTATAAATTTAAGATGCCTTCAGTGGCGGTTTTAGCAGAAATGCCAATGCCTTTAGTTAATAAGTCATAATAGACTTTAGTTCTATCATAATTATTATCACGATCCATCGCATAGTATCTACCACATAAAGAAGTAATATCTGCATTTGGATTATCTTTTATTCTATTTTCTAAATCACTAATAAAATTTATACCAGCATTTACTTTGGTATCTCTTCCATCCGTAATTAAATGAAAATGGATTTTTTTAGCATTACTCTCTTTTAATAATTCATATACACTTAAAAAGTGTTCTAGATTAGAGTGAACTTTGCCATCACTATAAAGACCGATTATATGTACTGTTTTTTCTTTGGCTTCATTTAGAAAATCATTAAAAGCATTATTGCTAGTATTTATTTCTTTTAAGAATTCAGTTATTCTAGGTCCATGTTGAGTTATTTTTCGTCCAGCACCGATGGTCATGTGGCCAATTTCACTGTTGCCAAATTCGCCGGGATTAAGTCCGACATATTCTTCTGATGCAAAAAGAGTGGTGTGAGGAAAATTATTCCATAGACGGTCAAAATTCTTGGTGTCCGCCATTTTAATGGCATTTCCATATTCTTCTTCACGATAACCAAAACCATCTAAAATTACTGTTAAAATTTTTCGCATTTAACTCACCTTTTCTATTAAATAATACCATAAATTTTAATAAATTACAAATTGTTACAAGAAAAAAAGGCTTAAGCCTTTAAATATGTAATAGTTTACGGTCAAAGCGAAGTCTATCGGCGATGGTGGCAATAAACTCGGAATTTGTTGGTTTAGCTCGGTCAAAAGCAACAGAGTTACCAAATATTTCTTCCATTAATTCATAATCTCCACGATTCCAACTAACTTCAATCGCATGTCTGATAGCTCTTTCAACACGAGATGCGGTGGTAGAAAATCTAAGAGCTACTTCAGGGTATATTTCTTTGGTGATACCACTGTAGGCATCACTATTTTTATAGAATAAAAATACACTTTCTCTTATATATGTATATCCTTTAATATGACTTGGAATACCTAATTGATGTAATAATTTACTGATAGCAACATGAACTTCTCGGTCTTTGTCATTTAATTCAATTGTTTTTACAAGTTCACGATTAGATAATTCTAATATTCTGGTTTCTAATGCTAACATGCTGAAAGGTTTCAACATATAATAGCTGACACCATAATTATTAGTCATATTTATGGTATATTCTTTTTTGTAACTGGTGATGACGATGATTTTTTTCTTGATGTTTTCTTCTTTCATCTTTTGCAAAATGGTTATACCATCAACTTCAGGCAAGATTAAATCCATGACGATAATGTCAAACTCATTTTGGTTGTTAAGTATGTAATCTAAAGCAACCTCCCCATTTTCAATTGTGTTTACAACTTTGATTACTGCGTGACTACTAAATTGTTCTTTGATTTTAGTTGTAACGTTTTCGTTATTGTCCACAACTAAAACTCTTGTTATGTTTTCCATTTTCTTCTCCTTACATTTAGTTACTTATTTACTACACGCATGATTATTGTATCACACATAGCTAAATGTATCAAGTAAATGTTTTGACAAGTTTTGTCTAATCGTGTAAACAAAAGTCGAATTATGTCGAAAAAAAATAACTATTTGTTTGGATTAGTCATTTTTTCTATGATTAACTCTAAATTCGCAGGGTTAAGACCGGAGGAACTTATAATAAAACCATTTAATTCCGAAATGTCGTCAAATTCTTTAATATTTTCAGGGGTAATGTTACCACCAAAAACAATGGTTATTTGATGGCCATAGTAGGCATAAATTAAATCTTTTAGAAATTTAATGGTGTCTTTTATTTTATTAATATTATAAGGGGTATTAGTGCCAATTAGATAAGTAGGTTCATATGCTAAAATTATATTAGATAAATATTGGGGATTAATGTTATTAAATATTTGAGAAATATATCTACTTAAAGTTTGGTATTCTACTTTGCGGGCTAGTTCTTCTTTAGTTTCACCAAGACAGATAATAACTTTTAAATCTTGTTCTAAAGCGTTTTTAACTTTATTAATTATTTCACTCATGGTTTCATGATAATATTTTTGTCTTTCATAATGACCAATTATGGTGTATTTAACATCAAGGCTTTTTAACTGTTTAATAGTTATATTACTGGTAACATTACTAAAGTTATTAGAGCTTATATCTTGGGTACATAAATTAATATTAGAGTCTTTAAACATGGGTAAATATATATTACTTGGAGCTAATATAAAATTTAGATTATTAAAATTTAAATGGTCTAAATAATCTTTATATAAAAGCATTTCATGGTAGTTTTTTTGAGCTTTTAAATTACAAATCAAGTGTTTCAATATTATCTTCCTCACTTATAGCTTCAATTCCTGGCAATGTTTTTTTAGCAAGATATTCTAAGGTAGCTCCTCCTCCACTGGAAACATATTTAAAGTCAGATTTAAAGCCTAAACTATTCATGGCCGATATGGTGTCGCCTCCACCAATAATTACTTTTCCAGAAGTATTTTTAAGAGCATTAAATATTTCCATTGTTCCATTTTTGTAAGCATTTTCTTCATATATACCCATTGTTCCATTAATAAAAATGGTTTTACTTTCGTTTATAATTTTACTATATTTAGCAGTAGTTTTAGAGCCTATATCTTTAATAATATCATTATCTTCAATTTTATTAATATTTTTTAAGGTTGGTTTTTCATTATAGGTTGTTTCAACAACTGCATCTAGAGGAAAAGCAAATTTTTCTTTGTAATTTAACATTAAAGTTTTTAGTTCTTCGATTGTTTTAAGATTCGTGGTTCTAAGAGAAGTGCCAACATTTAGGCCTAAACTTGCTAAAAAGGAATTAGCAATACCACCACTTACTAATAAGTGATTACATTTAGGTATTAAGCTTTTAATAATTTCTAGTTTATCGTCAACCTTAGCTCCTCCGACAATGACAGTGAAAGGAACTTCGGGATTTAATAAGTTATCATTTAACATATTTAGTTCTTCTTCAACAAGAAAACCTAGACAGTTGGGCAAGTATTTAGGAATACCTACGACACTGGTATGAGCACGATGGAGTGAGGCAAAAGCATCTTGGACAAAAACTTCACCAAGACTAGCAAGTTTTTGGGCAGTTTCTTCATTTAAGTTGGATTCTAGTTTATTTGGTATATCTAAAAAACGGGTATTTTCTAATAATAATATTTCTTTTGGTTGAAGATTTAAAGCCATATTTTTGGTTTCTTCTGATAATATATCGGAAGCAAATTTTACTTCAGTATTTAAAAGATTACTTAAAACATTTTTTACAGGTAAAAGAGAATTTTCCTTTTTATCTTCTTCAGTTTTAATTCGTCCTAAATGGCTCATGATTATAACTTTACAATTATTTTCTAGAAGATATTTAATGGTTTTAAGACTTTTTTCGATTTTGGTAGTATCTAGGACATTGCCACCTTTAATTGGAACATTTAAATCACATCTTACTAATACTCGTTTATCTTTAATATACATATTTTTTAATGTCTGTTTCATATTATCCCTCATATTCTTTTTATATTATAACTTATTTAGGTTATATTTTGTAGTTAAAAGTTATATTTTTTACTTTAAATTACAAATTTTTTCTTTTTTAGAATATTTAAAAGTTTATTTTTGATGTTGTTAGAGGTTTTTGAATAAATATTTTTCTATAGTACTTCATATTATTAGATTATAGGAGGCATTATGAATAGATTACTGGGATTAGTAGTAATAGTATTATTGCCGGTAACGTTTGTTACTTATAATAAAGATGAAGCAGTTATGGCAGGAGAAAGTTTAGAAAATTATAATTTAGAATGGCAAGTTAAAGATTCGTTTAAAGAAGAAGAAAGTAAAAGTTATCAAGTGTTAATTAGTAACAACAAAGATAGAAGTAATGCTTTTTCTTTGGATTTGGAAGATTATATAATTGGAGTGGTGGCAGGAGAAATGCCCGCATCTTTTAATAAAGAAGCTTTGAAAGCTCAGGCCGTCGCGGCTAGAACATATGCCCTTTATAAAATGCAAAATATTGAAAATTATGTGCTTTTAACAAGTGTCAGTGACCAAGTTTATCTTAGTATGGATGCTATGAAGAAAAAATGGGGTAATGATTTTGATTATTACTATAACCGAGTTAAAGAGGCAGTTGATAGTACTAAAGGCGAAGTTTTAACATATAATGATGAGCTAATTATCGCGTATTATTTTGCTATATCTAATGGATATACTGATGATGGTAAAACAGTTTTTAATGATGATAAAGCTTATTTAATGAGTGTTGATTCTTCTTGGGATAAAAATTATAAAGCCTATTATTCAGAGGCTACAATTCCTAAAAATACTTTTTGTTCTTGTTTAAGTATTAGTTGTGATGCCATTAACATTAGTAATGTTGTTCGTAGTGATAGTCATTATGTTAGACAGATTACAATTAATGGGAAAACATTTACAGGGTTGCAAGTATTTAATAAATTAAGTCTTAAGTCAACTGATTTTGAAATTATAGTTCAGGGTGATAGTGTTAAAGTTAAGACTTATGGTTTTGGCCATAGTGTGGGTATGAGTCAATATGGGGCTCAGGGGATGGCTAATTCGGGATATTCTTATCAAGATATTTTGAAACATTATTATCAAAATACAGAAATAAATAAAATTTAAGTATAAAATTTATAAAGTTGCTCACTTTAATAGTAAGAAAGGTGAGTAATAAATGAAACAAAGAAAACTTCGAGGATATGTTTTACCAGCTTTGTATGTAATTATTTTAATGGTGGTATTTGGAACAGTTAGTTTAATTAGTACTTTACTTAAAAGTAATCCTAATTATTTATATTCGATAGGAATACTTAATAATAATACTGTACCGGTTGTAGATGTAGAAGGAGAAGTTCCAAGTGTTATTAATAAGCCTTATATTGGGGATAATGTAGAGGTAGCAAGTAATTTTTATGATATTAAAAGTGATGCTAGTTTACAAGAAAAAGCTTTAATATATTACCAAAATACTTATATGAAAAATACAGGAGTTTTATATACAAGTAAAAATAATTTTGATGTAGTGATGGTACTTGATGGTAAAATAACAAATATTAAAGAAGACGATATTTTGGGTAAAGTTGTTGAAGTAGAGAATAATACAGATTTAAAAACTATTTATTATAGTTTGGATAATATTCAGGTTAAAGTTGGAGATACAATTGGACAGGGAGAAATAATTGGTAAAAGTGGTGCTAATAAAATAAGTGAGTTAGATAATAATTTATTATTTGAAGTTTATTATAAGGGAACTTTAATAAATCCTGAAGAATTTTATAAAATGAATACTAATATGTTTAATTAGTTTATCCTCCTAAATAGGAGGCTTTTTATTGGGTTAAAATATTGAATTTAGAGCATAATATTATTGGATGGAGCTGAAATAAATGATTCTTTATATAGTAGATAATAAAATTAATGTTATATATAAAAATAAAGTTATTATTAATAGTTTTACAAGTATTATAGATGGATATATTATACAAAAAGATAGGTTTATGAATGAGTTTTTAAATATGATAAAAAAAGAGAAGATTAAAGGTAAATTATTAGGAGATAAGTTAACTATTTTAAAAGAGTCTTATTATAGTATTAGTGATTTAGCTTTTTTGGAAAGTATTTTTTCAGATTTGGGTTTTATTAAAATAGAATTTAGAAAGATAAATGATTTTTTTGATAGAGAAGCAACATATATTGAGATTAATAAAAATTATATGATAATAAATTTAGATAAAGGGTTATATTTAGATTTATATTATTATAAAGATATACCTAGAATTATAGAATATTTTAAGTATTTTATGGCTAAAGATATTATTTTATTTGGAACTAATAAGAATATACCAAATATTAAAATTAAGGGGTTTAATGTGTATTTTATGGATAATAGAGATACATATATTGTAGATTGTTTACTCAAAGTAAAAAAATAGTAAGTGAGACATCATATTTCTTTTGACTTTAGAACAAGTTTATATTATAATTACTTGTAGTAAACTTGTATGGAGTGATAAAAGGATGGTAAAGTTTATTTTAGTAGACGATGATAAAAATGAATTAGAGCATATTAAAAGCTTACTAAATGAAATTGTAGAAGATGATAAGGAAATTTGTTGTTTTTCGAAAGTTACCACAGAATTAAAGCAAGAAATACAAAATACAGATAGTAGAAAAGTATATGTACTTGATATTGAATTAGGTAATAGCAAAGTTAGTGGAATTAGTATTGCTAAACTTATTAGAGCGATCGACTGGGAAAGTGAAATTATTTTTATTACAAATCATGATAAGATGTTTGAATCTGTTCATAGAAGTATTTATGAAGTTTTTGATTTTATTGAAAAATTTCATGATTTTGATAAGAGATTTAAGAAGGATATTTTAGCTATACTTGATAAAAATTTTGATAATAAAATGTTTAAATATCAATCTAATAATAATATAGAGCTAAGTATATATTATCGTAAAATTTTATATATTTATAGAGATACTGAAGAAAGAAAGCTAGTAATTGTAACAGATAATAATACTTATATTGTTAATATGAATATTAAAGATATATTGTTGCAGTTAGATAAAAGATTTAAACAATGTCATAGATCTTGTATTGTTAATGTTAATAAAATAGAAAAATTGGATTTTAAAGAAGGCTATTTTGTGTTAGATAATGGTGAAAAAGTGTATATGCTTTCTAAGAAGTATCGTAAAGATTTGGAGTAGAAATATGAGTTTTGAAGTATTGATAGATTTTATATCTTGTTTAATTTCTACTTTTGGTATAGCGTATTTTTTCTGTAAGATATCTAATACAAAAATTGTATATAAAAGATGGAAGGCAATTGCTTTTATTATAATGTCAGTAATTACTACTTGTTTGCAAAGTGATGCTTTTAAAATTTTAAATTTTATGGCTTATTTCTTATTTTATCCTATGTATTTTAAGATAATTTCAAAATTACCTTTTAAAAAAATATGGATATATACTGTACTGATATGGGTGGCTAGTGCTACTTTCGATTCTTTCTTTATGCTTTTAGTAACAATTATTTTTTGGTTGTTTAATTTAAAACTAAATATGTCATTTTTTATTATTTTGGCAACTCTATTTTTAAATATTATTTATGTTTATGTTGGTAATTCCGCGAAAATAAAAAAGATAGTTATAAAGTTAGTTGATTTTTTTAATAATGTTGTTTTTATGGATTTTGTAATTATTATATTTATTTTATTTTTAGTATTTACTTGTTATGTTTTATTTATAAATTTACGTAATATAAAGATTTCATTGACATTATCGTTTATAATTATTTTATCTATATTTCTTTTTGTAACAATTTTGAATTACAAACTTAGTAATTATGAAATGAAAGTTTTTTTAAAAAATTTAAAAGTTAATAATGATTTATATATTAAATCTCAGGATGAGTTTAGAATTTTTAGACATAATTTAGTTAGTGAATTAAATTCAATTAAAAGTGTTTCTAATAAAAAATCGTCAATGTTAATACAAGATGTAATTGAAAAATATAATACAAAATATAGTGCTTCTATTATTGTTCAGCAATTGCCTTATGGATTAAATGGTATTATTTATGAAAAAATTTTTCCATATCAAAATGATATTAAATTTGATATTGAAAATAATGTTAAGGATGATTTATTTGATTTATTGAAACCTAAGAAATATAATTTGTTGGTTGAAAAATTGGGATTAATGATGGATAATGCAATAGAAGCATGTTTAAGTTCTGAAAAAAGGGATTTAAAATTGGAGATTAACATCAATAATGGTGTTATTAATATTAAAATTATTAATACGTTTAAAGGTAGCTTAAATATTGATAAATTAGGTAATAAAAATTATACTACTAAAGAAAATGGCAATGGATTAGGTTTGTTTTCAATTCTTTTAACTAAAAACATTAAGTTAGATATTAAAATAATTGAAGATATGTTTATAAGTTCTATAAGCCTTAAATTATAAAGATTATTTATTAGCAAATAAGTTATAAAATATGCTTATTTGTTTTTAAATACTACTTTTTATTAAAATAAAAAGACTGTTTTCCAAATTTAAAATTTGTAAACAGTCTAGGTTTAATCATATGATTAACTTATAATAATTATCTTAATTCTTCTGGGCAAGTTGGTTCATCAAAAACAAAGTATGGTGTTCTAGCGTCTCCATTACTTGCAGATAAAGATGCTCCTGCAAGAGCATTTGCAATCATTTCTAACATTTTTCTACCTCCTTTACTCTTTATTGTTTAAATATATATTAATATTATTTAAACCTCAATTAAATTTTTTTGTAATTGTTATAAGGTGTTTTATTTAGAAAATAAAAAATTGGATTTATTAGTATTGATGTTTGTAGTATGCTTATGCTTGTAATATTTATTAATAAATTATTGTTTGTTAAATATATTATTAAGAAATATATTAGCCATATTATTAAAGATTTACATTTAAGACTTATTCGTTCATTTTTTCTTATTAATGGTCTTTTGGGTGTATCAGCAGGTGCAAATAAAATTATTGAGAATAGTCCAATTAGCATTAAGATAAATGCTATGTTTTTTGAAAATGAGTAATATTTTATTATTAATGGTAGCCCTATGTAAGTAATAATTGTAAATATCCAACATGAAATGTTATTTTTTGCATGAAATCCAAAACTGACACTTCTTATTATTGCGTAAAAAAACATTAATAATATGGTTTCTAACAAAGTTTTAAATATTAATGATAGTATTAAAACAGTTGAAACTTTAGTGATTAAACTATATATTCCTTCTAAGCCGTATTTTAATCGCATATTTTTAACATCGTTACATTCTTGATATTTATTTATGAATGCAAGCGAATTATTTACAAATTTTTCTTTCATTTCATTTTAAACTTCCTCACAACAAAAAGAGTATAACTTATTTTAAAAATTATTTATATATTCTTTACTTAAAGTTGCAGTATTTTGGTTTAAAATTATATTTATGAGTTTAGAGTTTTAGATATGATAAATTTTAAACATTAAAGTACAGTTTTTAGACAATGATATTTAATTTTAAATTTAAATGTGGTATCTTTGGGATGACTTGATATTAAAGAGAAGTTTTTTCTTGCAAATTTTGTCGAACGATTTTTATTGAGTTGGGGGTAGCTTGTATGTTATTTTTAATACGGAGGTAGAAAGGCGAGGTGTGATATGCAAGGCAAAGTTAAGTGGTTCAATAACGAAAAAGGTTACGGATTTATTGAATATGAAGATTTAGAAGACATCTTTGTTCATTATTCGGCTATTGTTAAAGAAGGATACAAGACTTTAAAAGAAGGGGCAATTGTAGACTTCAAGCTTATTGAAACATCTAAAGGTTTACAAGCAGTTGATGTTTGTGAAAAAGAACTTACTACTATTTAATTAGTAGTTTGTTTTTTTCTTTATTCATGATATAATTAACTAAAGGTTAGGTGATTTTATGGAGCTCCAAATAAGAGGAGATAAGATAACTGTTACAAAAGCAATTAAAGATTATGTAACAGAAAAGATGGGTAGACTAGATAAGTACTTTGATTCAGATAAAAAGATTGTTGCTCAAGTTATTATTAGAGTAAAAAATAAGGAACAAAAAGTAGAAGTTACAGTACCTACTAATAAGTTTACTTTAAGAGCAGAAGAAACACATACGGATTTATATGCGGCGATTGATTTAGTTATTGATAAGTTAGAAAGACAAATTCGCAAGAATAAAACTAAATTAGATACTAAATATAAAAATTTAATTCAGCTTGATATTAATACTAATTTTGAAGTTGATGAAAATGAAGAAGAAGATAGTCGTATTGTTAAGAGAAAAACAATTGATAGTAAGCCGATGGATGAAGAAGAAGCTATACTTCAAATGGAATTATTAAATCATGATTTCTTTGTTTTTAAAAATGTTGATGAAGAATGTGTTTCCGTAATGTATAAAAGACGTGATGGCAATTTTGGAATTATTAATGTGAAATAATGGCTAGAAAATAGTCATTTTTCTTTTAGTTATAGAAATATGTAAAATGGTGTATATTTTCATTATTTATTGATTTTGTGATTGCTTTAAGATTTTATTTATGATTTAATGATATTGAAAGTAGATGGTTTTATGAAAAATGGAGAAAGAATAGTGTATATAGTAACGATTGTTATTTTATTGATAATTATTGCAGGAGGGGCTACTTATATTGTTATGATGAATAAAAGTCATGATGATATTGTAGATAAAGATGATGATAAAGATATTGATGATAATCGTGATTCAAATGTTTCTTTAGATGATCAAATTAAGTTTCTTAAAACAAATGTTATTGGAAATAGAATTGTTCAGGAATATGAAATTAAGTTAAATGGAAAAACTAATAAATTAAAAGTGGATTATTTATATTCTACTGATGATGATATAGAAATAGTTGAAGGAAGGTTTAATGATAATGTTTTATATTTAGATGAAGAGAATATGTATGATGAAGATGGTGAATTAGATATTAATAAAGATGAAATGTTTAGTTCTAAAAATTTAAGAGAAGAATTTAATAAAGATAACTTTAGAATAATTAAAGGGGAAGATAATAAAAGTTATTTATTAATTATGACAGAAGAAGATGTTTTAAGTCATTTGTTAATTTTAAATGATGATTTAGAGATTATTAATAAAAGTTTTAATAATTATGGAGTTGAAGCTCAAGAAGATGATAATAAATATGGAATGATTATTTTAGGTTATAATAATTGGAAGATAGAAAATAGTAATAAATGGGTTAAATATGATGATCAATTTGATTTATGTGATAATGATGATATGTGTTATCCTCATTTGAAAATAGAAGATAATAAGATATATTATTTATATCCTGTTTTAAAAAGTGATTTTGAAGAAGGAGATTATGGTTATTTAGAAGAAAGAGTATATACAATTAAAGATAATGAAATTCATTATGAAATAATTGATAAAAATAAAATTATTGATGCGAGTGGACAATTACCATAGACTGTAAATAGTCCTTTTTTTAATTTTTATAGGGTGATGATGCTAAAATTATTTGTACTGGAATAAAAGATATGATATAATCTTTGTTATGGAAGGTGAAATACATGGGATTTTTACGTAAAATTTTTGATACCGAATATAAAGAATTAAAAAAATTTGAAAAGATTGCTGATCAGATAGTTGCTTTAGATGAAGAAATGACTAAATTATCAGATGATGAATTAAAAGCTAAGACCGAAGAGTTTAAAGCTAGATTAGATAAGGGAGAGTCTTTAGATGATTTAATTGTACCAGCTTTTGCAGTAGCAAGAGAAGCGGCTTTTAGAGTTATTGGGGAAAAGCCTTATTATGTGCAAATATTGGGTGGTTTAGCGATTCATTTTGGTAATATTGCCGAAATGAAAACTGGTGAAGGTAAAACTTTAACAGAAACTATGCCAACATATTTAAATGCTTTAACAGGGCTTGGAGTACATGTTGTTACGGCTAATGAATTCTTAGCAAAACGTGACTCTGAGTGGATGGGAAATATTTATCGTTTTTTAGGATTAACGGTTGGTCTTAATATGCGAGAAATGTCACCAAAAGAAAAACAAGACGCTTATAATTGTGATATTTTATATTCAACTAATAATGAAATTGGTTTTGATTACTTGAGAGATAATATGGTTGTACAAAAAGAAGGTAGAGTACAAAGACCACTTAATTTTTGTATTGTGGATGAAGTAGATTCAATTTTAATTGATGAAGCAAGAACACCACTTATTATTTCGGGAGGAAGATTTAATTCTAATAATTTATATATAGATGCAGATAGAGCAGTTAAAAGACTTAAAGAAGAAGAGGATTATGTTGTAGATGCTAAGACTAAAAGTGTTTCTTTAACAGAAGAAGGTAGTAGAAAAGTTGAAGGAATATTCAATTTAAAGAATTTATATGATTTAGATAATACAGCATTAGTTCATCATTTAAATCAAGCTTTAAAGGCTAATTATGGATTTAAAAAAGATGTTGATTATGTGGTACAAGATGATGAAGTAATAATTGTTGATCAATTTACAGGAAGACTTATGCATGGTAGACAATTTAGTGAAGGATTACATCAAGCTATTGAAGCTAAAGAAGGTGTAACAATTAATACAGAAACTAAGACTATGGCTACGATTACATTTCAAAATTTGTTTAGAATGTATAATAAATTATCAGGTATGACTGGTACAGCGAAAACCGAAGAAGAAGAATTTAGAAATATATATAATATGTATGTTATAGAAATACCTACTAATAAGCCGGTTATTAGAGAAGATTTAGCAGACCTTGTTTATGCGACAAGTAAAGCAAAATATAAAGCAATTGTTAATACAGTAAAAGAAATAAATGCAACGGGTAGACCAATTTTGATTGGTACTATTAGTGTAGAAGCAAATGAATATTTAAGTAGTTTACTTACTAAAGCAGGGCTTAAACATGAAGTATTAAATGCAAAGAATCATGAGAGAGAGGCTGAGATTATTGCTCATGCTGGAGAAAAGAATGCAATAACTTTAGCTACTAATATGGCTGGTCGTGGAACCGATATTAAGCTTGGCGAAGGAGTTAAAGAATTAGGTGGTTTATGTGTTATTGGAACAGAACGTCATGAATCTCGTCGTATAGATAATCAGTTAAGAGGTCGTGCTGGTCGTCAAGGGGACCCTGGAATGAGCCAATTCTTTGTTTCTTTTGAAGATGATTTAATGCGTCGTTTTGGAACAGATAGAATTAAGGGTATGCTTGAGAATTTAGGTATGGATGATCAAGCAATTAGAAGTAAGACTTTAACTCGTTCAATTGAATCAGCCCAAAAGAAAGTTGAAGGAAATAACTATGATATAAGAAAGAGTTTACTTGATTATGATAATGTTTTAAATGAACAAAGAGAAATAATTTATGCTAGACGTAATGAAGTTTTAGATATGGATTCAATACATGAAAGAGTACTTGAAACATTTAAAAATGTTATTGCGGATATTTGTGAAGCTCATTTAGCACCTGAAAATTATTTAACTGAATCAGATAAAGATGAAATAGTAGAATATGTTAATAATAATTTCTTAAAGAAGACAGATTTAAAATTTGTTGATGTTAAAGATTTAAGTGATGAAGATACAGTTAAATTTATTCAAGATTTAGTAATTAAAGATTATGAAGAAAAGATTAAAGATGTTCCGGTTAGTGATGATTTTGAAAAGGCAATAACTCTTAGAGTAATTGATTCTAATTGGGTTGATCATATGTCGGCGATGGAACATTTAAAAGAAGGTATTGGGCTTAGAGGATATGGACAAGTTAATCCAGTTCAAGCTTATACAATGGAAGGGTTCCAATTATTTGAAGAATTTTTAACAAGAATTGATAATCAAATTGCAACATTTTTACTTAATGCGGAGATTAGACAAAATATTGAGAGAAAACAAACTTTAGAAGGTCATGCGAATGATGGTAAAGAAAAAGAGAAGGCTGCTCCTAAAAGAGTAAATAAAGTTGGTAGAAATGATCCGTGTCCTTGTGGCAGTGGTAAAAAGTATAAAAATTGTTGTGGAAAGTAGTAGGTTTTATAAGGGTTTGCGAAGATTTTATAAGTATAAAAGTGAGCGAAAATTGCTAATATTTTAAAAAATGTTTGAAAAAAAATGAGTTTTTGTTATAATATAGAGTATAAAATTTAGGAGGTAAACAATGGAAACTATAAACCAAGAAGTAGTATTAGCGAATGCTGAATTATGGAATGAATTACAAAAAAGGAGAAATATATTGTTAAGATCGGGATGTATTCAAAGAACAAATTTGACCAATCATTTCCAATATACATTTTCTGATGAAAATATCAAAAAAGAATTTTATGATATTTGTAATTTAATGGCCGATTTGGCAAGTGCCTGCATAAGTAAAAGAGAAACGATAATTAAAAGTTCAAATGGACAAATGATAGCGACAGAAGATATAAATGAGTTTAATGATACATTGGTAGAATTGCAAAATTTAGTAAAAGTAAATAATGCTTCTGGAAAAATCTTTGATCCAACTTATGACGAAGGAAGTTATGAAATTGGAACTACTAATATAGACAGTATAATAGAACGTATTAGCACTTTAACAAGTAGTAATTTAAGAGAAATAATAAATTTTGATGAGATAAACAATCTTTTAGCTGAAATATATATTTTAGAAAGAGAAATTAATGATAGTTTAGAACATGCTAGTTTAGCGGAACATTTAAGAATTTATCAGTCTGGAATGTATGATAAATTTAATGAGTTGATAGTTATAGCAAGACCGATTGCTATCAATCAAGCAAAAAATTGTGGGGTTGATTCTGTTTCTGATAAATATGAAACAGAATTTGGGCCTATGAAATCAGAAAAGAAATTGTGAAAAAATTTTATTATTAAGCATTTAGTTACTTTTATGTGGTTGTTATCCTAAAGAAGATGAAGATGGTTTGATAATAATCAGCAACCGGAAATAGAGTAAGCAATAGAAGAAAACTTTCCTGATGGCATCTATTATAGAAGTACAATATATTATTTTACAATTGGTGGCGATGATAGTAAACCATTTAATAGATTATTAACAGAAAAATGATGGAAATAACTTAGATAAAATAATAAAAAATTTAAATGTCAGCATATTATATATAAATCATAATTATTTTGAATATTTAAAAAGATTTATTGAATAAATATTCTTATTTTAATACTAGTTATTTTATAATTAAAGCCAGAAATAAAACAATCTAAAGACTAAGGTAATTTCTTTTTAATCTTAGTTTTTTTCAAATAGATAATTATTATTAAAAAACGTGAAATTATGGTAAATTCAAGACATAAAAATAAAATGGTATTTTCGCCGTTACAAATATCTGCCTATTCTTCAGATAATACTATCGAAACAGAAGAAGCAAAAAATAAAAGATTTTATTTAGGGGTCCAATTTCATCCTGAAAGTTTATATAAAAAATATGAAAATATGAAAAAGATATTTATTAGCTTTTTAGAAGCTTACATTGAATATAAAAAGATAAAGTAATCGTTATATTTATAATGTTTTTAATAATGTAAGATCATTTATCAATAAACTGGCTATGTAATATTATAAGTGAACTAATTAGTATATGGAGTTGAATATTGCCATTTGGCAAAAATAATAATAAATATAAAACAAAAGAATTAGGAATTGAAAAAATGCAGATTTATGATTTAAGGGGAAGTTATGCAACTAAAATAATGATATAGATTAGGTTATAACAATGTTGAAACAATCGAAAATTATTATGTTATAATTTCTTTTGCTTCAAGGAAAGAAGTAAGCGAAAATTTGAGCAAACAATTTCTTCAAAGTTATTAAATAAATTATAAATAAAAAGGATTAAAATCATTGACTAAAGATACCGTTTGCGGTATAATTATCTTGAGAGGTGATATCTATGGAATTTATGACTACAAAAGAGGCTGTTCTAAAATGGAATATTAGTGAAAGAAGAATAAGAAAATTATTAAAAGAGGGAAGAATAGAAGGTGCAGTCAAAAACGGAAATAGTTGGAATATCCCAATTGATGCACTTAAACCAGTTGATAAAAGGATTATAAAACCAGACCACAATGATTTTATTATTAATTTACCAGATAATTTTTTTGATGAAGTAGACAATTTAAAAAAAGAACTTGATAATAAAAGACCTATACCAAAAGATACACTTAGAACCTTACAAGAAAAAATTAATCTGGAATGGACTTATAATAGTAATGGTATAGAAGGAAATACTATGACACTTAGAGAAACACAAGTAGTTTTAGAAGGAATTACTGTTGGAGGAAAATCAATAAAGGAACACTTAGAAGTTATAAATCACGAACACGCAATTTTGTTTTTACAGACTATAGTAAAGGATAATGACCCAATTACTGAATGGAACATTAAAAATATACACACTCTTATATTAAAGGGAATTGATGATGAAAATGCAGGAAGATATAGAAATGAAAATGTAACTATAAAAGGAGCAACTCATATTCCTCCAGATTTTGTAAAAGTTCCTGAGTTAATGGAAAAATTAATTTTAAATTATAAAACTTGGAATAAATATCATCCAATAATTCAAGCTACATTATTGCATGGTGAACTTGTTAAAATTCATCCTTTCGTTGATGGAAATGGAAGAACATCAAGATTAATTATGAATTTAGATTTAATGAAGTATGGCTTTAATCCTGTAATTATAAAAAAAGAAAATAGATTACAATATTATGAAGCTTTAGATAAAGCCCATACAACGAAAGATTATACTGATTTTATCAAATTGATAAATGGATTAGAGATAGAAATGTTAAAGAAATATTTAGAATTATTGTAAGAGGAGTTTTTAATGGGGTATAATAATTATATGTTGGGAAAAGAGATATTTCTAAACATATAATAAATATGTTGTGATAGTAAACAGATGCAAACAAAGTTTGCAAAATGTTTGCAAATGAAAAAGTATTTATAGTAACAATAATAACACAAATATTATAAATATCAATGTTCCCAGTCTTGAAACTATTAGAAATAACATTAACATGATAAATGCCATAAATGCTATAAATACTGGAATATCTTCAACATGTGGAAGTGGAAAAAAGTATAATAACTGTTGCGGGAAAAGAGATAAATAAAGGATTTTTAAAAGATTTTAATTAATAAAAATTTAATCTAATTTAAATTTTGTCCATAAAAAAAAATCCAAAAAATGGTAAAAAATATGTAAAATATAGGGTGCCACCATATTATAAATGGTTGGTATCTTTAAGATTTAAGGAGGTATAAATGGAAAATAAAAAAGATTTTAATAATATAATTATTTATCAGTCAGAGGATGGAGAACTAAAATTGATGTAAAATTAGAGAATGAAACTATTTGGTTATCTCAACAACAAATGGCTGAATTATATAAAACAACTAAACAAAATATAAGTT
Source organism: uncultured Bacilli bacterium (assembly GCA_947630575.1). GTDB lineage: Bacteria > Bacillota_I > Bacilli_A > RF39 > UBA660 > Caccenecus. The sequence goes on from CANRIB010000011.1 coordinate 21,672, forward strand.
TACATATTAAAAATATATTTGAAGAACATGAATTAGATGAAAATTCAACTGTAAAGGAATTCTTGACAGTTCAAAGTGAAGGCAGTAGAAATGTAGAAAGAAATGTTAAATATTATAATTTAGATATGATAATTTCTTTAGGATATCGTATTAAATCCAAAATAGCTACTAATTTTAGAAAATGGGCTACTGAAAGATTGAAAGAATATATGATTAAAGGATTCACATTAGATGATGAACGCCTTAAAGGCAATGCTGGTGGTAATTACTGGAAAGAATTATTAGCTAGAATAAAGGATATCAGATCTTCAGAAAAAGTTCTTTACCGTCAAGTTTTAGATTTATATGCCACTAAATTATTACCTGATTATAAAATTGAATGGAAATTTAGTGAGGAAAAAGTGCCAATTCCCGAACTTGAAAATAAAATTGTTAAAACATTTTTTAATTAATATTTTTAATAATTGAGTTTTAGTGTTTTTAAAAAAAGATGGTTAATAAGTTTTACCATTTTTTTTAGTTTTTAAAACTAGCATCTAAATAATAGATTGGTCTTTTTTCTTCATAGTATTTTTTTTCAAAATTAGTCATTATATTAGGTATAGGTATTTCATTATTATGTAAATCTAGACTAACACGGTCAAAAACATACCAATAATTAGATAATGTTTCGAGAGAATAAGCAAAGAATCCTTTATTGTCTGTTTTTAAAATTATATGTTTATCTTTTTTAAATATTTTATCATAAAGTTTTAAGAAGCTTTCATGGGTGAATCTTTTCTTTTCGTCTATTTTTTTGGGCCAAGGTTCAGAGAAGGTTAAGTATATAGTGTTTATTTCTTTACCAAATATTTTGTCTATTTCTTTCGCGTCACAGTTAATTAATTTTAAGTTAGGTAATTTTTCTTTAGATAATTTTTCTACGGCTTTAACCATTTGATTAATATTTAATTCTAAACCAATAAAGTTACGATTAGGATAGTTTTTAGCCATATTTATGATAAATTCCCCACGTCCCATGCCAAGCTCTAAATTTATAGGATTGTTATTACCAAATAGTTCATGCCATTTATTTTTATAGTTTGTTGGTTTTTTTACTAAATAATCAGAGTTATTAACAATTATATCAGCATTTTTAAATTTTACATATTCCATAAAATCACGTCCTAGATTTATTATAGCAAATAATGATTATTTTTGCAAATTAGTTATTAAGAGGTGGTAAAGATTTTTATGTTTTGATATAATAAATATATAAAAGAGGGATAATATGGATAATAAAGAAAAGTTAGATATGCTTAATAATTTAGAATTGAGAGTAAAAGATATTGGGAGGTCACTTTGACATAGATGAGTTAAATAAAGAAAAAGAAAAATTAGATTTAGAGGTAAAAAAAGAAGATTTTTGGAATAATGTTTCTCAAGCTAATAGTACTTATCAACATTTGAAAAATATAAATAAGAAATTAAAATTATATAATGATTTATTAGATAATCTTGGTTTATTAAAAGAATTGTTAAAGTTAGAAGATGTTGATATTTTAGAGATTGAAGAGTTAAAAAGACAAGTGGAAGAATTGGAAATAAATACTTTGTTAAATGGAAAATATGATGGTAACAATTGTTATTTAGAGATACATCCAGGAGCTGGGGGTACAGAATCGTGTGATTGGGCTAGTATGTTACTTAGGATGTATCAAAGATTTTTAGAAAAGAATAATTATAAATATAAAGTTATTGATATTCAAGATGGAGAAGAAGCGGGAATTAAAAGTGTTACTTTATACATTGAGGGAGAATATGCTTATGGGTATTTAAAAAATGAAACGGGAGTTCATAGATTAGTTAGAATATCACCATTTGATGCTAATAAGAGAAGACATACTTCTTTTGCTTCGGTGATGGTTACACCAGAATTTGATAGTGATGTTAATATTGAGATAAAGGATGAAGATTTAAAAATTGATGTTTATCATTCTAGTGGAGCGGGAGGACAATCTGTTAATACTTCTAATAGTGCAGTTCGAATTACACATTTACCAACAAAAACAGTTGTTACTTGTCAAACAGAAAGAAGTCAACTTCGAAATAAAGAAATTGCAATGCAAATCCTTAGAAATAAACTTTATCAACAATTAGCGTTAGAACAAGAAGAAGAGAAAAAAAATATTACAGGGGATGTTAGTAATATTGATTTTGGAAGTCAAATTAGGAGTTATATATTAGAACCTTATAAGTTAGTTAAGGATTATAGATCTAAATATGAAAGTTCGGAACCTTATAAGGTTTTAGATGGAGATATTAAAGGATTAATAGAAAGTGTACTAAAAATAAAATAGCTCGGAGGATAAGCTATTTTTTTATGCGAAATTTTATAATAATATTTTTTTATTACATTTGGGACATGTTAATTTTATTTTTTTACTAGTTAATTCGTGGATATTGTTTAATATTTTTATTAATTCAATGGGTATTTCAGTATGATAATTACAATATTCACATTTTATTTCTTTGTTTTTAATAATTTCTTTATTGTCTTTAGGTAATAAATTTAACATGTTGGTGTTTAGAGCTTTGGCGATATTATTTAGGGCACTTATTGAAAACGATTGATAAGTTCGGCTTTCAATGTTAGCAATAAATGATAATGAGTAATTAGTAAGTTCGGCTAATTTTTCTTGTGTTATACCTAAATTTTTACGTCTTTTTTTTATGTTTTTGCCTATTATGTTATATAGTTCTAAATCATTTTCCATTTCGCATCACGTATAAATATTATCACATTTGAAGGTCGAAATTTGTCACATTTTGGCGGGAAAGTTGTTTTTTGGCAATAATTTTTTGCCACATTTGGGACAGGTAAATGTTGGATAAAGTTCTTTACTTTTTCCTACCGCGTATATAAATTCGAAAACATCAATTATTTCTATTGGTAAATCTAGGGTATTTCCACATTTTTCGCAGGTATATTCAACACTTTTCATGTTAGTATCACTCCCTAGTTTGTTGTTATCATAACATAGTTCGTGAAGACCAACTCCAAGTGCAGAAGCAATTCGCCATAGAGCTCCAAGGGAAAAAGTTTGGTGGGTAGAAGATTCAATGTTGGCAATAAATGATGGGGAATAATTTACTAATTCGGCTAGATCATCTTGGGTTAATCCTCGCATTTTACGGTATTTTTTTATATTTTTTCCTACAAAACCATAAACGTAGTTTTCGTCGTTTCTATTAAACCTCATGATACTACCACCTACTACATTTTTATTATAATATCCAATCGTTTACAAGTTACTAACATAAATAGTAGAACTTTTATAAAAAGTTCTATAAATGGTAGACTTTTTTGTGGATATGTGATATATTTTAGGAGAATAAGGAAGTAAATTGTCAATAGAAGGGAGAAAAAATAATGAAATTTGAAACCTTAAATTCAGGGAAATCGAGGTTTTGGAAACGATTTTGCCTAGGTGCATTCGGCTTTTCCCTTGTTCTAGTTGGATTATTGCTGTTCTATAGGTCATATGCAAGTTATAGAGTGACGGCAAATGTTCAATTGGTTAATGGAAATGTAAGTTATTCTTTGGCAGATTTTAATTTGATGGCTATTTATTTGGAGCAGAAAGACGGTTCAGGTAAGGGAAATGGAACGTATAAACTTAGTCCTGACGGGAGCGTTCCATCAACTGGATATAAATTAAAGTCATTAGGTACTAATACTAACGACTCTTATTGTATGGTAGGTACTACTAAAAATCCTAGTGGATTGGAAATTTCGTACCAAAATGGAGGAGTGAATGTTACTGGTATAAAAAAGCAAGGAACAAAATGTTATTTTTATTTTGCAGTTGGAAGTAGTGGAGATCCTGATAGTACATTAGCAAATTTAAAAATAACAAAAATTGATGGAACATTAGCTAGTTCAATAACAGGTCCAAGTTGTAAAAGCGATTCTAATAATTGTGGCGGTAGCGGAAACAATATGAAACAGAATGGTGTATTTGAAACAGTGGATGATTATGGAAAAACATATGTATTTAGAGGAACATTGGATAATAACTGGGTCAAATTTGGAAAATTCAAATCTTCAACTACAAATTATAGCAGTGATAATGGTAAAGACATATGGTGGAGAATTATTAGAATAAATGGTAATGGAACAATTAGATTAATATATGCTGGAGCATATAATTCAGGGAGTACACCAAATAATAATGGAACAAATTTATCAATAGGAAATAAAGAATATAATAAGCAGTATGGTGATAACACATACGTAGGATTTACAAATACTGGTGGTACTACAAACAATTATACTGATGCACATAAAGGAAGTAATGATAGTGACATAAAGAAAGTATTAGATGAATGGTGGACAGATACGAATTTAGGAGAACAAGCTCAAATAGACCATATAGATGATGGCACAGGATTTTGTAATGATAGAGAACTATCAGAAAAAGCTCATAGTTCATATTTAGGAAAAGGCTCGAATGCAGGATATGGAACTCAACAAACAGCATATGCACCATGGGATAGGTTACTACAAAGTGGTAGTACTAGTGCTGCAACAGATCAAAAGCCATCATTAAAATGTACTAACTTAGAAAGAGATTTGTATACAGGACGGAATGCTAAAGATATAACAACATCAGATGGAAAAACAATAAAAGGAAATAAGAAACTAACAAATCCAGTAGGCTTAATAACAAGTGATGAAGTAGTATTTGCTGGGGGATATATGTATCAAAATAATACAGAGTATTGGTTATATACAAACCAATATTATTGGACAATGTCTCCGTTTGACTTTAGCAGCGGCTATGCTCAGGTGTTCATTGTGAATACGAATGGCTACCTCAACAACCACGCGAGCGTGAACAACGCGAACGTCGGTGTGCGCCCAGTAATAAATCTGGAGGCTGATACAACATTCACGGGTGGAGGTACAAAAGGTAGCCCATTTGTACCAAGTTAGTGGTACAAATGGAGAAATACACTTTTCAAGGAGTGTAGCGTGGTGGTTCAAAATGACTCTTCATTTTGGACCTTCTCACCAAAGTTATGTATAATATAATATATCCAAATTTGCAAAACTTGTTTTGCAAGAATAAATTTTTTGAATTCAGGTATAGTCGGCAACTTGTTGTCGACTTTTACATTTGTTGTGATATAATTAAGAGGGTTAATCTAAAGAATTATGCGAGTCTCCGTTTAACTTTAACAGCGGCTATGCTAACGTGTTCTTTGTGAGAAACGATGGCAACCTCAACAACAACAACGTGAACAACACGTTAGGTGTGCGCCCAATATCCTTTTTAAAACTCATATATCTGGTTAAGGCTTGGTATAGTAGAACTAGGATACAAGATTAGTCCAAAGTATTACTTAAATATTTGATACTGATATTTTATATCTTGAATATAAAATTATAACAGTATCTTTTTTAGTTTTTGCGTATTTTAGGGCTTGACTATCATAAAATATATTGTTATAATCTATTTCGTATGACTGGCTTAGATGTGCGAGGTTGCTGATACGCGAGGGTTGGTTGTTCCAATTAATTCTTAATCAGGGAATTCGGACGGAGCAAGTCTATACTAGATATAGGCGAAAGGAGGACATTTTATATGTCAAGTACAAAAGTTAGAATTAATCTTAGAGCGTATGATCATAGATTGTTAGATAATGCGGCAGTAAAGATTGTAGAAACAGTAAAAAGAACTGGTGGAGAAGTAAGCGGTCCAGTACCACTTCCAACAGAAATTCAAAAGTACACGGTTTTAAGAGCTGTTTATAACTACAAAGATGCTCGTGAACAATTTGAAATGCGTACTCATAAGAGATTAATTGATATTAAAAATCCAAGTAAAGAGACTATTGATGCTTTAACTCACTTAGATTTACCTAGTGGTGTAGACATTGATATAAAATTATAATTAGAAAAGAGGAAAAAACATGAAAGGAATCTTAGGGCGTAAGCTCGGAATGACTCAAGTATTTACTAAAGATGGTAAATTAATTCCGGTTACAGTTGTTGAAGTTGCACCTAATACTGTAATGCAAGTTAAAACTGTTGAGTCAGATGGCTATAATGCGATTCAAATAGGCGTTTTTGATAAAAAAGAAAAAAATGCTAATAAACCTGAAATGGGAAGAGCTAAAAAAGCAAATACAACTCCTAAGCGCTTCTTAAAAGAAATAAGAGATTATGAGGGAACTTATAATGTAGGAGATACAATTGGTGCAAGTTTATTTGAAGTTGGAGAAGTTATTGATGTTACAGGAACTAGTAAAGGTAAAGGGTTTACAGGTGTAATTAAACGTCATAATCAATCTCGTGGACCAGAGACTCATGGTTCTAATTATCACAGAAGACCAGGATCAATGGGTACAATGCTTCCAAAGAGAGTTTTGAAAGGTAAGAGATTATCTGGACATATGGGAGTAGAAACAGTAACTATTCAAAATTTGGAAGTTATTGAAGTAAATGAAGCTGAAAATTATATTTTAGTAAGTGGAAATATTCCAGGAGCAAAAAATTCATTAGTATTAATTAAGAGTGCTGTTAAAAATAATAGAAAGAAAAATCCAAAAGAAATTATAACTTATGAAGCTGTTGTTGATGAAATAGTAGAAGATAAGAAAGAAGAAGTAGCAGTAGAAAATGTCGAAACTACAGAAGAAACTACTACTGATGAGGCAGTTATAGAAGAAAGTACTAATGAAGAAGAAAATCCAGGAGAAAACAATTAGTTTTCTAGAAAGGAAATCGTTATGAAAATAAGTGTAAAAAATAAGCTTGGCGAAAAAGTTAAAGATTTAACTTTAGCTGATAATGTTTGGAATATTGAAGCTAATGATTTAGTTTTAAAGAAAATGATTAGATTACAACTTGATGCAACTCGTCAAGGTACGGCTAAAACTAAAACTCGTAGTGAAGTTTCTGGAGGCGGAAAAAAACCTTGGAGACAAAAAGGTACTGGTAGAGCTCGTCAAGGAAGTACTCGCGCTCCACAATGGAGAGGCGGAGGAATTGCTTTAGGTGTAACTCCTCGTGATTATACTTTTGATATTAATAAGAAAGAAAGAACTTTAGCTTTAAAAAGTGCTTTAACTCATAAAGCTCAAGATAAAGAGTTAGTGGTTCTTGATAATATTAAGCTAGATAGTTTAAAGACTAAAGAAGTTAAGAAATTAATAGATACTTTAAAACTTGAAGGTAAAATATTATTTGTAACACTTGAAGAAAATGAAGATTTATTCATGGCTACAAGAAATTTAGGGTATGCTTATCATATTATGGCAAGTGATATTAACTGTTTAGATTTAGTTAATGCAGATATGCTTGTAATTGATGAAGCGGCTGTTAAAAAACTAGAGGAGGTGCTTAAATAATGAAAGATTATACAGATATTATTTATTCACCAGTTATAACTGAAAAAAGTGCGCTTAAGATGCAAAATGATAATGTTTATACATTTAAAGTTGCTAAAGATGCTACTAAGCCACAAATAAAGAAAGCAATAGAAAAAGCATTTGGAGTAAAAGTAGTTAGTGTTAATACTTTAAATACAAAGGCTAAGAAAAGAAGAGTTGGAAGATATACAGGGATGACTAAAACTTATAAAAAAGCAATAGTTACTTTGGATGCTAACTCTAAAATAGAATTATAGGAGGAAAGTTTATGGCTATTAAGAAATTTAAACCTACGACTAATGGACGTAGAGGAATGTCTGCACTTGTTAATGAAGAATTAACAACTAGTACTCCTACAAAAAGTTTACTTAAAACAAAAATGAAAACTGGTGGAAGAAATAATCAAGGTAAACTTACTGTTCGTCATATTGGTGGAGGAGCTAAAAGAAAATATCGTTTAATTGATTATAAGAGAAATAAAATTGGTATTACTGGTAAAGTTGCTTCTATTGAATATGATCCAAATAGAAGTGCTAATATCGCGTTAATTAATTATCGTGATGGTGAAAAAAGATATATTATTGCTCCTAAAGGATTACAAGTGGGAATGATTATTGAAAATGGTAAAGATGCTGATATTAAAGTTGGAAATGCTTTACCACTTGAGGCTATTCCAGTAGGTACATTTATTCATTGTATTGAATTAAAACCTGGTAAGGGTGCAGAAATGGCAAGAAGTGCTGGAGCTAGTGCGCAAATTCTTGGTCGTGATGGCAAATATGTTATCTTAAGACTTCAAAGTGGTGAAACTAGAAAAGTACTTGGTGCTTGTATGGCAACTATTGGAGTTGTGGGAAATGAAGATTATGAACTTGTTAATTTAGGAAAAGCAGGAAGAAAAAGACATATGGGAATTAGACCTACTAACCGTGGTAGTGTAATGAACCCTAATGACCATCCACATGGTGGTGGTGAAGGTCGTACTCCTGTTGGACGTAAGAGTCCGATGACACCTTGGGGTAAACCAGCGCTTGGATATAAGACAAGAAAAAATAAAAAGGCTTCTAGCAAGTTAATTGTTAGTAGAAAGAACAAATAGGTGAGTAAGAATGGCAAGAAGTTTAAAGAAAGGTCCTTATGTATTTGATAGATTACTTAAAAGGATTCAAGAATTAAATAAAAACAATAAAAAAGAAGTTGTTAAGACTTGGTCTCGTCGTTCAACTATTTATCCAGATTTTGTAGGGCATACAATTGCTGTACATAATGGTAAAGAATTTATTCCTGTATATATCACAGAAGATATGGTAGGACACAAGCTTGGAGAGTTTGCATTAACTCGTAAGTTTGGTGGACATGCAGGACAAAAGTAGGAGGTTAATAGATGGAAACTTATGCAATACATAAGGGAGCTATGATTGCCCCTAGAAAAGCAAGAATGACTATGGACTTAATTCGTGGAAAAGATGTACAAACTGCTCAAGGAATTTTAGAGAACACTAATACTAAAGCAGCTAGATTAATTCTTAAAGTACTTAATAGTGCTATTGCAAATGCAGTAAATAATAATGGTGCTAAGGAAGAAGATTTAGTTATTAGTGAATGTTACATTAATCCCGGACAAGTTTATAAGAGAATTAAATTTGCAAGTCGTGGAAATGTCGATAGAAGAGATAAAAGAACTAGTCATATAACTATTAAAGTTAGTGATGGGAAAGTTAAGGAGGAAGCATAATGGGACAAAAAGTTAATCCAATAGGTTTTAGACTTGGAGTTAATAAAACTTGGGAATCAAAATGGTTTTCAAAAAATGATTATGCCGAGACTCTAAATAAAGATATTAAAATTAGAGAATTTTTAGAAAAGAAGTTAAAAGATGCGGCTGTTGCTTCAATTGAAATAGCCCGTAAGAAAAACAGAATTGATGTTACAATTAATACTGCTAAACCTGGTGTTATTATTGGTAAAGGTGGCGAAGACATCGAAAAACTTCGTAAAGATATTAAAAAATTAGTGGGTGAAGATGTCTACATTAATATTGTAGAAGTTAAGAATCCAGATTTAAATGCTAAATTAGTTGCGCAAAATATTGCATCACAAATTGAGGCTCGTGCTCCATTTAGAAGTGCGCAAAAAAGAGCAATTAGAAATACAATGAAAGCTGGAGCTAAAGGAATTAAAACTAGTGTTTCTGGAAGACTTGGAGGAGCTGAAATGGCTCGTACTGAAGGTTATACAGAAGGAACTGTTCCACTTCATACAATTAGAGCAGATGTTGATTATGCAATTGCAGAAGCTAATACCACTTATGGTAAAATTGGAGTTAAAGTTTGGATTTATAAAGATGAAATTTTACCAGCTAAGAAACCCATGAGAGGAGCTGATTCAAATGTTGATGCCAAAAAAGACTAAGTATAGAAAACCACATAGACTTACTTATGATGGTAAAGCCAGAGGAAATACTGAACTTCATTTTGGAGAATATGGACTTCAAGCAACAACTGGTGCTTGGGTATCAGCTCGTCAAATAGAAGCAGCTCGTATTGCAATGACTCGTTATATGAAACGTGGGGGAAAAGTTTGGATTAATATTTTCCCACATTTAGCAATTACTAGAAAACCTCTAGAAACTCGTCAAGGTACCGGAAAAGGAAACGTTGAAGATTGGGTTGCAGTAGTTAAAGCAGGAAAAATTATGTTTGAAATTGGTGGTGTTGATGAAGCAACAGCTCGTGAAGCTTTTAGACTTGCTAGTCATAAACTATCAGTTAAAACTAAATTTGTGAAAAAAGATGTAAAGGAAGGTGGAACTCTTGAAAATTAAAGATATAAGAGAACTTTCAAATAAAGAATTAGAAGGAAAAATAATTAGTGCTAAAAAAGAATTATTTGATCTTCGAATGAAACAAGCAGTTGGTACTTTAGAGAAGCCTTCTAAAATTAAAGAATTAAGAAAAGATGTTGCGAGAATGAAAACTGTTATAAGAGAAAGAGAACTTAAGGAGGCTCATGATGGAGAATAGAAAACAAGAATTAGTTGGTAAAGTTGTAAGTAATAAAAATGATAAAACTATTACTGTACTAATTGAAACTTATAAAACACATCCACTTTATAAAAAACGTGTTAAATATTCTAAAAAATATACTGCTCATGATGAAAAGAATGAAGCAGGCATTGGAGATACAGTAAGAATTAGAGCTACAAGACCACTTTCTAAGACTAAGAGATATGAACTTGTAGAAATCGTTTCTAAGGCTGTAATACTTTAGGAGGTAGAATCATGGTTCAACAAGAAACAAGATTAAAAGTTGCTGATAACACAGGAGCTAGAGAATTACTAGTTATTCGTGTTATGGGTGGTTCTAAAGTTAAAACTGCTAACATTGGTGATGTAGTTGTAGGAACAGTTAAAAAAGCTATACCTAATTCAAATATGAAAAAAGGTAAAGTTGTTAAAGCTGTTATTGTGCGTACTACTGAAGGTGTTAGAAGAAATGATGGAAGCTATATTAAATTTGATGATAATGCTTGTGTAAT
>CANRIB010000012.1 GCA_947630575.1 uncultured Bacilli bacterium
ATTTTAAGCGACTTTTTATATAGATAATATAATTAATCAAATTAACTTGATTTAAAAAACTGTCCGTAGGTAAGGGAGTATGGATTAGAAAAGACTTTTCAAGGGGGTTGTCACGTACATATATAAAATCCTTGCCTAAGTCGCTCTAAACTTATTCTTAGGCAAGATTAAATTCCATGCGAGGATATTCTCCTCGTCTTTTTTATTTTGTTATAAGTATTAAAAAAGTTATTCTTTATTTCGAATAACCTTTTTCATTATCTTTTAATTTTAATAAGATATTATAGCTCCTGATACAATTACAATACATACACCAATGATAATTATTATTTCTTTTTTGTTTAATTCAGATTTTTCTTCTTCAATTAATTCTTCTTTTTCACTAGTTTCGTCAGTTGAAGAATTTTCTGGTTCTTGCTCTGTTTCGTTATCTTCATTATTATCATTTTCTTCTGAAGTATTATTTTCTACATTGTTGTTTTGAGTATTATTTTCGTCTTTGCTAGTAGTTTGGTCTTTAGATGTTGAATTGCTTGAATTCTTGTCATTAGTTGTTTTATCACTGTTTTCATTTTTATTGTTGGTTGTATTATCTTTATTATCAGAAGTAGTTTTATTATCTTCAGTTGTATCATTTTTATCATTAGTTTCTTTTTTGTCTTCTTCAGTTTTGTCAGTAGTGGTTTTATCATTATTTGTGGATTCTGTTGTTACTTTATAAATTAATTCTTGTTCTTTATTTGCTATATCATTAATATCAACCTGATTTCCAACTATTGTCAATATAAGTTAAATTGTTAATAATTAATTTATAATCAACATTATTTTTAGCTGAGGACGATAAAATTAAATTCCCTAATGATAACTCTTTATTGCTATTTAATAAATTATGTTCTGAGTTTATTCCACCGGTTGTAATTTTAATATTTAATGTTTGATTCTTTTCGTTGTATGTTTGATAAGTTTCATAATTTTTTTTAGTTATGTTATTATTAAAATCAAATTTTTCAAATTTAATATTGCCTTCAAGTTTAATGGTTAAGTCTATTCCACCGACAAAACCTTCTTCAAAATGAATTGTGGTGGCTAATTTACCTTTACTAGTTTCTTTAAATGTAACTTTATTGGCACTAGCAGAAACCATTAAAGGAAAGATAGCAAAGCTTATTATGATTAGTATGGTTGTAATAATTTTTTTCATTGCTATCTATTCTCCTCCTTGGCCTTTTATTTGGATACCTAGTAATGAATCATATTCTTTAAGTTTATATTTAGTAGAAGTACTTGTTATTCTTGCTCCTTCATTTGTTTCACCATCATTAACACGATAGAGATTAGCTCTAATACTGTCAGTATTTTCTAATACTTTGGCATATTCTTCTTTAGTTAAAATGTATATCCAGGTACCATCGGCAACTTCAAATACTGTATGGTCATCATTTAATTCCGCAAAAATTAATTGTTCACCACTAAATATAACATTGTTATTATCAGCACTTGATATAGTAACAACATTAAATGTTGGATCGCCACGATAACTTCCTTGAATAATTACAGAATCTTTAGGTACTATTTTATCTTTTTCATATTCGTAATCTTCTTTTAGAATACCAACACTTTCAATGTCTATGTTATCGCCTGGAGGAGCAATAACATCAAATTCTTGACCAGATATTCCATTATTTCCTATAGCTTCTATTTTTATATAAGAAATATTATCGAAAGTATAGAATTGATTTTCACTGGTTGTTCCTGGTTTTTTAAAGTAGATTGTAGCTTTATTGTTTTCATCAAAACTAAATGTTCCTTCTCTTGCTACATCCCAAGTTTCTTTATCTTTACTAACAGATATTTTATATTTTGTTATAGTATTTTCATTGTTAGCAATAGCTTTATAGTTAATTCCACTTACAGAATATTTATCATTTAAATTGATAATAACATAAGGGCTACTAGTACTCGCAGTATTATTATCTTGACCATTTATACTTAATGATTTAATTCTTTCTGTACCATTAAATCCAGTATTATCTTGACCATCGATTAATTTATTAACAGATAAGTTATTATAATTAAAGTTTTCATTTTCTGGGTCTACTAATTCCCCTATTTCTTTGAAATTAGATTCAATACTGAAAGTGTTTTTAGATGAGATACTGCCATCATGAGTAATTTTAACTTCTTCATAAACTTTAGCTTCAGTTGGGGTTAAATAATAATCATAAGCGACAACTTTATAAGTATAGGCACGATTATTTTCAGCACCAATATGGTCAACATAAGTATTAGTATTAGTAACAAAATCTATAGTTTCACCATTACGTATAATTTCATAACCTAATATTTTATCTGTATCTTCATGGTTAAGATTGAATTTTAAGGTTATTTCTTTAGCTTCATTATTGACACTTGGAGTTTCATATTCGTCAGTGAATTTTGTATCTGGTGACATGGCATCTTTTTGCTCTAACTTATAACGACGAGCAGCATCATTTAAGTACATTATTTTGCGAGTTTCTTTAGGTAAGTTTTGATTAGCAATATATTGAAGTGCTTTATCACTTAAACTTAAGCCCCAAGCAGTAAAGAATTCTTGTAAATCTTGTTTGGCGGCCATACTTGCATAAATGTATAATAATTCATCTTTAGTATACCCTGTTAGTTTTTCTTTACGAGTTAATTTATTAATACGAGCATAAATAGAATCAGTGTCATCAAATGTTTTATTATCATCATATGCTAGATGTAATTGCCAATACATTCCTAGAGTAACAAAAACATTTTGAGGTTTTCCGATTGTATGCGATGTAACTTTTTCATATATTTTAGGATAAATATCACTAACTTCTAAACGAGATGAATCTTTATCATTACTAGTTTGAGCAAGAAGCGCATAAACATTGTTGGTAACTTCAGCATGAACTAAAGTGCTTTGATTAATTTGATGCCCTATTTCATGAGAAATACCCCAACCAAAGTAGCCAGTTGAATCATTACTTTGTCTTTTACCAGTAAATAAGCCACCAATAGAATCATATTCAATACCTATATGATAACCACCGGCATACATAAAGGCTCCATCAAACATTTTCATATAACGGATATTAATGCGAGCTTTTGGTAATTCATCAGTTTTTTCAGGAGCATTTTTACTTAAACCTTTTTGGCGATAGAACATTTCCATCATTTCATCAAAAGCTTCTGTTGATTCATATAACTGATTTATTTTTTCTTCGTTTGTTCCTTTTAAAGCATTTTCAGCGGCTTTAGAAGATACTGACCATAAGCCATATTCGGTAACTACTTCGGTACTTTCTATAGCACTTTCTTTTTCTTGATATGTTAAACCTTTTTCTTGGTATTTAGAAGTTAAAGAACTATTATGCTTTTCTAAGTCCTCTATATAAGTTTTTATAGCATCCTTTTTTTCTTTTTCCGTTGCTCTTTCTGACAAATCAAGAACAGGTATTTTATATCCGCCACTTACTCTTACTTTGATAGGATTATTGACATCAGGAGTTGCAGTATAACGAATATAGAGGCTGCCACCTTTATCAACATCGGTACTTACAATTGCTGGAACATCAAAGATATTTTGGCCTTTTACAAGTTTTTTACTAGTTTTTTGCCAAGCATTAGCTTCTGCATGATATTGAGTATAAACTAATTCGGCATTTACAGCACCTTTGGAACCAACATAAACAGATATTTGATCTCCAGCCCTTGCAACTACTCCTAAAGGTTGATAATCATTAATATTCATAGCAAATCCTAAATGAGTATTATAAGTATTAGATATATTAGGATTTAAAGTTATTACATCATTTATCTTTTCATCATTTAGTATTTTTTCAGCATACGCTAAATCATTTAGAATAGATTCCCGATATGGATTATATTCATCATGATCTTTAGTATTGGCTCTTTCTTTTAATTCATTAATTCTTTCTTGATTAACACCGTCGTTTAATTCTACCCGCAGGTCATCTTTAAACAACTTTTTAACGTCGTCTACTAAAGAATCATATTCATAAAATTTAATTTCGGCAATTTCTACTGAGCCGGCATTTGAGGAACTAGTTAATCCTACTTGAATAGCATTTGCCGTGATAGGTTTTTCGAGTTTTAAGACATAATAGGTTTGTTGATTTTCATCTTTCTTAGCCGTTAAAATGCCGGGAACTACAGTAGAATTACTACTTGTTTTTTCTTCGTCTGTATTCCAATAATATATTAAGGTATCATCATGTTGGTTGTTATCATTATAAGTACCAGCTTTAAAGCTATAATTAAATGTATCAGGAACTGTTATAACAAATTCATCCATTTCATAGGCTTTATCTAAAATGATTGTTGGCACATCATATTTGTTGTAATGACTACCAGCTGACCAGCTATTATAATGCCAGTAAGTTTTATAATCATCATCAACCATCGCGTATTTATTGCCATCAGTCATTTCGCCACCTTTTAAAATGACATCTTCAATATGATTTGTTTTACCATCTTTAACTGTATCATTTATTAATTTATATTTAGGATAGATAGTCGCCGTAGAGGCAAGAGTTTTAGCTTTAACTATTTTAGAGCCTGTACCTTCCCCAATAACATTGACACCTCTTACATAAATTTCATATTCGACTAATTCTTTGAGACCAGTTAATGTGTGTTTTGTACCAGTTATATTTTTTAAAGATTTGAAGTTTTCTTCCCCTACTTCACGATAATAAATATTATAACTAGTGGTATCTTTCATATCTTTCCAGCTTAGTTCAATACGAGAATATCCCGGAGTCGCAACAACCATATCAACAACTGGTGGTAAGCGAGTAGCTTTTGGTGATGCAGTTATTCCTTCACTCCAATCACTTCGCCATTCACCATTAACGGAACGGACATATATAGTATAATCTTTATAATTTTCTAGATCTTCAATTGTAAATGTCGTAAATGTTGTTTGATAAATAACATCATTTTTCTTGGGACCATTTATTTTTATTTCATAGCCAGTAACATTAGGAACATTTTGAAAACTTATGGTTAGTTGTTCACTTACTGTATCATTAACTTTAATATTTTTAGGAGTATCAAAGCCATCAGGTTTTTTAGTTTCAACTTTAACATTGTTCAAAAATTCCACTTTAGTTATATCGGCTAGATTTTGTTCTGTTGCAAATTCTTTAATAATTATGGTTACTTTTTTAACTGCGACTTGTTTTCCTAAATTAATAACTATAGTATTATTATCAGCTTTGTCACTAAAAGCATGAGTATCTTCATCAGGATATTTAATTGATGGAGTATTATCACTTGTATTTTCATCTTTCTTGCTAGTGATAGGTATTTTTTCCCCATCAGTACTTTCAACCATAATTTCCATATCTTCTGGTTTATTTTCTTCGCCAACACCTATTCTTATTTCACTCATGTTAATGCCTTGTTCTTCTTTAGAAAAATCAAGATCAAGTTTAATTTGACCATTTTCGGCAGGTTTTAAAGTTACAGTGTTTTCACCAGTAAAGATATCTTCTAAATTACCTTCAACACTTCCTTCTATAGAAGTTTCAACCATATCAGTACTTAAAATAGCATCTGTGTTTTCAATAATTATTTCTTGAGCTTCATTTACTATATTAGCTGTAATATAATTTAAGTCAGCGATATCTACTTTACCATCTAAGTTTAAGTCTTTAGA
Source organism: uncultured Bacilli bacterium (assembly GCA_947630575.1). GTDB lineage: Bacteria > Bacillota_I > Bacilli_A > RF39 > UBA660 > Caccenecus. Next base: position 5,696 of record CANRIB010000012.1, read on the forward strand.
TGTATCTTTGTTTTCTATTGCTTCTAACATAATATTACTATCAGTACTATCTATTTTGCCATCAGCATTTAAATCTCCTAAAGCAAACATACCATTTTCATTAGATATATTTACTCTTTTAGAATAGTTATCTAAAGTAACTTCTGTTGTAGCGGTAACATAATTAGGGCTACTTAATTCGATAATATATGTGCCTTTATTTAGAGAATATAAATTAATACTTAAATAAACTAAATTAGAGCTTTTATCATCAGAACCGGTTTTAGTACCGCTTAATAATTCGCCTTCATTGTTACGTTTGGTTGCAACAACTGGAATAGTTTGTTCACCTAAGTTAATACTTGTTTCTAAAATACCTTCTTGAGATAATTTTTCATTATTGAGATTTATTTTACTAATATGTTCAGGATTATCTTTTTCTTTAATAGTAAATTCAATTTTATTTTCTTGATGTTTAATTAATGGTAATACTAAATGAGTGTCTATTTCAATATTACCTTTATTATCGAATTGATTATTTTTACTAGTTGTTGATAAATCAGTTAAATCAATATTAGCGTAGGCAACCATTGGAACTATATTATTAAATAACAGTGCTGCAACTAATAATAATGATATACTTTTTCTCATTATTTTCATTTTTCCTTCACCTCTTTCTATTAAATATTATATATTATAAATTGGTTTTAGGCAATTAAAAGATAAGGGATATAATACTTTTTTTAACTATATATTATATGCTAGAAAAAAATAGTGAATAATTAGTTTGAAATAATTTTTGAAATGATATTTACAAATTATAATTTATTATGTTAGAATTAAATTGTAGAACATTTAAGAACAAATGCCTACAAATGTTTATTTGTTGACATTTATCTTTATATCAAGTTTAACATAAACATTGATTAAGATAAGTGTCATTTTTATTGTTTTAAACAATATTATCACGAATAAAATTGCTTTTATCATGACCATATGCCTCCTTTTATTCTTTAACCCCCTGTTACCAGTAAAGTTAGAAAGAATGAAAAGGAAAAACACAGGGTAGGCACCCGTCTTAAATGTTCAAGTAATTATTCTAAAACTTAAAAAAAATTTTGTCTAGAAAAACCGTTCGACAAAATCCGACATATAATATATATATAAATTATTTTAAGTATTTTGGGTTATCTATTTTACCTAATAAATAGTCAGCACTTATTTTATATTTATCACATATAGTGTATAAAAATGGTGTAGCAATTAGTCTTCTTCCTTTTTCATAACCACCAATTACAGATGGGGCAGTTTCTAAAATAGATGCTAATTTAGCTTGAGTCATTTTATTTTCTTTACGAAGAGCTTTTAGTCTTTCTCCTGACTTTACCCGATCAATTTCAGTTTTATTATTAGAATAATTTATTTGATTAGTAAAGTTCATAACATAATCGATGGATATGTTTAAATAATTGCAGACAGAGTTTAAATGTTTAATCGGCATTATTGTATATTCTCTTTCGTATTGACCATAAACTCTTTTATTTAATTCTAATATTTCTGATATAGAGTACTGACTAATGCCTTTTTCCTCCCTTATTAATTTAAGATTGTTTTTGTATATCATAATTTTTTCACCTATTTTATTTTCTCATGTTTATTTTATAAAGTCTTAAAAGGAATAAAATGGCGTGATTTTTCTTGACTTTTAGTATAGGAGATATTATAATTTTAGTATAAGTTAGGAATTTCTAATATAATTGATAAGGAAGGAATCAAAGTCATGGAATTTAAGAAGTTAGAGCGAAATAATACTAAAAAAGTATTATTAGTTTTAGTTGTATTAATAGCAATAATAACAACAGTAGTATCATTAAAATCAAGAGCCAAATATCAAGTAACCAAAAGTGCTCAAATAGTCAATGGTGTAATAAACTATAAACCATACGATTTTATGATAGTTGAAATTCGAAAAGAAAATGATACTGGAGGATATGAAATAACAGATAAAGTACCAACTACAGGTTATGAAATAGACGAGAGTCAAAGTAAATGTATGATAGACGATACCAACAAAGATACAGGAGCAGTATTAAAAACAATAGATGGTAATCATACATTTAGTAATTTAAAGAAAAAAGATAAATGTACTTTATATTTTAGTAAAGCTAAAACTGCAGGAGAGCAATTACTTGTTGGAAAAACTACTAATGCTGGAGAAACAGGTGGCTTTGGCACAACTGATACTGCTGAACATAAAAATACTCTTTATACCGATAATGACGATTTTGGCACAACATATTATTACAGAGGAAAAGTAAATAACAATTGGGTTAAATTTGGAAAAAATAAATCTAATCAAGATATATATTGGCGAATCATCCGAATAAATGGAGATGGAACGATTCGATTAATATATGCTGGCGAAGGAAGTGCAGCAACAAGTGATGGAGGATATACAACAAGTGGAGAAGATGCTTTAATAAATAAAACTACAAATGTTCAATATTACGGAAGTTATAATCAAGCGGAGTACGTAGGATTTGAATTTCAAACAGGGCAAAAACATGGTCATGGAACAGATAATACTGTAACAAAAAGTAATGTATTAACAGAATTAGATACATGGTTTGAGGAAAATTTAGCAGAGTCAAGTTCAAATGAATGGAATAACGGAAATGGAAAAATTGATCCAGACGCAGGATTTTGTAATGATAGAAGAAATTCTCAAAGTAACTCAACAACATGGGGAAGTGAAACCGATAATGGAGGAACAGGAACTACAATAACATGGTATGGAGCGTATTTAAGATTAAGACCAGGAGGAAGTAATCCAAGTGCTACCAATAAATCAAAGCCAACATTTAAATGTAAAGATATAGATAATGATTATTTCACATATACAGGGGCAGCACAAAAAACAACAATAGATCAAAAACAAACTTCTGGAACAAAGAGTTTAACATATCCAGTAGGATTAATCACAGCCGATGAAGTAACCTTTGCAGGAGGACTATATCATCAAAATAACACATCTTATTACTTAAATAACCAAAGTAATGGCTCTTATTGGACAATGTCTCCGAATAGTGCTGGCGGCGGTGGCAATGCTGGTGTGTTCATTGTGAATTCGGCTGGCAACCTCAACTCCTATAGCGTGAACAGCACGTGGGGTGTACGCCCAGTAATAAATCTGAAGGCTAATATAAAATTAACAGGTCAAGGCACTTCAAGTAGTCCATACGAAGTCTCATGACGAAGTATGGATTAGGAAACACTTTTCAAGGAGTGTAGCGAGCATCATTTGACTATAAAACCTAGAAAAAAATTAAATAAAAAAAATACTTGCTCATATTGCTCTAAATTTTTATGTATGGGCAGGATATATATGCAGGGCTCTCTCCTTGCATTTTTTGTTATATTTTGGCTTAGTTATTTTCCTTTTGTAATAGTTATGATATAATGATTAATAGATAATTGAGGGTGCTTATGAAATATTATAATATGGATATTAATGATGTTTTAAATAGTTTAGATAGTAATAAAAATGGATTAACTACTAATGAAGTAAATGAGCGATTAAAGACAGATGGACCTAATAAGTTAGTTCAAGAAAAGAAAGAAAGTTATTTAATTAAGTTTTTAAAAGAGTTTAATGATTTAATGATTATTATTTTATTTATGGCAGCGCTTGTTTCGTTTGTCATATCTATTATTAAACATGAATCTTTTATTGATAGTATAATCATTTTAGCTATTGTTATTTTAAATGCAATTTTGGGATTTTTGCAAGAATTAAAGGCAGATAAAGCTATTGATTCCCTTAAAAAAATGCAAGTTACAAAAGTCAAAGTTAAAAGAGATGGAAATATATGTGTTATAAATAGTGAGGATATTGTTAGAGGAGATATTTTAGTTTTAGAATCTGGTGATACTATTCCGGCTGATGCAAGAATAATTAGTCAAGCAGCATTAAAAGTTGACGAATCTTCTTTGACAGGAGAATCTGTTTCAGTAGAAAAAACAGCAGCAAAAATTGGTGAAGATACTCCTTTAAGTGAAAGATATAACATGATATATGCGGGAACAAATGTAGTTTATGGTAAGTGTCAAGCAGTAGTTTTGGAAGTTGGCATGAAAACAGAGTTTGGATTAATTGCTAAAAGTTTACAAAATCAAGAAAAAGAAATTACTCCTCTACAAAAAAAGATTAATGATATAAGTAAGTTTTTATCTGTTGTGGTGGCGATAATTATTGTGATAATGTTTATTGTAGGAACTTTAAAGGGAATGAGTGTGGTTAATGTTTTAATGCTCGCTATATCACTTGCAGTTGCAGCAATACCAGAAGGATTACCAGCAGTCATTACTATTACTCTTTCTTTAGGGATTGGTTCTATGGCGAAAAAGAAAGCAATTGTTAGAAAAATGGCTAGTGTGGAAACTCTTGGTTGTACAGAAATTATATGTTCAGATAAAACAGGTACAATAACACAAAATAAAATGAAAGTTCAAGAATTATTTTATAATAATAAAATTGTGAAAGTTCAAGATATTGATAAAGATAATATTTTATTTAAGATTATGAGTTTAGATAACGATGCAGTTAAAAATAATAATGAATATATTGGCGATCCAACTGAAATTGCTTTATATGAAGTTTGTGAAGAATGTTTAGATATAATTAATTTTAGAAATAATAATAAAAGAATAGATGAACTTCCCTTTGATTCAGAAAGAAAAATGATGTCAACAATTAATGAATGTAATAATCAAATTAGAATATATACTAAAGGAAGTTTTGATTCTTTAATTAAACATTGTAGTTATATATTAGAAAATGATAAAGTTGTTAAATTAACTAAAAATAAAATTAAAGAATTAAAAGAGGTAGAAACAGAAGAATCACTTAAAGCTTATAGAGTGCTTTCCTATGCGTATAAAGATATAGATAATGATTATAAGTTAGATAATGAATTAGAAAATGACTTAGTATTTGTGGGAATGACGGCAATGATTGACCCACCAAGAAATGATGTTAAAGAAGCTATTTTGGAATGTAAAGAAGCTCATATTAAACCAATTATGATTACAGGTGATAGTCTGGCAACAGCTAAAGCAATTGCTAAAGATATTGGAATTTTAAAAAATGATGAAGAAGCTATCATGGGTTCAGAATTAGATTTAATGAGTGAAGAAGAATTAATTAAAAATGTTAATAAATATACTGTTTATGCAAGAGTTAGTCCTCTTAATAAACTTTCAATAGTTAATGCTTGGAAAGAAAATAATAAAGTAGTTGCTATGACAGGGGATGGAGTAAATGATGCCCCAGCCTTAAAAGCTGCAAATATTGGAGTTGGTATGGGTATTACAGGAACTGAAGTTTCAAAAAGTGTTTCGGATATTGTTTTAGCTGATGATAGTTTTGCGACGATTGTTAGTGCGGTAAAAGAAGGAAGAAGAATTTATGATAACATAAGAAATGTTCTTGTTTATCTTCTTTCTTGCAATATTGCCGAAGTATTAGTGGTATTTATAGGAATGTTATTGGGAGTAGAAATATTTTGGCCTATTCAAATTTTGTATATTAATTTAATTACTGATTCTATTCCGGCGATTGCTCTTGCTTTTGAAGATAGTGAAGATAATATTATGAAAAGAAATATTAGAAAAAAAGATAGTTCCTTTTTTACACCATTTTTAATTTCAAAACTTACACTAACTTCGATACTAAAAACTATGGCTATATTGCTTGTTTATTTTATAAACTTAAAATTTTATAATATACAAGTGGCTACTTCAATGGCATTTTTAACATTAATATTGTTAGAAATAGTTTTTGCTTATTCGTGTAGGAATTTAAAGAAAACTATTTTAAATAAAAAATTGTTTAAAAATAAATTTATGAATATAAGTGTTCTTGGTTTGTTAATTATGCAAGTTATTTTATTTGTTACTCCAATTAAAAATATTTTTAAAATTACTGATTTAAGTTTTATACAGGTAACATATGTTATTATTATTGTTTTATTGGTATTTTTAATAGATGAATTAGCTAAAAAATTGTTTGTTAATATCTTTAAAGATTAATATAAAGAAAGAAAAACAAAATAAAAACAGATTATTTTTTTAATCTGTTTAAGGTATTCTTTTTTACATTGATAGATTATCTATTTCTTCTAAATAACGATATAAAGATTTTAAGTAATCGATGGCTGCTTCTATTTGTTCATCACATTCAGAGATATATACTTTGTCAATGCTACCAGTGAATTTATATAAGTCTGATTGTAATTCATTGAATTTTCTTAATAAATAAGATATTTCTTCATCATCTTTATAAGGATTATTTCTTAAAGCTTCTAATAGATTATTTAAACGAGCAAATTCTTTTTTAAATTCTTCTAATTCTGTGGTATCAGCTTTCTCTTTCTTTTCAGATTCTGTACATATTTGAGCGACTTTTTTTTGGCCTTCAAGATTAATTAAATCTTTGACTTTTTCATTATATTCTATAGCGTAACCACCAGTATTTGCTAAAGCATTCATGAAAGTTGATAAATTAATAAAGTCTAGATTGGTTTCACATAATAATAAAGCTCGGTAAAATCTTTCATTTAGATTATCTATTTGTTTTTGCTTGCGGGTTGCATCTGCAAGAGCCATATAAGTTATGATGGAACTGCAAGCTAGGTCTAGTTCTGATAAACCTCCATCAGGGCGATACTTTACATCAAAATAATCGCTTTCGACACCATGCTCGATGGTTGATGAAACTGGTTTCTTTTTTGCTTCTTTTATTTCATTTAATTTTCTATTAGCATCTTCAATGCTTGTTTTGTTTAGCATGGAAAGATTGGTATTTCGAAATTCTACGGCATAGCCACCTAATTTAGCAGCTTCATATAATAAGTGAGATAGATTATTTATTTCTTCAGCATTTTGACATTTAACTAAGGTTTCTAAAAATACTTCTTGTAATTTATCAATGCTTTTTTGGTCACGTTTGACATCGGCCATAGCTAAAAATCTTAATAATGATGAACCTTTAGTATTTAAATTACTATTACCTAGATTACATTCAATCGTAAAATATTTACTTTCTATTTGGCCATTTTTTCTTTCTGATACAGGTTTTTGTTTGTCTTCTTTAATTTGTTCTAATTGAGTGATGGCCATTTCTTTTCCTTCTTTAGTGATTAGAGATGACTTTTTTTCATAAAAGCTAATGGCATATCCTCCAATCTCGGCAGTTTTCTTAAGAAATGTTGCAAAATTATTAATTTCTTCGTCAGTTTGGCAGGCAGTGAAAGCTTCTAAAAATTTTTCTTCTAATTTGGCAACAATATCAGGACTTGGATTAATATCGGCCATAGCTAAATATGTTAATAATGAAGAACTCTTTAAATTCAAATTAAAATTTTCATGATTTGGGCTGGGACGATATTCTAAATCAAAATATTTACTTTCTATTCCATGTTCAGTTCTACTTGATACTTTATCCATCTTATAAACACCTCTTTATATATTTTTAATTATAATTTATATTATTTAATTAATCAAGAATAATTGACATCTTTTGTCATAGATAAGAAGTAAATCTAAGATAAAAAGATTATTTATCAATTTTATTTATCAATCTGTTTATTTTCTTTTTCTTTTATTTTTTTAAAGTAGGCAATAATTTTTTCTTGATTATCTAATAATTCATCTAAATGTTCATATAATTGTTCTAATATTAATTCACTTTTTAAATCAGTATGATAATCATTTTTATTTCTAATAGTATCTTTTTTAGCTTGTCTATTTTGACTCATCATAATTATTGGGGCTTGTAAGGCAGCAATACAAGATAGAACTAAATTTAATAAAATAAAAGGATAAGGATCAATCGCATTACTTGCTAAAATAACGGTGTTTAAAATAACCCAAAAAATTAAAAAACTAGTGAATAAAATAATAAATGTCCAACTACCAGCGATTTCAGATATTTTGTCGGCAACTTTATCACCAAAAGTCATTTTAGCATCATTTTCTTTATCAACATCTAAAGTAATTGGACTATTAACTAACAAATCAATAATTTCTTCTTCATCTTTTTCATCTAAATCTTGATTAAGTAACATTTTAACAATTTCTTTTTTACGTTTTTCCATATTTAACTCCTATATATCTTAAAATTAGTATAGCACTTTATGATTTATTTAACAATACTTTTGGATTTTTTAGTTTTAGGCTGGCTATAAACATGACTTTCGGCGATTAATTCCATGATGGTATCATCATTAATAGTTTCATCTAAAATGATAGTAAGCCAATTTTCTTTATTCATGTGATAAGCTTTATAATATCCTTTTTTAGATAATAATTCTTTTATTTTATCTTTGGGAAGTTTTACGTTTAATATTTCAATTTCTTTAGATTCATTAGTTAATTTATTTTTATTAATAGGCATAATTATACCATACCATTTATTAGTAAGTGAGTTTTTAAAAACACCTATTCCTGGATTACTTTCCCATAGAAAAGCAGGATAATCATGGTACTTTTGAATTATTAACGCTGTAACTCGGTTAGTTTGGGGCATGATAAAATAATTAGTTGTAGTACAATTATTTTTAATATCTGTTAAAAAGTTGATAAATTCTTCTTTAATTTTATTAATAAATTCACCAGTTTGATTTTCCAGGCGATAATTAGTGTATTCTTCATTAAAAGCTAAATCATATATCTTACCTTTTACTTTATCATCGACTACCATAACTTCAATTTTAAAAGAATTATTTAAAATATTTTTAGATATTATATAACAATTATTTTCTTTTTTAAAGCCATATTTTAGAAGCTTTGGATAGTTTATTTTACTTTTTTTAAATATTTCATTTTCTATATACATTTTATTTTAATTCTAAACCATCTTTAAAGGCTTCCCCTACTCTAACTGAAACTTTATAATAACCATGAGTATATGGGTCAAAAGTAATCGCGTTTAGTTTATATATATCAATAGAATCATTAGTCATGATGCTTTCTTCAGCAGAAACATTAAGAACTTTACCAATTACACCACAGCCATATTCATCACTTTGATATTCAATGAAACTGCATTCCATACAGATAGGAAATTCATTTATAATTGGCGCATCTACTATACTAGATTTGGTGGCAGTAAGACCACTTCTTTCAAACTTATCTTTAGTATTGTTCCCGGATACTAAACCAAAATAATCAGCTTCTTTAACATGATTAGCATCGGCAATACTGATGGTAAAAGCTTTTCTTTCTTTAATATTTTTAACAGTTTTATGGGTTTCAGTTAAGTTAAGGATTACTTTATCTCTTTCAAGCATAGTTCCCCAAGCAGCATTCATAACATCAATGCTTCCATCTTCATTATAAGTTGCAATCATTAAAACAGGCATAGGGAAAATTGCCTCCGTGGTTTTAATATTCTTTTTCATAATTTATTCACCTTCCATTATAATTTTAACATGAAAGATGGCATTTTAAAATATATTTTTAGTGTTAAAATGAGTTTATTATTTTTAATAATTCTTCAATAGATACTTGTTTATTAGCATCAAAAACATAAAGGATATTTTTAGTTACAAATATTACTTCTTTGGTTATGGGAATATTTTTACTGGGAGAGATAAAATAATAACCTTGAGTATTAATGTTTGGAGCGTAAAATTCGGTTGCTTCTAAGCCCTTATTTCCTGTACTTATTATAATATCAAGATTAGCAAATTTACTTTTTGTGTTGGTGCTTGCATATTGGGTCATAAAAGAAATGGATAAAGAAATTTTTTTTCTTTTAGATTCCCATTTATAGTATTCTTCAATAGTAAAATCTTCATTATATTCTTGGTCTATATTTTTATTTTCTTTACTATAATCATAAAATTCGGGTATTTCTAAAGTAATGCTTTCAATATTATCGCGATTATCTTTTTTGATAATGCATTTATTTATGAGAGGATTATATTTGGTGGAATCAAAAACAAATTTAATGTTTAATGCTTGTTCTATTTCTTGAAGAGTCGTTTTATCATTACATATTATGTCTTCATTATTAATTCTAACATAATCTTTAATACTTAAATACTGTTCATAAGTATCTTTAGATATTGGAGTTTTATTTAAAATACATTTATAAATTATTTCTCTTGCAAAAACTGTGGTGATAGTAAAAGTGAAAATTAATATTATTGTTAATATGACTTTTCTTAGGGCTAAGTATTTAGTTTCAGTACTATAAATAGTTTTATTTAATATTTTTTCGTCTAATTCTTGAGATACTTTTATTTGCTCTAAAGATTTAGTTAAATTTTCTTTATTAAGCATCATGTTCCTCCTTTAATATTTCTTTTAACTCTGCTCGAGCTCTTTTTAAATGCGTTTTGATGGTTGATTCTTTGATGTTTAAAATTTGAGCAATTTCATTTATTTTAAAACCATGATAATAATATAAAATTATGACTAAACGATATTTTTTTCGCAGTTTAAATAGAGCATCTAATAAATCATCATGGTTATTATTATCATAATATGGGTACTCTTCTTTGTTAGTTATATAATTTATTTTTTTCTTCCAGGAAGAGAAGAATAAATTTTTACATTGGTTAATAGTTGTTTTAATACACCATTTTTTTAAATGTTCGGCATTTTTAAAAGAAGAAAAGTTTTTGTATAATTTAATAAATACTTCTTGAGTTATATCTTCAGCATCAGATAGATTTTTTGTGTAACTATAAGCTAGACGCAGGATATCATTTTTTAAAGCATTATATGTTTTTAAAAATTCGGGGTTCATTTTTTCTCCTTTCAATATAATAACAATTAAGACATTTAAAAAGTTGCAAAAAAATAGAAAAAGAGCAAATTTAATAATCTGCTCTAGATATTTAAGAAAATTTAACTTTTAATTTTGCATAAAGATATTTTGGCCTTTAATTAAATCATAATTTATTAGTTCTTGACTATTTAAATCTTCTTTATACATATCAATCCCGGTTATTTGACTATTTTCATAAGTTGTATAATAATAGATTCCTTTATCCATATTACAACAAGAACTATATATAGTTATTTCATATTTATCATTACCCATATGAACACAGCCCCTTTGTTGATATACGGAACCTAAGATATGAAAAAATTGGCTGATACTTTCTGATTCTGAAGTTCCGGAGATAGAGTTCATTTTGGTAAAGGTTGCTTTAACAAAGCGAGAGGCAGATGATAAATCACCCGGTAACCCAATAGCACCCATACCACGACTATAAATATTAAAATTTAATTTGTGAGAAAAATTATTTATAGGTTGTTCGGTTGATAAACTCATATAATTATTTAAGTTAAACATATGAATATCAAAAGTGGGATTATTTGTTAAAACACCAACGGGATTATCATAGATTTTTAGTCCTTCTTTTAAGCTTTCTACTGTGATGGATTTTTCTTTATCTGCGATGATCCAATGAAGAGGAGATGCTGGTAATTCATCACTAAAATTAATATTTGCTATATTTATTTTTTGTAATAGTTCTTTTACTTCTTCGATATTAGAACATTGAGATAAAATCCAAGGAATAAATTCAAAAGGGGCTATGTTATCTTTATTATCTTGTTCTTTTTCATAATAGGCATTTTCAGGAAAGTTTAAACCTGCCATGCCTAAACCCTTTTCGTTTATAGCATCATAATATAAAGGATAGTTATCTGCAACATAAGCCATACCAATAATGGCATAATGATTATTAAGAGAATTTACTTTTCGGAATTTAAAGGGGTAATTTCTAGGAGTTATAGTAACTGTTTCTTTATATGAATATTCTAAATCTAAATTCCTTCCAAAATAATGATTTTTAGTATTATAAGTTATCGCGGTACACATATTTATATCTTCCTTTCAATTAACAAATTTATTATTTGTTTTATATAAATATTATAACACGTCTGTTATAGATTAGTAAATTAATTTAAAGCATAATAAAATGTTTAGGGGATTATTTTAATTTGCTTGTCCAATTATTTAGAATATTTATAATATCATTATTAGGAATTTCATTATCCTTTAATCTTGCTTGAATTAGTTTTTTATTTTTAATTTCGATAGTAACAAATGATTTTTTTAAAGCAGCTTTTTTACGCATAAAATATATTTGGGTTTTATTATTACTATAATCTTCGACATAAAATCTTAAACAATTATTTTGATTTTTACCTTCATTAATTAACTCTTTAACTGAGGGAGCAGGATAAATAAGGAATTTGTCATCTTCATATTTGTTTTTTTCTAAAATTTTAGCTAATTTTTTTATTTTTTCATCATATTTTGGGTCATAAACAATATCTTTTTGCTCTATTATTTTTTGATGTGATTCTTTTAAATTAGATGGATAAAGAACTCTTTTATTTTTTAAATCATAACCTAAAAGTTTAGAAAAACGAATATAATCATAGTATTCAATTATATCGTAATTGTTAGTTTTTAAATAATTATATAATTCTAATATCTTTATTTTGGGAATTTTTAATAAATATTCAAATATTTCTACAGTTTCAGTCATAAAATTAATTAGATTTATATTCTTAATTTGGCATAATTTTAAAGCTTCAAAATGCCAATAGTCTAAATTGTTTTTTATTATGAATTCTAGATATTCGCTTTTAGGGTTTAAAATCTTTTTAGTTTCTTTATCATATTTTATTAAATGAGGATTATCAAAGGCTAGAGAATATAATTTATATTTAATTAAATATTCAAACTCAGGGTAATAAAGAGGTATATAAACTAAATTTGATAAACATATGTGTTTGTTTTTTAAGTATTTTTTAGCTTGCCATAAGAAGGTATAACAATAGATGGTGTTTTTTAAATCATTTAAATTATCGGGGTATAAATATTTATTATAAGTATTTTCATCAAGATAAATATCAATATCATCACAAAAAATATATTTTTCTTCAATTATTTTTTTCTCTATATCTTTATATAAATAGACCTTTTTAGTATATAAATTTTGACATTTATCTTTTAATATGTGATAAGCGCTTTCTATTTTAAAAGAAATATTTCTTATAGGTTTATTAGATAAGGGATTATCATAAGTTACCGAAGCATCAATTACATATAATATGACTTCATTATCAGGAGTATCAAAAACAAGATAAGTACAATTTAACTCTTGTTTTTTTAGGTTACTCATATTTACTTTATAAATATTAGCTTTATTTTTTAGATTATATTTTTTATGGCATTGTTCACAAATTTTAGATTCATTTAATTTATGAAGACAAGAAGAACAATAAAAACTTGGGGTGTCCATATCTTCTAAAACAAAATTATGGCAATGGTTTTCAATATATTTTTTAACTTTTTTAGGAATATCATGGCTATGTTGCCAGTATTTTTGGATTATGTTTTCAGTTTTAATATCTAATTTAAGTTGTCGCATATTTTAGCACCTTTTTTCAAGTAGATTTTTTATAGTAAGATAAAATAATATTTTTAATTTACTTTTTTAATAGACCTTATAGCTAAAAAAATATCTCCAACATTAATAATATCTGTTAAGTAATTTTTTATGATGTCTAATTCTTTTTCGTTAGGTTCTTTTAAGATTAGAGTATTTCCTTTAATTAGATAGACTTCATTAAGAGATAATTCTTTGAGAAGATTTTTAAATTCAGTATCACGACTACCAAGCAAAAGAGCCGGCATAATACCATTTTTGTCTTTTAATTTTAATCCAACAATAATTCCTTCTTTTAATTCTAATTTTTTTATGGCAATAATCGTGGCTTTTAAAGTTATATTTTTAACTTCTCCCATGATGTCATTTATGTTAGATATATATTCATCCTCGCTTATTTGTCGAGTTATCTTTTTTAATTTAAATTCTTTATTCATAATTACCTCTTTATATTATATTTTTTTAATCTTAGTTTTTATTTAATAGATTTCGATAATTTTCTAAGTATTTATCTCTTCTATTTTTAAACAAATAATATACTTTTTTGGTTGGAGAATAAAGAATATATAAATCATAAACTTTATCAATTTCTCTAAAAACTATTTTTCCTTTTTTCTTTTCTTTATCATAGCTTATACTTTTGGCATAAAAAATGTTTAATAATGTTTTAGTAAATTCACTGGTACAAAATATGGCATTAATACTTTTATTTTCTTTTAGTATTTTTATCAAATTAATTGGTTTTATACTTAATAAATCTTCATCAGAGGCTAAGGGGTTTCCTTTAGCATTTTGGTTATGAATACATTTTTCAATAATATCAATAATACCAATTTTATTATCTCGTAATAACTGGATGCGTTCTTTTGTATCTGTTAGATTATAATCTTTTTTATCTATATTGGTAGTTTTATTATCTTTATTAATAAAATTTAATATGTGCCAAAAATAGTTGCTGGTAGAACTATAAAAGAAATCAAAACTATCTTTTTTATTTATACAAACATCATATGGTGGCATTGTGCCAATAATTAATTTTTTAGCACCAGTAAGGTTATTATTCCAATTAGGATGTTCAGAAAAAATTTTTTCAGCCATTTGTATCATCTCTTTTTCTTTTAAATTAAAGAATTAACTTTTATATATAGATTATATCATGTATATGAAAAATAGTAAATTAATGAACTGGCAATATTAAATATTCTAATGCGAGTTTTAATTATATGGTTATTTTTAATTATTATTTTCTTTTAAAAAAAGCTATTTTAAAACAGTGAATAAATCCAATAGTAAAGATGCCTATTATTATAAAAAGTTGATACATTTGGTTTGATATAGCATAATATATGGCATAGATTAAAAAGCCAAAGACATAAGTAAAAAAACTAAAACGAAAAATATATTTAAAAATATTAGAGATTTTCTTCTTGTTTAAAAGTAAAAATAAATTTTCACCAAATATAGCAAAAGAGCATATTAAAAAGGGACTAATTATGATTTTGCCAATAAATTTATTTTTAAAGAATGCCCAAATTAATACAGAGAATACAATGATAGAGGCGATAACTTGTCTAATATTATAAATTTTTTTCATTTTTTCTCCACTTATACGAATTTAATTAAAGCAAATTTAATTTTGGATTTATTTTTCTATTTCTTTTTTGGTTAAGTCAATACCATCTATACTCGTATCATAAAGCCATTTTTTTATATCAGTATTATCCCCGCTTTCATAAAACTTAATTAATTTTTCAAAAAAAGTTGGTTGATTCTCTTGGGAAATAGTTATTATTCCACAGCCATTATCTATCATTATTTTATTAGCAAATAGCATGGCAACTCTTTTATTTCCATCAATAAACATCTGTCTTCTCATTATCCATAACATTATTTCAAGTGCTATTTCTGTTTTAGTTTTAAGAGGCTGGTTAAGTAATTTTTCTAATTCTTCTTTAATTTGGCTTTCTATTGGAAACTGAGGTTTCCATGTAGTTCCTCCAATGTTTACAGGGGTTGCTCTTAATTTTCCTAAATTTTGGTCTAAAACTAATTTATCACAAGTTAATTTATGTAAATGACATATTACTTTAAAATCATCATTAATTATATTGTTTTCAAGTATAAATTGCCAAGCATATTTTAAATTGTTGATAGCAATTATTTTATCAACAGTTAGACCATTAACTATACCACCATCATATATTGCTTGTGTTTCGGGATATGTTACTCCAATACCTTCTAAATTAGCGCTTTTCCAAATATAATCTACAATATTTCTTTTGGCAACAAATATATTTTGTTCTCTAGTTAAATTAAATTTATTTTCCATAAAAGTTTTCCTCCTTTGCATGAATATATTATACCATTTATTTTTTATATCATATATTAAAAATTCTATTTAAATATTTTAATTATTTATATAATCTAGGATTTATCAAAAATGAGAGAGCTCTCGCTCTCTCTTCAGGGGGTTTTGGTTGACTCCACTTTCACACAAAGTCGTGAAAGTGAATTCGGACATGATGTTCATCATGTCATTATAATGATATTATGTTTTTGGAAATTTGTCAATTAGATTTGGTTAATTTTTACATTTAATTTAATCTGTCTAAATCTTTTATAATTTTATAATAAGCTAAATTGTTTTTATATGCTTGAGAATTTAGATATTCTTCACTGTCATTTTTGGCTTGCATTAAGATTTTAGCATCAGTTTTTAGATTAGCAATTTTAAATGTTTTAGCCCCACTTTGCTCAATACCAAATAAATCTCCTTCACCTCTTAGTTCTAAATCTCGTTCAGAAATATAAAAGCCATCATTGCTTTCTTCAAGAACTTTTAGGCGCTCTTTTTCTTTATCACAAATTAAATAACAATAGCTATCTAGGGAGTTTCGGCCAACCCGTCCTCTTAATTGATGAAGAGTTGCTAAACCAAAACGATCAGCATCAAATACAACCATGATAGTAGCATTTTTAACATCAACACCTACTTCAATAACTGTAGTTGATATTAAAATTTTAGTTTCATTATTTTTAAATCTTTCCATGATCGCGTCTTTTTCTTTTTGTTTTAATTTTCCATGTAATATTTCAGTTGGAATCTTATTTTTATAAGCAGTATCAAATTTAGCTTTTAGGGTTTCCACACTTTTTAAGTCTAATTCTTCATTATCACCAATTAAAGAGGCAACAACATATACTTGATGGCCTTCTTTTATTTCATTTAATATATGTTTTAGAACTTCTTTTAATTCACTGTATTTTTTTATTTTAGTAATTATTTCTTTGCGACCACCGGGTTTTTGAGTAATAAATGATACATCTAAATCTCCATATAATGTTAAAGCATAACTTCTTGGTATTGGAGTTGCACTCATATATAGGGCATCGGCAACTTCGCCTTTACTTTTGAGAATTTCTCTTTGTTTTACTCCAAAACGATGTTGTTCATCAGTAATAACTAAACCTAAACGATAAAATTTAACGGTTTCTTCAATAATCGCATGAGTACCAATTAAAATATCTATATTACCATTTAATAAATCATCTTTAATATTGTCTTTTTCTTTTTTGGACATACTGCCCACCAAAAGACCAACATTTATGTTAAAATCTTTAAAATAATTTAGAGCACTAGCGTAATGTTGTCTTGCTAAAACTTCAGTTGGAGCCATTAAAACACTTTGATATCCTGCTTTAAAACTAGCATACATTGAAACAAAGCCCACGATAGTTTTACCACTTCCAACATCGCCAAGTACCAGACGATTCATTTTTTTGTTACTTTTCATGTCAGTTAAAATTAGAGCTAAGGCTTCTTCTTGACTACCAGTTAGATGAAAAGGTAAAGTACTAATAAAATTGTTAATATCGTCATCTAAAATATGTTTTTCTTCTTTATAAATACTTTCATTATCTTTTTTCATGTAATTTACTTTAAACATAAATAAAAAGAATTCTTCATATTTTAAATATAAAGTAGCTTTTTTGACTTCAGTTTGATTTTTGGGGGCGTGAATCATCCTTAAAGCTTGTTTTTTAGTAACTAAATTGTATTTTTCCGCGATAGATGAGGGAACATAGTTCGGTAAAGCAACCGCATCATCTAAAGCATTGATAATAATTTTTCGAATATCATTTGATTTAATATTTTTATTTTGATGATAAATGGGAATAATTTCTTTTTTAGTTATGGGGGTTAATTTAATATCATCACAAGTAAAAGTATTTTTTGCTTGGTCATATTTACCGATTAACGTTATGGTTTTGCCTACTAAAATATATGGTTTGATAAAAGCTCGATTATAAATAATAACATACATTGTTTTGCCATTATGATTGGCTCTAAATTGAAGACGATTAAAGTTTTTGCGAAAGAAATAGACATTACCACTGGTTTCTACTTGAGCATTTATAGCAATACGTTCACCATTATAATCATCGGGTAAATTTATAGGTTCAAATATTTCATAACGAAAAGGAAAATAGGTTAGTAAATCTTCTATTTTATTGATGTTTAAGTCTTGAAGATTTTGCAAAGTTTTAGGTCCTACTCCTTTAATGTCTGTTAGCTCCATAAGAACACTCCTTGTCATGTATTATAGCAGATATTGGTAAATAATGCTATAACTTATTTTGAAGCATATTAAAACCTCTTATTTAGAGGTTAAAATTTCTTTTTCTTCTTTTTGGAGAATTTAAAGTCATCTTCAAAAATGTTGTACACTTCTGTTTCTTCTAAGTTTTTTTCTTTTTTGGTTTTTTCGGTAATATTTTCTTTTTGATTTTTTTCATTTTCTTTCTTTATTTCAGATGTTTTTATTTCTTTGGTTTGCGATATTTTTTCTTCCGGAATATTTTCTTTCGGAGTTTCTGCGATTTTAACTTCAGTAACTTTAATTTCTTTATTTTTTTTATTTTTATCCTTTTTATTTAAAGCTTTTAATTCAGTAGTATCTTGTTTTATGGTGTGCTTTTTTTCAGCATCTGTAATCTTTTTTACTTCTGATACAACATCATTTAATTTTCTTGTTGCTTCAATTTTGGCTTCTTGTTTTTCAATAAATTTACTCATTTTCTTTTGTTTTTTTCTTAAGCTATGCATTAAGCTTATTATTACGATAACACTTAATAATAAACCGATTGCAAAAGCAATAATAATATAAGTATAATTAGTTATAGTGTCTTTACTTTCTTTAATATAAGTATCATCATATAAAGTAGCTGTTTTATTTTCTGTATCATATAAATAATTAGCTATTTTACCATTTTCAAGACTTTTAGCACTAATAATAACATAGTTAGAATTTTCAGAATATTTGTAAGCATCATATTTTAAATTATTAATGGTTACAGTTGTTTTTATTAAATCTAAATCTTCTTTAAATGGTGCAGGTACTAATAAATAAGTTTTTAAATTTAACTCATTATAAACACTGTATTTACCATCATTATATTCAACATAAATAATATCTCCAGTTTCATCTTTTAAGCCTACTAAAGTAATGTTGGCAGTATTATTAATAAAGGCAGGGATTTCAAATTCTTCAATGGTTATTTTAGTTTCTGTAAAAGTCGCGGGAGTAGATAAAAGAGTAGCATTTTTTACAACAACATAATCTTTATTATTTATTTTAACATTAATGGGATTTTGGTCTTCAACATTAATGGTTAAATTATAAGTTTTTTGATCACCATTTTGGGCTGTTACAACAATTGAGGCAACATTTGTTCCTTCAGTTACTTCTAGTTCGCCGGCTCCATTTACGGTGGCATTAGAATCATTTACGGTGGCATTTATTTTAACACTGGTGGTGCCGGTTGGAACATTTACAGTATAATCTAAAGTGTTTTTGTCAAATTCTTTATCTAGTTCATAACCTTCAACAGTTAAACTTTTTAAAGTGTTATCTTTGCTGTAAGTTGCTTCTAATTCTTTTTGAGTCATTATTTTAATAGTTTTACTTGATGATGTTAATTTCATTTCACTTAAATCATTAAAAGCATAAGCAAGATAACTACTAACTGAAACTCTCGTGTTACCAGTTTTTAAAGCGCGAAAGGCAAAAGTGTAGGTTTTACTTCTAGTGCCATTTGCAGCATAACTTGCCATTCTAGTACCACCCGCTTCAGCAGAAGAACTAATTAATTGTAGGAAGGCTTTATCATAGTTTAAATCCATTTGCCAACTACCAATGGCGGTATTACTAGATAATGTAACGTTTATTTGGACACGACTTCCTTCGACAATATTAGAAGCACCAGATACACTGATAGAACCACTTGCAGCATAGGCTATGTTTGGTAACAATAATAAACTTAATATGGTAAGTAATACTAATTTAATTCTTTTCATTTTAACCTCCATTTATTCTTATTGAATTATATTATATGTTCCTAATATATTTTTTTGAATTTGTAATAAATCTAAGGCATTTATTTTATTATCATTAGATGGGTCGGCGGCTTTAGAATAAGCACCATTTAAATTATAAGTTCCTAATATACTTTTTTGAATTTGCAATAAATCTAAAGCATTTATTACTCCATCACCTGAGGTATCCCCTTTTATTACTACTTGATATGTTTTGGTTTCAGTACTATTTTTTATTGTTACTTTATAGCCTGTGCCAATTGTGCCTTTAGAAACAGCAGAGCCTCCCGCAGTGGTGATAGTTACATTGCCACTTCCGGCGCTTGATTCTAAATTAGCTTTTAAAACATTTATATCACTTCTAGGCATAACACTTGTTAGATAATCACCATTTGTTTTATACCCAGCACTTGTAATAATGCTTGTTAAAGAGGCAGTTGATGGAGCAGTACTACTACTTCCCGTTGCTCCATTGCTACTATTAACAATACTGGCACTCATGTTGGTATAAACAGGAATATAAAAGGCAAAACCAGTTTCTAACATATTAAGTTTTTTATAAGCATTATAAGTTATTCCAGCTTCACTTGATGGAGCAGCAATATTCTCCATATACTGGTGAGCAAATAATTTATTGGCTTCTGTTGGAATAACATTATATTTTTGAAGATAACTAGTATATTGACCTTTAGCAATATAACCTTGAGATAAGAAATCAGCACCACCTTTAATGGCATTATAAGCACTATCCCAACCCATTTTATAAGCGTATTCTAATCCACATTTAGTAGTTCCTCCAGAGGCGGTTGCACAACTATCATAAACACCAATATTATAAAAATTATAATAACCTGTCCAACTAGAATTGCCTGTGTAAGCCCCACTATAGAGATTATAAAGAGTAGTTGATGTTCCTAATTCTTGCAACATACGAGAAGCTAAGAAAACAGGATTAACATTGGCAGCTTTACCAGCATCACTGATGGTGTTTTCAAGATTTACCCCACGACTAGCGTGATAAGTATAAAAAGAGGCATTTTTTAAAATATTGGCAATAGAACTTGGATAAGAACTTGCAATACTATCATCATATTTTAAATATTCAAATTGAAAGATATATTGTTCAGTAAAGAAATTCCGAGGATCCATATAAAATGCAAGAGCTTTTTGAGATGGAGCTTTCCAATTAGAATAACCATGACTACAGCTTTTATCTATATATTCACTGTTGTTTGTTTGAACTAAGTTAATACCACAGGCACTTTCTTTATCAACGGCCATAGCCCAATCTAAATTAGTTTTAATGGCTTTAAAAGTCCAAGTGGGATGTTTAGCTTTTAAATTACATAATCCGGTCCAATAACTAGCTGGGAAACCTTCATTTTTAAGGGTTACTTCACAAGAAGTGGTAGGAGTTGTTTTTTCTTCTTCCCCTTCTTCATAGATTCGAGCATAATCACTACAAACGTAAGCACTTCGACCATTATAATCTATTTCATACCACCCAGCATCACAAGTACCATTTTCAGCTTCATCTTTAACTAAACTACTATTTTTTAAATTATAAGAACTACCAATTTTACCGACTTCTAATTTACTATATTTAGTACTAGGTCCACTTCTAATATTTACAGCATCTAATAAAACAACATATTTAGAGGCTGCATAGGCGGGTATAGTATAACTAAGAACAATTATTAAGATAAGGATATATTTTAATTTGTTTCTCATACTAGCCTCCATTTATATATTCATAATAATTATATAATATTTTTAAATGGAGCTCAATATATTTGGGAGATTTTTGGCGAAGATTGACAGTTTATGTAAAAAATAATTGAAAGTGGTTATAATATATTATATAATATAAGATATGAGCATAAAGAATAGGGTTGAATTATGAAGGTATTATTTAATAAGATTAAAAAAGTTAATAAAATATTCTTATGTATATATTTATTAGTATTAATTTTATATACAGGAAGTTATATATTATTTTTAAAAAATTTAATAGGTATATCTATTGAAACAGTTATTAGAATTATTATCGCGTTTATATTACTTATATGGATTATTACTTATTTTTTATGGGGACTTGTTAATTTAATACTTAAAAAACATATTACTTTAGCTATTATTAGTGCAATAACAATTATACTATCTGTTGGTTTAGGGGTTGTTACTTATTATTTGGGCATGTTTAATTCTAATTTAGATAATATGGCGGAGAAAGAATATTTAACTTATACTTCTAATTTAGTAGTTTTAAAAGATAATAAAATAACTAAAGATAGTACTTTAGGAATTATTAATAAGGATATTGATAGTAATGAATATGAACTAGCAAATGAACTTATTAAAGAAGAGAAATTAGAAGATAATAAATTAGTAACTTATAATGATTTTTATGAAATGATTAATGATTTATTAAATAAAGAAATAGATGGGATATTTATTACTTCTAATAATTTAAAAGTATTTAATGACGAAGAGTTTGAAGGTTTAAAAGATGCAGAAATAATTTATACTTATAGTAAAAAATTAAAAAATGAAGATACAGAGTTAGTGGGTAATAAAAGTTTAACAGAACCATTTACAATTCTTTTAATGGGTGTTGATAGTGAAGCTGATGGATTAGATGCGAGTACTTCTTTTAATGGAGATACTTTAATGTTAATTACTTTTAATCCTAAAACTTTAAATGCGACAATGTTTTCTATTCCAAGAGATACTTATGTGCCGATTGCTTGCAATCATAATAGATATGCTAAAATTAATTCTTCAGCAGCTTATGGGACTAGTTGTGTTATAAATACTATTGAACAATTAACAGATATAGATATTGATTATTATGTTAAGATTAATTTTAAAGGGGTTGTTGATTTGGTTGAAGCTTTGGGGGGAGTTACAGTAGATGTGGAAGTACCAGATTATCAAGCATATTATAATACTTATAATGGCCGAGTTTGTGAGCAAAATTCTTTAAGACAATTTGGAGATAAACTTGTTTGTATGGATACCGGAGTTCAAACTTTAAATGGGGAACAGGCTCTTGCTTATGCTAGATGTAGACATGCTTATTTAATGAGTGATATTGCAAGAAATAAACATCAACAACAAATAATTGAAGCTTTAGCTAAAAAAGCGGCTAGTCCTGATAATATTGGAAAATTAAAAAGTATATTAGAAGCTGTAACTAATAATATTGATACTAATATGAAAAGAGAGCAAATATTTACTTTCTATGATGTATTAAAAGATATGATAGTGAAAACTTTTAAAGATGGAGATTTCTTAACTATTGAAAAAACATATCTAGAATATTATAATTTACCAGTTAGAATGAGTAATAATGGATTAATGCTATCAGCGATTGGATATTATCCAGATTCACTTGAGGCCATTGTTAATTTAATGAAAGCTAATCTTGAATTAGAAGAAAAAGAAATGATTAAAACATTTAGTTTTGATGCTAATGAAGTATATACTAAAAAAGTTACAGGACAAGGAATTACCACGGGAGATAAATTAATTACAGTTCCTAATTTTGTAGGTTTACAAGTTAGTGAAGCAGAAACTTTTGCTCTTAATAATAATATAGATTTAAAAGTGGAATATGCAACACCGGATAGTGAATTTTATAATCCAAATATATTACCTGGAATGATTGCTAATCAAAGTGTTAGTAATGGAGTACTTATTAACAATGTTACAGAACTTATAGTTTATATTAATAGTGCAGATAGTAGTAATAGTAGTAGTGATAATCAAAATGAAAACAATGAGAATAATCAAGATAATGAAGATAATGGTAGCACACAAAATGATAGTCCATTTGAAGAAAATGATCCATTAGATACATTATTCCCAGATTTAGGTTATAATGATAGTCAAGATGCAGATAAAGAAAATACTAGTCAAACGATAATTGATTAGTATTTTTATTTATTAATAGACTTAGAATTTAAACAAAATAAAGCATATAAAGGAATAGATTTAATATTGTTTTCAAAGCCAAAATTCTTCGTAGATATTCTTATACTATAAGAGGGGTTATATTTTTTTATATATTCATTTAAACTTTTGCTAGTTGTTTTATTTCTGGCTTTTACTTCAACTGGTATTATATCTCCATTAATTTTAATTAAGAAATCTATTTCATAATTAGCAAAACGATAATAATATATTTCGTTAAACTTTTGATATAATTCATTAGCAACATAATTTTCGGCTAATACCCCTTTATACATATCATTTTTATCTAATAATATCTCATTATATTCAATATTAGATAAACTTCTTAATAAACCTACATCACTTAAATATAATTTAAATTTATCAGAATTAATATATGCTTTTAAGGGCGATATATTTTTTTCAGCTAAATTACATTTAAAGACAAGATTACTTGCTAAAAGCCAATCAATACTACTTTCATATCTTATTTTACGAGCATTTTTGTCTATTAAACTAAACTTAAAAGAATTATTTTCACGAGCTAGTTCTTTAGGAATACTAGTGTATATTTGATTTATTTTTATACTTTCACTATTTTCAGTATATTTATTCATGTCGGCTAAATAAGAATAAATTATATATTGTTGTAAATCATAATTTAATTCATTTATTTGGAAATCTTTAGATATGTAATCATTAATTACCGCGGGCATTCCTCCAATAATTAAATATTTATTATATAAATCTAGAGCTTTATTATGAATATTGTTTGGTAAAGCAGTATTATTCTCATAATGTTTTTTAATCTCATCAATTAATAAATCTTCTTTAAGAGCTAGTAAAAATTCATAAAAATTCATGGGATATAAATATTTAATTATTACTTTGCCAACAGGAAAAGATGAAGATGATCTATTTATTTTAACTCCTAATAATGAACCAGCACATACTATTTTATAGTTTAATTCACTTTCACAAAAATATTTTAAAGAAGTTATGGCTTTTTCACTTTCTTGGATTTCATCAATAAATATTATAGTATTTTCTATGTCTATTTTCTTTTTTAATAATATTTCTATGTGAGAAATTATTTCTTCAGGAATAATAGTATTTTCAAATATTTCTTTAAATTCTTTATCTTTTTCTAAATTAATATAAATATAATTATTAAAGTATTCTTCACAAAATTGTTTTAAAATATAGGTTTTTCCTGTTTGTCTTGCTCCAATTAACATTAAGGGCATGGATGAATCTTTTTTCCATTCTAATAAATCTTCCATAATATTTCTGTACATCACTAACACCTCTTATGAGCATTTTAACATATTTTTTAAGCAAAATCAACTTTTTCGTACGTTTTGCACGAAAAATATAATAAAAAACGTGCAAATTGTACGTTTTTGCTTTAAGCGTCATTTGTTTATAATAAAAAAACTCAAGTCTATATTCACTTAACTTATCTACGGACAGTTTTTTAAATCAAGTTAATTTGATTAATTATATTATCTATATAAAAAGTCGCTTAAAATTGATTTTA
>CANRIB010000013.1 GCA_947630575.1 uncultured Bacilli bacterium
ATTTTCTTTAGTATCTCATATTTTTTATTTTTTTCAAGTCTATAACTTTAAGTTGTGGATAACTACCCTTATTTTCTATACTTATCAACATTAAAAAAGACAGAATTTTATTTTTTTCTATCTTTTAACTGTGAATTGTAACACTCTACTTTTCTTTTAGCTTCTTTAATTGTACTTGCAATAAAACTCTCACTTTCTCTTGATGCTGTTCCATTACCTATAGCAATAATATCTATCTTATATTTATCTATTAGCTCTAAAACCTTATTTTTAGCCTTTTCTAGCTCATTTCTAGGTTCATGAGGGTATATAACATCTATATGCAAAACATTTAATGTCGGGCTTATAACAGCCAATTTACAGCCTGTTCTAAATGCTGGATCAAAACCTAATACAGTTTTTCCTTTAATTGGTAGTTGTAATAATATATTTTTTAAGTTTTCACTAAAGTTTTCAATTGCTTTATCTTCTGCTTTTATTTTTAATTCTGCTCTAACTTCTCTTTCTATACTTGGCATAATTAATCTTTTTAAAGCATCACTTATCGCATTATTTAATAATATTTCTGTATCTTGATTATGTTTATGTATTAATTTATTTTTTAAATAATTTTCTATATACTCCATATTATTTTCTAAACTAACACTTAATATATCTTCTTTTTCCCCTCTATTAATAGCTAAAATTCTATGTGATTTAATATATTTAATTTGTTCTTTATAATCATAATACATCTCATATACTTTATTTAAATCTTCTTTATTTTTTTTCTTTACACTTCTAATAACCCCAAACTTAAAACAATTATCTCTTATATATTTTCTAAAACTTGCATTATCACTAATATTTTCTGCAACTATAAATAATGCTTGTTCTAATGCATAATCTACATCTTTAACTTTATCATTAACATACTTTAAAGCTATATTTCTAATATTACTATTCTCTCTAAATATTTCTTTAGCAAGAGACTCTAATCCCAATTTTATTGCTTCTGTTGCTTTAGTTTTCTTTTTTTCTTTAAATGGTCTATATAAATCTTCTACTTCTACTAATTTAGTAGCTTTCATAATATTATTTTTTAATTCTTCTGTAAGTAATCCTTTTTCTTCTATTAACCTAATAACATCTTCTTTTCTTTTAAATAAATTAAGTTCATAAGTATATACTTCATTTATTTTACTAATCTGATTCTCATCTAAAGACCCCGTTGCTTCTTTTCTATATCTTGCAATAAAAGGTATAGTAGCTCCATCTTCTAATAATTTAAGTGTATTTATTACTTGATATTCTTTAATATTTAATTCTAAACTTATATTCTTAATTATTTCTTCGTTCATACTTTCCTTAACCTCCATAAAATATTATATAACGCCCAAAATAAAAAGTAAATAAATACCCCCAAAACTTTCTTTAAGACTAAAAATAAATCTATTCAAACTTAATATATAGTAAAAACTATATAGTCATGCTATACTATAAAAAAGGGGATTAAAAAAACACATCTTAAATAGGAAAAACCTCACCACCTATTTTAATTTCTAATTATAGAAACCATTTTAATTCCCAGATTTTAAATCCAAACATATGATAATGACGTTTTTTTATTCTTGTAATAAAAACTGCTTGCATTATCTTTTTTTATTTATTATAATAAACACCCATGTGGGTGATTACTATGGATATTTTACATACTGATATAATATTATTTGAAATAATTAATTTTTATAATAAACTAACAAACGAAGATAATATAGATATAAATAACTTAAAAATTGCTTTTATTAATTTAATTAAAAGCATTAATGAAACCGAAAATACTCTTTATAATTTTAACTTTAATGAATCTTTAGAATTATTTATTAATAAATATTCTAATTATTTAGAATTAGACGATAACATCTTATATTTTGCTGATTTAGATAGTTTAGAAGACGAATTAGCAAATGATATAGAATTATCCTTTATTGACGATTTAATATTCCCTAAAGTTGAAAGTGCAGATATATGTGAAGCTCTAGATATTCCTATTCCCTATGAAGAAACCGAAGAATATTTTGCTTTAAATTCTAAAATTATGCAAACATATTTGAATATAGCGAGCTTTGAAACCAAAGGAATAACCATTAGTTTTTTAATTTCTTATCTTGAATCATTAATTAATGACTTAAAAACTAAAATTAACAATCAAGATGAAATAACTCTTTTAAAAATTAATCTATGTATTTCTAAATATAATTCTACTTTAAATGATGATGGTCTATTTACTTCTACTGGTTGGCATATTGCTCTTTTCTCATCCAAAAAAGAAGAAATTCAAAAATTAAGATATGAACGTTTAGCAAGACTAATTGAAGAAGAAAAATACGAACAAGAAAATGGTGAAGAAATTCTCTCTAATACTTATGAAATACCCACTTTTTTAACTTATTTTTTACTTGAACTTAATAAATATATTAACACTATTACTTCTAAAAATCTAAAAAATGAATTAATAATTAAAAAATATTTATTATTATCTACTCCTGAATTAATAAATATAGAAGATTATTATTTAAATAATTATACTTTAGATTATTTAGAATTACCCGAACTATCAAAATACCCTAAAACAGCCTTTGATGTTTTGTTAGAGCCTGTAAATATGTGTGCCTTATCATTAGACTATTCTAATAAAGAATTAATAAAAAGCACTTATAATATGACTAATTTAATTATTAATGCTTTATTTGTAAAAACATTTTTAACTCTTTCCCAAAATGAAAAAGAAAAACACAAAATAATTGAACTAATAAGGAATAGTAGATTTTATAACTATCCTGAATTTTATAGTATTACTATTAATATTATTAATGATATTATTTTTAAAGAAACACCCAAACTTGAAAGATAAAACTTATACTTGTTAATTTTCCCTAAGTGTGGTAAACTATATTAGTTTTAACAAAAAGAAAGAAGGAGTTTATATGGAAAAAATCATCAATATTGCCGTCGTTGCCCATGTTGATGCTGGAAAAAGTACCCTAGTTGATGCTTTACTTGAACAAAATGGTGTCTTTGATGCTCATGAAGAAGTTACAGAAAGAGTAATGGATTCTAATGATTTAGAAAAAGAAAGAGGCATCACTATATATTCTAAAAACTGTGCTATTAAATATAAAGATTATAAAATAAACATTGTTGATACTCCCGGTCATGCTGACTTTTCTAGTGAAGTTGAAAGAGTTATCAAAACTGTTGATACAGTTGTTTTATTAGTTGATTCCGCGGAAGGACCTATGCCTCAAACAAGATTTGTTTTAAATAAAGCTTTAGAGCAAAACTTAAAACCAATTCTATTTATCAATAAAATTGATAAAAAAGATGCTCGTCCTGAAGAAGTAGTCGACATGACTTTTAATCTTTTCATGGAATTAAACGCGACTGACGAACAATTAGACTTTCCTATAATTTATGGTATAGCTAAAAATGGAACTTGCAGCACTAGCCTTGAAGAACCCGGAAATGATATATCTCCATTACTAGAAACTATTATAAATCAAGTAAAATCTTTTGAAGGAAGTGAAACAGATCCACTGCAACTTCAAATATCTAACTTAGATTATGACGATTATATTGGACGTCTTGGAATTGGACGTATTACAAAAGGTAAAATAAAAAATGGCGAAACAGTTACTTTAGTTAAAAATGATGGTCAAATTGAATCTTTTAGAATAAGTAAATTATTTGTTAATAATGGTATCAAAAAAGTAGAAAAAGATATCGCCTACTATGGTGATATAGTAACTATCGCTGGTTGTTCTGATATATCTATTGGTGATACAATCTGTGAAAAAGGCGTTATTGACCCCTTACCACCAATAATTATTGAAAGACCTACCCTTTCTATGAACTTTCTTGTAAATACCTCTCCATTTGCTGGAAAATCCGGTAAATTTCTAACTACTAGACATTTAAAAGAACGTCTAGAAAAAGAATTAGAAACTAATGTTGGTTTACAAGTTGAAGAATTAGTTGGTACAGATGGCTTCAAAGTAAGTGGTCGTGGCGAATTACACTTATCAATTTTACTAGAAAATATGCGAAGAGAAGGTTATGAATTATCCGTATCTAAACCAGAAGTACTATATGAAGAAAAAGATGGCCAAAAATTAGAACCATTTGAAAAAGTTATCATTAATGTTCCTACTGAATATTCAGGTACTGTTATTAATGACTTACAAGAACGAAAAGCTACTTTAGAATTAATTAATAACAATGAAGATAACTATGTTCATTTAGAGTTTAGTGCCCCAACTAGAGGCCTTATTGGCTATCGTAGTAACTTTATTACAAACACTAAAGGTGAAGGTGTTATGATTCGTTCATTTGATGCTTATAAACCTTATGTTGGGCCTATTGCTCATCGTAAAAATGGTGTTTTAGTATCTATGGAAAATGGTAAAGCCTTAGGTTATTCTCTTTGGAACTTAGAAGACCGTGGAACTTTAATCATTGAACCTGCAACAGAAGTTTATGTTGGTATGATTGTCGGAATTCACAATCGTGATAATGATTTAGATGTTAATCCATGTAAAAACAAGAATTTAACTAATACTCGTTCTAGTGGTTCTGATGAAGCTATTAACTTAACTAAACCAAAGAAATTTACTCTTGAAGAAGCTTTAGAATTTATTGAAGATGACGAATATGTCGAAGTAACTCCAACTGATATTAGACTACGTAAAAAAATATTAGACCCTAAAGATCGCTTTAGAGGTAATAGATAACTTTATAAACCCATTTAAAAAGCCTCATTTAAAATGAAGCTTTTTTATTATTTACTTAAATTAATTGGATTATCACTAAAAGTTCTTGAACCATCCTCATTAATAACATATACAACCTTTTTAAATTGAACATTAACAGTTACTGTAATTTTATATCCAATAAGTCCTATACCAGTTTTATTTTTAACTTGTTCATATTTTGCTGAATAACCAGTTTGACTAATTGAAACATTATAACCTAATCTAACTAAATCGGAACTCAATCTTATTGTATCTGCTCTAACCACTTCGTTTATTTTACTTTCATAATTTCCATTTGGATTCACAGCACAATTACCATTAGCTAATTTAACTGATAAAGCACCACCATTATAACTTGCATTACCATATTGACATCCTGTAGATTGTCCTCCAGATCCACTATTTCTAACAACTACTGTAACACTAGCACTTTTTCCACCTGCACTAGCCGTTATTGTTACGGTTCCTTCTTTAACACCTGTAATAACTCCATTTTGAACTTTAGCAATATTAGAATTACTACTCTTCCAAGTAATAGTTTTATTTGTCGCATTACTTGGATTAACTTTTGCCGTAATTGTTTTACTTTGATTAATATCTAAATATATTTTTTGATAACTAACTGAAATGCTTGTAACATTAACAACTCCTGGAACAGTAGAACCACTATTGCCTTGCGAACTATCACTTTTTTGCCATTTCGCAGTTATTACTATATTATCATTTATTGGAGTATCAAAATCAAACTTTTTATCATCTAAATACCAACCAATAAATATATAACCATTTTTCGTTGGATTTTTAGGCTCTTCAACCTTTTTATCTTTTAAAACTTTAGCACTAGCAACTGCACTACCACCACTAGAATCAAATGTAACTATATAAACATCGGATGTTGGCTCAACTATATTTAGTTTAACTTCTAAAGGCTCTGATGTATTTCCATAATCATCACTAGCCACTATTCTAACCACATATTCCCCTGCTTCTGTATAATTTCCATAATCAATTGGATTACCATCATCATCAACATCTAAACTATAATACTCTAATTTACAACTATCTGTCGCATCTTTACAAGACTGAACAAAATCTTCTATTTCATATTTTTCCCCTTTTATTACTTCTAAATCTTTAAGCTCTAATTTTGGTGCTGTTTTATCTTCCACTTTCAAATTAACTGTATATTGAGCATCCAAAACTTTAACTGTAACCCCATAAGTAGTTGGTGTCTTTAATACTGGTACAGCACAACTATAATCTTCAATATTAACATCTTCATTATTTATTTTCTCTAATTCTTCTTCTGAACAACTATCAATATCATAACTAATTTCAAATTCTTCTGGATATATTACTTCAATATCTTTAACATCTACATTTTCTAATTTTTTAAAATAATCCACAGATTCAGGTAAAGCACTACCAGACTCTAAAACCATTTCCTCTTTAATTTCAAAATCAGGAACAGAAGGTTTAACTTTTCTTTTATTACCCCTATTAATTAATAAAACTATTACAATTACACTCAAAACAATTAATATGCACATAACTATAACTAACCATCTAGTCTTATTTCTCTTTGCATATCTTTTTATATAGTTTTCATCAAAAATAAACCTTTTTTTCATAACAAATTCATTCCTTATTCTAATACTACCATAATATTACCATGTTTTTCTAAATAAAGCTATAAATATTTTTAATTTTTCACAATTTATATTTACCATATAATTTTTTGCAATACATTTAATATGACTTTTTCTAATATTTTATTACATAAAAGAATAATATAAAATATATTTAGAAAGAGGTTTTATATATGGCATTTAATTTAAATATTGAACGCAAAGAATCGGTTAATAAATGTGTTAGATTTCCAGCCAAAGTAATAACCGAAATAGAAAAGATAACACACGCAAATAATGTTTCATTTTCTAAATTTGTAATTGAAGCTTGTGAATATGCTTTACAAGATATTAGAGAACAAGAAGAACAAGCTAAAAAACTAAAAATTAAACAAAATAATTAGGATTGTAACCAAAAGTAACAATCCTTTTTATTAAGAAAAATGGTTCTTAAACATTAAGGAGTGATGAATTAATTTTCATCGCTTCTTTTTAATGCAAAAAAAATAGACATAACAACTATATCCTGTTACAATTATAATTGGAAAAAAATAAAGGAAGTTGTTTATGTCTATATCTAATTCTATCTTAAAAATCTTAAATATGGAAGATGAAAATGTTATTTTTAATGAAAATTTTATCGAAAACAGAAAAATTAATAATAAAAGGGTTAATATCTTTAAAGGGTATTTGAAAAATGATTATGAATATTGCCCTATGTGTGGTTGTATTAATGATACAACAATAGTAAAAAATGGCACCAAAATATCATTAATAAAAATACCTAAAGTTTCAGAAGTAGCAAGTTATTTAGAGCTTAAAAAGCAAAAATATAAATGTAAAATGTGTAATAAAAGATTTACAGCCAAAACTAATATAGTTGATTATAGATGTCGAATAAGTAATAATACTAAACATTCAGTAATAAACTATGTTAAAGATATTTTATCAAATACGCTTATAGCTAGACATCATAATATAAGTAATATGACAGTCCAAAGAATAATAGATAGAATATATGATAATAAAAAGTTATATAAAAATTATTTACCTGAAGCAATATGTATAGATGAATTTACAGCATTAAAAAAAACTATGGCTTTTAATATATGTGATGCAAAGTCAGGAAAAACAATAGATGTAGTATTAGATAGAACAATAGATAATTTAGAAAAATATTTTAGCTATTATTTAAAAGAAACAAGAGAAAAAGTTAAATATGTAGTAATGGATATGTATAAACCATATATAGGATTAATAAAAAATATGTTTTCAAATGCTTTAATAATAATAGATATGTTTCATATAGTACAATTAATAAGTAGAAGTTTAAATAAAACTAGAATCAAAATAATGAAGAAAGATAAATTAAATTATCGAAAATACAAAAGATATTTTAGATTATTATTTAAGCCAAGATTAGAATTAGATAGTAGTTATTGGAAAAAATATATATGTTTTAAAAATTTAATGACAGAAGTGGATATAGTAAATTATTTATTAGAACAAAGTGATGAATTAAAAGCAACATATAATTTATATCAAAGTATATTGTATTCTTTACAAAGAAAAGACTATAAATTATTTGATAAAATAATAAAACAAGATTATAAAAATATATCTGAATATATGAATACATCATTAAATACCTTAAGAGAATTTAGTGGTCATATAAAAAATACATTAGAACAACCATATAGTAATGGAATAATGGAAAGAAACAATAATACATGTAAGTTAATTAAAAGAATAGCATATGGATATAGAAATTTTAATAATTTTAAAGCTAAAATATTAATAATTACAAATATTTTTAGAAAACCTAAAAAAGAAGCGATGAAAATTAATTCATCACTCCTTAATGTTTAAGAACCAGAAAAATTACCACTTAAAAACCTCGTTATTTTATCCCAACGAGGTTAAATATTTTTATTTTTCTTCTTGTTCTTTTATTGCTTCTTCAAGTTCTTCTTTAGACATTTTAGCAATATTTTTAATTCCTAATTCTTTAGCTTTTTCTTTAAGTTCATCTATTTCCAAATTTTCAGAATTAAATAACTCTGGCGAATATTTTCCTGTCTTAACTATTAAATCAATTTCTTCTTTAGTTAAAGTTTCTTTATCAACTAAAGCTTCTGCTAAAATATTAACTAAATCTTTATTTTCTTTTAAAATCTTTTTAGCTTTCTCGTAGCACTCTTCTACAATTTTACGTACTTCTTCATCTATTTCATGAGCAACTTTATCAGAAAAATTCTTCGTCTTACCATAATCACGGCCTAAAAATACCCCTTCAGTTTTTTGTTCATATTGTACTGGACCTAAATCACTCATACCATATTCTGTAACCATTGCCCGAGCAATATTAGTCGCCTTTTTAAAGTCATCACTAGCTCCGGTAGTTACTTCATTTAAGAACATCTCTTCACTAACACGACCCCCAAGTAAACCTGTTATTTGTGCTTCTAATTCTTTTTTACTCATAATGGCAATCTTTTCTTCCCGTGGAAGCATCATTGTGTATCCTCCGGCTACTCCACGTGGAATAATAGTTATTTTATGAACTTCATTAGCATCTTCTAACTTAATTCCAATTACCGCGTGACCAGATTCATGAAAAGCCACCAATCTCTTTTCTTTATCCGTAATTTTTCGACTAACCTTTGCTGGTCCCATTAAAACTCGATCAGTTGCTTCATCTATTTCATCCATTGTAATTGCATCTTTATTTCTTCTAACAGCTAACAATGCTGCTTCATTAAGTAAATTCTCTAAATCTGCTCCACTAAAACCAGGCGTTCTTAAACTTAGATTTTTAATGTTAACATCATCAGCTAATATTTTATTACGAGCATGAACTTTTAAAATAGCTTCTCTTTCTTGGGCATCTGGAAGACTAACAGTTACCTGACGATCAAATCTTCCTGGACGAAGTAATGCTGGGTCTAAAACATCTGGACGGTTTGTCGCCGCCATAATAATTATACCTTCATTTTCTCCAAAACCATCCATTTCGGTTAATAATTGATTTAAAGTTTGTTCTCTCTCATCATGTCCTCCGCCAAGTCCCGTACCTCTTTGACGTCCTACTGCATCTATTTCATCAATAAATATCAAACATGGTGCACTTCTCTTTGCATCTTTAAACATTTCTCTAACCCGACTAGCTCCAACACCAACAAATAACTCTACAAAATCAGAACCACTTATATAGAAAAATGGAACATTTGCTTCTCCGGCAACAGCTCGAGCAAGCAATGTCTTACCTGTTCCTGGAGGCCCAACTAATAATACTCCTTTAGGTATTCTAGCTCCCAATTTTTGAAATCTCTTAGGATTTTTCAAGAAATCAATTAATTCTTTAACTTCTTCTTTTTCCTCTTTTAAACCTGCTACATCACTAAATTTAGCCTGATGTTTATCATCACTAAGTTTCGCTCTACTCTTACCAAAATCCATAGAACCTTTATTAGTACTAGCAAGCTTTGAAAATAATATATACGCGATTACAACAAATACTACGAGTGGTAAAACATTAACAATAATATATAACACTGGACTAGAACCTGGATCAGCCTCTGTTTTATATTCTTCAATATCTTTTTCTTCTGCATAAGCTGTAATTGTATCAATTTCTGCTTCAATTACTTTAGCTTTAAAACTTTCATTTTTTTTGTAATCCTCTAATTTACCTTCAACATAATAAACAGATTCACTACTTTTCGGTGTAACAGTTATCTCTGTAACTTTCTCTTCTCTTAAAGCTTTTAATAATTCTCCTGTTGTAAGCTCATTAACTTTAGTACCCCCCATACTTAATATTAAGAATGTAACTCCAATAATAACAACTAAAATTAAATATGGAAATAAATTTCTAACTGTATTATTTTTTCTTACTTCTTTTATATTCATTATTTTTCCTCCTCATACTCAAGTATTATATCATATATTCCGTATCTTTCTACATCAAATTTTGATTTTTTTACTCCCGGAAGCCAAATTATTCTCTCTAAACTATCAGTAACTATCGGAAAATTACGTCTTTTCTTTAAAGATACTTTCTCATCAATAAAAATATCTTTAACTTTTTTACTTCCCTTCATATTTTTAACTTCTATTTTATCTCCCGGTCTTCTTGATCTCACCATAATTGGTAATTTAATATCCGCACTATTTAATCTTATTACATAATTACTTGTATTATCACTTTGATCTACTCTTTTAATCTTTCCCCCAAAAACATCTAATTCTTTATCTAACTTATAATAATACTCAATTTCTTTATTATTATGTTCTATTCTAAAATTATTATAGTCTTTAATTGCTAAATAATTATTAGGAAGTATCACATAACCATTTTTCTTACTTTTAATTAATTTAAGAATATCTAATGTATTTCTATCACTAATCAAAAATAAATCATTAATATATATTAAACTAAGTTCATACTCAATAACTTTTCTAATAATAAATTCATCTAATTCTAAAAGTTTAGATATATCTATACCATCTTTACTTTTAATATTACTTTCTATTCCTTTAATATAGTTATCTAAAAACAAACTCACACTTTCTAACTCTCTACTAAATTTTAAGAACTTTTCTCCCACATTTTCTTGTTCTTTTTTTAAAAAAGGAAGAACAACCTGTCGATATCTATTTCGCGTATATTCTAAAGAATAATTACTTTTATCAATATAATATTTAAGTTTTTTATCTTCCATATACTTTAAAATATCATCTTTAGATACCAATATTAAAGGTCTAATTATCTTATAACCATCCATCATTGTTTCTTGTTTAAAACCTGCATAACCTTTAATACTACTTCCTCTAACAAGCCGCATTAAAATAGTTTCAATTAAATCATCACTATGATGTGCAGTCATTAAGTATTTAGCATGGTATTTTTTTACTAATTTATTAAAAAACTCATATCTTTTTTTTCTCGCTACATTTTCTAAATTATCATGATCATATTCTTTAATTTCCATAAACTCAAAGATTAACCCATGATTTTTAGCATACTCTCTAACAAAAGCTTCTTCTTCTTCACTTTCATATCGGAGTTTATGATTAACATGAGCAATTATTATCTGCAAGTCCAATTCTTCTTTTAAAGTTAATAACAAACTAACTAAACACATCGAATCAGGACCACCCGAAGTAGCTACCACAATAACATCTTTATTAGTTAATAAATCTTTTAAATAAGTTAGTACTTTCTTCATATTTTTCTCCATGCCATATTATTTTATCTCATATTACACTTTATATCAAGTCTTTTTCTGCATGATTAAGTATTGCTCTAATATTTTCTTCAATAGCTTTAATATTAAACTTCATTGCTTCATTTTCTTCAATATTTGCTCTTTTAATCAAATAATCAATAAAATCTAAATCACTAGCTTTATTTAAATTATCTTCATTTTTAAGTAAACTAAAATACTCCTCTAACATCAAACTAAGAGTCCCATTATAAGTATTAACGGTATTATCATCTCGTACTACCCCAATTCCATAAATAGAGGCAATAAAAGGATTAACTTTCTCTAATAAATCTTCTAATATAAAGTTACTATTCGCATACGTTATAAATGGTTCTACATCTTTAGCATCATAAAACCTAATCACAATATTTTCATTTGTTGCTTTAACTTGAAACTTAACCTGTGCTTTTATACTATTTCTAATCAAATATAAGAATAAAGTCTTTAAAGCACTAATCACATATTCATATTTAACTGAAAAATAAACCTTTACTGCGTTTTCATAATTAGCTTTCTTATCAACATAAAAACCAATATAATTAGTCGTATTTTCTTTCTCCCCAACTTTTTTAGTTTCATACTTAACTAAAGAATTACCCAAATTATTTAAAAAATCTTCATAAAACTTCTCTATTTCTTCTGCTAAAGTATTATTCTTTTTAACTCCCAAATATTTTAAAATATAATAAAAATCATCTGCTCTATATTCTCTCTCATTATCTTTAATATCCTGTGCAAACTTTTTCAAAAACTCATTAATTGTCATACTTCCACCCTTTCCAAATATAAAATATCTTTATTCTTTTTAACTTCTCTAAACCCATTTTTAACATAAAAATTTACCCCCAATTTATTATTATCTCTAACCTTTACTTTTTTAATCTCTCCTTTGTATTTATTAAGAAAACTCCCACCAATACCTCTATTTTGATATTCTGGTATTATATATAACATATCTAACTCATAATTATCTATTAAAAACGCCCCAATAACTTTAAAATTATTTAATATAAAATAACAATTTATATATTTCTCTTTCATATAATTATTAACATAACTAATAACTTTTAACTTTTCTTCATTATCACTTATATAAGGAATAATTGTTAATAACTTATATTCTATCAACATTGGTAAATCTTTTTTCTTAACTTTTCTATATCTAATCATTTATTCACCTTTATTATCTCAATTATATATTATTTTTCTTAATTTGTACAGAAAAATATCTTAAATTACTTATGTCAAATCTGGAATTAACTCCAAATTAGTCGAAATCCGGCCAATCTGGAATTAACTCCAAAATTGTCAAAGAAAAAATATTCTCCAAAAGAATATTAACTTATCATACTACTAATAGGTATAATTTGATTTTTATCCGTCATAGGCTTTAATTCTAAAGCATTACAAATAATACCACCTGTAGAAACCATATTTAGATGCTCTAATTTATTAAAAGAACTAATCATACTAATATCAGCATTACTTCTATATTTAATTTCATATGGATGATAATAATTATCAAAATCTTTTATAACTAAATCTATTTCATAACCATCTTTATCTCTATAAAAACTAAAACTATTATTTAATCCATAATTATCATTTATTTTAATTAATTCAGATATAATATAGTTTTCATATAAAAATCCAAAATTAGTATAATTTTCTACACTCTTAATAGAGTTTAACCCAATAAGATACGTACATAATCCACTATCCATAAAAATAAGTTTAGGTGTACTAGTTAATCTTTTTAATTCTTCTTTTCTTAAAGGATAAATAAGCCTTATTATCCCTGTTGCTTCTAAAACACTTATCCAAGATTTTACTGTTTTAATATCTTTTCCACAATCATTAGCCACTTTACTATAATTAATTAATTGTCCAACTCTAGAAGCTATTGAAACTAAAAAAGTATAAAAAGCATTTAAATCTTCAATTTGTTTCAATTCTCTAATATCTCTCTCTAAATATAAATTAATATAACTTTTAAAATAATACTCTCTTTTAATATCTGTTAACACAAATCCAGGCATTCCCCCATCCAATATATTTTTTAAAATAACTTGTTTAGTTATAACTTCTTTAGGAGTAAGATCATCAAAAGAAACAGGCAAATATTTTGATTTAGTTAACTCTCTATAAGAAAATGAATTCATTTCTAATACACCCATTCTTCCTGCTAAAGTTTCACTAACTCCCTTCATTAATTCAATTTTTTGCGAACCAGTTAACCAAAAAAGTCCTTTTTCATTGGTATTATCACAAATTATTTTAATATAACTCATTAATGTTGGAGCATATTGAATTTCATCAATTATTATTGGTGGTTTATAAATATTAAAAAACTCTTCTGGGTTATTAATTGCCAAATTTCTAATACTACGATCATCTAAAGTAACATATTTTCTATTTTTTTCTTTAATAGCAAGCAAAAAAGTTGTTTTCCCTACTTGTCTTGGGCCTGTAACTAATATTGCCTTAAAACTATTATTATATTCCCTAAAAACTTGCTCTATATTTCTTTTATAATTCATAGTCAATCACCAATTACATTATACACCATAAAAGCAAGTTTGTCAAATCTGGAATCAACTCCAAATTAGTCAAAATCCGGCCAATCTGGAATTAACTCCAAATTAGCCAAAGAAAAAACATCCTTAAAAGATGTTTTAAGATTTATAAAAATCTGTTCTGGAAGTAAATCTATATCCCTCTCTATTAGGAAATCCTGGAGGTGTAATAACATATCCACTTCCTACATGATATGGATACCAACCTTTAGCTACCCCAAAATGTAAATGAGCACCTGTTGTACAAGTATCATATCCTCCATATGCCGAAGAAGTGCTTCTTCCTCCTCCAACTGTCCCAATGACAGTATTTTGATCTACTATATCTCCTACTTTAACATTTATTTTAAGCAAATGATAATAGAAAGTTGTATATTTAACTCCATTTACAGTTACATAAATATAAACACGATTGCCTCCACAGCTAGTCTTATTCATAATACTTGCAACTTGTCCAGCTGCTGCCGCATATATTGGAGTACCCTCCGAATTTCCCCCAATATCTATCGCGTTATGATAACTTCCCCATCTATAACCAATTGTACTTGTTATAACTCCATATTTAAGGGGTTTTAACCAAGTCCCATTAACCGGCACTTTAGAACAATCTGATAATTTAACTGAATCATCAGTTTTACCAATATTTTCTTTACAAATTCTCACATTTTCATCTAATATCTTTTTCGCAGATGTTAACTTATCTTCAATACTATTAGAATATTTATCAAACTCTGCTGCATTAGCAACTAATTTTTTAATTGTTTCTTCATAACTTACTATCTGATTATCCAATCTAGTTTGTTTATCTTTCAAATCTTTTACTAATTGTTCATTTTTCTTTATTTCTTCCTCTAAACTATCAACAGTTGTTTGAATATAATCACTAACTTGTTTTACTGCCTCTATTCTTGTAATAAGTTCTGTCATACTAGTAGCACCTGTAACATATTCAACATAAGCATTTTGCCCCTGAACTTGCTGCATATACTGTAAAACTTTTTCACTTTCTTTTTTAAGAGATTCAATTTTTAAATTAGA
Organism: uncultured Bacilli bacterium; assembly: GCA_947630575.1. GTDB lineage: Bacteria > Bacillota_I > Bacilli_A > RF39 > UBA660 > Caccenecus. The sequence continues at coordinate 15,303 of CANRIB010000013.1, forward strand.
TTCTTCTATTGCCGCTTCAGCTTCATTTTGTTCCATTTCTGCGACTGCTAAATCTTTTTGAGCTTGTCTTATTGCCGCTTCTTTTTCTGCTTGTTCTTTTTTAGCTTGAGCACTTTTATTATCACTTTGTTGTTTTTCATACAATAAATCATTATATGTTTTTCTTAAATCTCCCAAAGTTTCTGGGTCTTTAGCAAAAACATCACTCAAATTAATACTAAATAACACTATTGCTAATAATAATATTTTAATACTTTTCTTCATCATATCTTCAAATACTTTCTAACTGCTCTTGCTGAGCCAAACATACCTACAACTGAGCCAATTATTACCAAAACAAGTGAAGTATATAATATAAATGGCATTGGCTTAACTAACTCTATAATTCCCAAAGAAACAGTTCCACCCAACTTTTCATATGCAATAATGTAACCATATACTACCAAAATTATTGGTATGAGTGAACCTACAATACCTAAAAAGAAACCTTCAATAATAAATGGTAACTTAATTGAAGTATTGCTACTTCCAACCAACCTCATAATCTCTATTTCACTTCTACGAGAAAAAATTGTAAGCTTAATTGTATTACTAATCAAAAATGCTGTTACAACTACTAAAGCAACAACAATTGCTAAAGTTACATTTTTAATTACTTTAAACACTGATATTATTCCTTCAACCATACCCTCTCCATAATTAGCACTTTGAACACCCGCAAAGGTTCTAATTTCTTTAGCTGTTGGTGCTAAATCTTGAACATCATTAACTGTCACAATAAATGAATCTAATAAAGGATTATTTTCTAAATAATCAAGAGTTACTTCTAAAGTTTCTGAATAGCCTTTCATTTCTAATCGCCACTCCTCTTTACTTTTATAAATAACCTCTTTAATTCCATCTATTTTTTTAATTTTAGCTTCAATATTATTTATTTCTTCATCAGTCGTACCTTTTTTAGCATATACAACCACCGTTAATTCTTCTTCCATCGTTTTAGTAACATGATTAACATTAACCGTCACAATAATTGATAAAGCAACTAGAATAAGAGTAATCGTGGTACATATAATACTAGCCATACTTAAACTAAAATTACGAAAAACACTTTTAAAAGAATCTCTAATACTTCTAACAATAATTCTAAATGGTTTCAACTTCAATTACTCCTTTCTAACTTTCTTTAGCTTTATATGTTCCAACTGGATGGTCTTCAATTAAAACTCCATTATCAAGCACAATAACTCTTTTTTTCATACTATTAACAATTTCTTTATCATGAGTCGCCATCACGATTGTTGTTCCCAAATTTTTATTAATATCTTCCAATACTTTCATAATTTCTTTTGATGTTTTAGGATCTAAATTACCAGTTGGTTCGTCACATATTAAAAGTTTAGGATCATTTACAATTGCTCTTGCAATACAAACTCTTTGTTGTTCTCCACCCGAAAGTTCATTAGGAAAACTTCTAGTTTTATCTTTTAATCCAACATGCTCTAATGCTTTAATAACTTTAGGACGAATATCTTTTCCTTTCATTCCCATACACTCTAAAGCAAAAGCTACATTTTCATAAACTGTTAGTTTAGGTAACAATTTAAAATCTTGAAAAACAATTCCCAATTTTCTTCTTAACTTATATACAGTCCTATTTCTTAACTTACCAACATTTATTCCGCCAATCTCTACTACCCCTTTAGTCGGTTTTTCTTCCCGATATAGCATTTTAATTAATGTTGACTTGCCACTTCCACTAGCCCCAATAACAAAAACAAACTCGCCTTTATCAATATCTAAAGTCAAATCTGCAACTGCAGCTACTCCATTTTTATATACTTTATAACAATTCTTAATGCGAATAAACTTCATTAATTATTCTCCTTTACTAGCATACTACTTTAATTATACCATAATTCGACAATTATTTAAACACCAAATAAAGGAAAAAGAAAAACTTAGATTTCTCTAAGTATTATTCACCACTTCCAGAACTAGCAGTAGTTCCCACAAAACCAACCTTAGCACTTAAACTACCATTAAGTAAAGACTTTTGATTATTTTCTGGATCATTACTTAACCATATATACAATCTATATTTTTTAGCTGTATCAGATTTAGTAATTTTAAAATTTTGCAAAAGCACATTAGGATTACCTTTAGACATTAATGAATAATCTTTAGCTTTTTTTCTACCACCAGTTTCAGCTTCAGTACCCTCAATTACTACAGAAGAAAAATCACCATAAGCAACAGCATTTTCTAATTTAGTTGTAGATTCACTAAATGAGCTATCTTCTTCAAAAAGTGCCCATTTAACATGGTCATTTTTAAAATTATCAGTTATTTCAAAATCTGTTAAATAAAATAAATAAGATGCCTCATTTACCGCAGAAGTAGATGGCAAAGTAACACTAAATTCTGTATAATTATTAGTACCTTTTGTTAAAAGCTCTGTATCATTTATTAAAGTCGCATCTGTAACATTTATATATTTATCTGATTCTGTCGCAAAAGTCATCTGTAAATCACCACTAGTAACTGTAACCTTTTTAGACTCCGTAGTATTTTGATCAACTACTTGATTTAAAAAATAAGCATAAGAACCACTAATTCCCATTACAATAAAAGAAATTGCAATAATTAATGCGGCTAATATATTATTAATATTGGCAACTTTATTGTTAGTAACATTGTTAGACTCAAGGTTTTCATTATTCATAACATCCACCCTATTCTTTTAACCATTGTACCAAAAAAAAATCATTTAGACAATACTAAATGATTAATTTTCTAAATTAACGAATTCTTCCGTTTTGAATTTCTTGACTAAATTTTTTAGCAAGTAAAACCATTTGATGAGAATCTAAAAATGCTTTTACACTATTCATATAGTAACTTTCTCTAGAACTTTCAGGAAGTTCAGCTTTAAAACTAGTTTGTAATTTACTAATAACATATTCTGTAATCTTAGCTATAATTTTTTCCTTAAATTCTGGATTTAAAACCATATTACGATATAATTCTAAATTTTCTCTTTCTTTGTTTATTCTATTATATGTATCTTCAGAATATCTTGCTAATAAAGCCATATCTAAATTTTGAGCAATATAAGCTTTAATTTGGTCTTCATAACTATTTAGCATAAACCAAAATCCCCTTTCCATAAAAGATAGACTTTATCCTACCATATTTTAGGATATTTGTCAAGTTTTTATTACTCTTCAATCATAAGCCCCTTATCTTTAATATAACTCATAAATCTATCTTTAAATGTTTGAATATCTTTTTGTTCCAATGTTTTATTTTTACTTCCTAGTATATATCTAATTGTATATTTATCTTGATAAACCCCAACTAAATTATAACTATTAATTAAATTGCTCTTAAATTCTTTTAATATTTCTTCTAATTCTTGATATTTTTTATTATCTAACTTAATAGTATAATCTAAACTAACAGTTGGATATTTACTTATTTCTTGAGCTAATATACTCTCTTTATCTAACTTAACAAATAAATCAAAGTCTATATCTAAAGTAACAACCATTTTTTTCTTAGCAAGCTTACTAACTAAACTTTTATTTAAAACATTAAGTTCTCCAATTTTCTTTTCCCCAACATATATTAACTTACCTAAATTACTATCATAATACTTCTTTTCATTAACATTATCTTTAAAACTAATATCTTTATTTTTATAATTCTTAAATAAATATTTAACCACCATTTTAGCTTTATTATATAATGCCTCTAAACTCTTATCTTCTCCTGCTAAAACAATACTTAAAACTCTCTTATTTTCATTATTTACAATAATAGTACCAATTTCAAATATTTCAAAACTATTATAATTCTTAAAATTTTCTTTAACTATATTCATTAATGATAAAGACATATCATCTCTTAAAATATTATTAACATCTTTTCCCAGTAATTTAACATTATCTTTTTCTAATCCTAAATCTTTTAATAAAGCTGTATCATACCACATATAACTATGAACTTCATGCATATCAAATTTACCAGCAAGTATTTTTTTAACATCATATTCTTGAGTAAAAATATTTTCATGTTCAACACTTATTAAATCTAATTTTAAAGGTTTAGGACTAAACTTTTCAAGCCCATAAATACGTGCAATTTCTTCAATTAAATCTTGTTTAATCTTAATATCTTTAGTACATCGATATGTAGGTACAATTACTTTATAAGAATCACTCTTAACTTCTACCTTAAAACCTAATGCCTCTAATATATTTTTAACTTCTTTATCTGGTAATTCTACCCCCATATATATTTTTAAAGTTTCTTTATCTAAAACTATTTCTTCTTCTTCTAATTTTTTAGGATAAATATCTGTTAAATTAGATACTATCTCCATATCTGGATTTTCTTTTCTAAGTAAATAAACTAATCTTTTAATTGCTATATCGGTCATATTGGGGTCTAAACTTTTTTCATAACGACTGCTAGCTTCTGTTCTAAGCCCAAGTTTTACTGCTCCTCGTCTAATAACTCCCGCATTAAATGTTGCACTCTCTAAAAATACTCCTGTTGTATCTGGTAAAATCTCACTATCAAGTCCACCCATAACCCCTGCAATACCAAAATATTTATCTCCATTTTTAATCATTAAAATATCATTAGATAACTTTCTTTCCACTCCATCTAAAGTTGTATAAGTATCTCCTTCATTGGCGAGTCCTACTTCAATATTTTTAACTACTCTAGCATCAAACGCATGCATTGGTTGCCCTAATTCTAACATCAAATAATTAGTTAAATCAACGAGTAAAGAAATAGAACGCATACCTACATAATATAGAAATATTTGCATATCTAAAGGTGTTTTATTATTTTTAATATTTTCTATTTTTAAACCTGTATATCTATAACATAAATCATTATTTTTAATAACAATATCTAAATCTTCTTTATCATTTTTTATCTCTTCTAATTCTAAAGGCCATAATTCATGATTAGTTATCGCACAAATTTCTCTTGCTATTCCATAATGTCCCCATAAATCAGGTCTATTAGTTAAAGATTTATTATCTATTTCTACAATAATATCATCAATTGGTAAATATTCTTTAATATCTTTTCCATTTATAAAATCTTCTGGAAGTTCCATTATTCCATCATGATTATCACTAATTGCAAGCTCTCTTCCACTACAACACATTCCATTTGATAAAATTCCTCTTAAAGGACGAGCTTTTATCTCCATCCCATCAATATGACCACCAACTTTAACATACGCGGTTTTTAATCCCACTCTTACATTAGGTGCACCACAAACAACTTGTATAGGCTCTTTCTCTCCACAATCAACCTTTAAAACATGCATATGGTCACTATCAGGATGTTCTTCACACTCCAATATTTCTGCCACTACAACATTATCAAAAGTATTACCCACAACTTTAACATCTTCAACTTCTGCTGTTCTAATTGTAAATGTATTCCAAATATTTAACCAATCAATATCTTCACTATTTTTAATATAACTTTTAAGTCTATTACATGATATTAACATTATATTTCCTCCTAATCTATATAATTAAATATTAAATTGTTTTAAATAACGAATATCTCCACTATTTAAATATCTAATATCATTTATTTTATATTTCATCATGGCAAGTCTTGTTAAACCAATTCCAAATGCAAAACCTGTATATATATCTGGATCAATTCCTCCAGCTCTTAAAACATTCGGATGCACCATACCACATCCAATTAACTCAATCCATCCTGCATTTTTACAAGTTGGACAACCTTTTCCTCCACATATAACACAAGATATATCCATCTCATAACTAGGTTCTGTAAATGGGAAAAAACCAGGTCTAAGTCTTACTTTAATATCACTTTTAAATACTTCACTTAAAACACATTGCATAACGTACATTAAATTTTCAATAGATACCCCTTTATCAATAACCATACCCTCAATTTGAAAGAAAGTATTCTCATGATTAGCATCTAAATCTTCATTTCTAAATGTTCTTCCAGGAGCACATATTCTAAGAGGAGCCCCATAATTTTCCATCGCATGTATTTGATTATCACTAGTCTGCGTTCTAAGAAGCATCCCATTATCTAAATAATATGTATCTTGCATATCTCTTGCAGGATGATCTTTAGGTATATTAAGAGCTTCAAAATTATAATATTCAGACTCCATCTCTGGCCCACTAACCACTGTAAATCCCATTCTTTTTAATATATCTGTAACTTCTTTAGCAACAACCGTAACGGGATGTAAAGAACCAACATTAACATCATAATTAAGAGTATCATCAAAAGTAACATTAACTTTATTTTCTAATTCTTCTAATTTTTTATTAATTAACTCTTCTAATTCTTTTTTAGTATTATTAATTAAGCTACCATACTTCCTTTTATCTTCTACACTCATATCTTTAAGACTTGCAAGTATTTCTTGTATTTCACTTTTCTTACCTACATAATTAGATTTAACATTTAAAACATCAGCTTCCTTAGAAGCACCATCTAATTCTTTAATTAAATCACTTTTAATCTTATTTAATTTTTCTTCCATATATATCCTCCTCTAAATAAAAAAAATCTAGTCATTGGGACGAATAATCGCGGTACCACCCAACTTCTAGATTACTAGCACTTTAATTCGTTTATAGCACGACATACTATTAAAACTCCTAAGCATGAATTTCTTAAACTTCTCTTATCTTTAAGTACTTTCAGCCCGTGATACTTAATCTCTAACAAGAATTAGAAGTTAATACTAATTACTTAATCAACATTTACATGACTATTCTAACACTTAAACAACCAAAAAGCAAGCAAAAAAGAACCTAGATTAATTAAAATTGAAAGTTCACGATTTTTATAACCAGTGCACTAAGTTGTTGAAAAATAATCAATTACTTAAAAGTTAGTAAAGGAACATATTCTGCTTGGGAATCAGGAAAAGATATAATACCCCTAGCAAGACTTAATGATATATGTAATTACCTAAATATATCCATAGATTATGCTTTAAATTTAACCAATAACATAAATTATAAAGACGAAAAAAAAGAATTAGACAAAATTACTATAAGTAAAAGATTAAAAGAATTCCGTAAAGAAAAAAAATTAACCCAAGTAAAATTAGCAACTCTTTTAAATACCACTTTCTCCAATATTGCTTTTTATGAAAAAGGAAGAAACTTAATAGCCACCCCTTTTTTATATGAAATATGTAACAAATATCATATCTCTGCTGATTATCTTTTAGGTAGAATTGATAATCCTAAATATTTAAAATAATTTATAAATTTATTATGTGTCGAATTTTGTCGAACTCTTTTTCTAGACAAAATTCTTTTTTAGTTTTAGAATAATAACTTGAACATTTAAGGCGAAGTGCCTACTTTATATTTCCTTTCCATTTCCTTTACTAAAGTATAAGGGAGTTATGATAAAGGAGGTACTAAGTTATGATAAAAGTAATTTTACCATTAAATTTGTTTTTAAAAACAAAAAAGCCACTTTTCTCCATCAAGTTCAAACTTAATGTTAAGATAAGTGTCTCAAAAAATAAAAAACTTTTTGTAGGCATTTAGTCCTTAAATGTTCTACAATTTAATTGTAACATAATCTAATAGCTAATGTAAACAAAAAACTATCATTTACTAAATATTTTATAATCCTCTACTTCCTCCAAAAAAGTTATCTAAGCCATCTACATCTAAATTATCTTTACATCTATAAAAATAATCTTCTGCTACTTCTGGAGTAATCTCTCTAGGTATTACCATAACTTTATCATTTTCTATCATAACCATATAAAGAGTATATCTTCCATCTATCTTTTTAATTATTAACCCTTTAGAGAATATAGCATCTACTGTAAGACCCAACAAAAATAAAACTATATCCGAAAATAAATTATCACTAATAACAACTTCTCCATCTAATCCAATTAACTTAACTAATTCTTGATATATCTTCTTCATTGGAGTAAAATCAATATTATTTTTTTCTACTTCATCTTCTATTTCTGTTCCTGTTACTTCCATTATTTCATGTATTGAATCCTCAAAAAGTTCGTCTTTTTCTTCTGCTTCTCTATCTAATTCTTCATTAATAAAATTAGGTAAATCACCTAAACAAAATGGTGTTCTAAACTTATATAAAGCATTAGCATCTAACATATCGAATTGAGCTTCCATTTCTGTTTTTGCTTTTCTCTTACTTAACTCTAAAGCATATTTTTTAAAATTTAATCTTTTAATTTTAGCTTCTCTTACACTTATCCCAAATAACCAAGCATAATGCTCATCAATTAATTTATCATAATCAAGTGGAATAAACTTATAATTCTTATCATAATACTTTACATCATAATTATAATACTCATAAGAACTCATTAAAGACTTTTCATCAATTATTTCAACAACACTAAAATTCTTCTTTTTATTTACAATTATAGTTCTAACAACACTATCAGTATATACTTCTACATATTTAACTTCATATTCATCATTACCTTGTTCTTTAACATTAAAAGAAATCATCCCATTTCCATTAAAATAATTAACACAAACAAGATTCTTTCCTCTAAAATAAGAAACTTCCCCGATAATATTTAAACCCTCTATAACATCTTCTCTAACAGTTACATTAATCTTACCCAAATCATTATCACATTTATTAATAAACATTTTAATAATATCTTGAATTAACTTATCATTAAGTAAAAAAGAAGGTAAATTCTTTATAATTTCTATTAACGCATCTTTATCCATAATCTCACCTGTATGAGTTATTGTAACATATATCCAAATTAAAGTCAAAAAAAGATACTGTTTTAATCTTATACTCATGATATAAAATATCAGCATCAAATATTTAAGCCTAAACTTAGGACTAATCTTGTATCCTAAATCTACTATACCAAGCCTTAACCAGATATATGAGGTATTTCAGGATATTGGGCGCACACCATTCGTGTTGTTCACGTTGTTGTTAGTGAGGTTGCCATTCGAATTCACAATGAACACCTGAGCATTGCCGTTAAAAAAGCAATAAAACACCCATCACGAATGGTATTACAATGAATAGATTAACCCTAAACAATTATAACACTTTTTTAAATTTAAAAAAAGATACTGTCATAGTTATATACTCTAAAAGGTATAAAACATCAGTATCAATTATTTAAAGTTTTAACTTAAGGGTTAATTTTGTATCCTAAATCTACTATACTAAGCCTTAGCCAAATATATGAGGTATTTTAGGATATTAGGCGCACACCTCTCGTGTTGTTCACCCAGTCGTTGTTAAGGTAGCCATTCGAATCCACATAGAACACCCAAGCATTGCTGCCGTTAAACTCTCGCGGAGACTAACCAAACAATTACCAATTAAATTAACCCATAAATCTTAATAATTTTCTTTTTTAAGTTCCATAAAACTTTGAGGATGATTGCAAACGGGACATACTTTAGGAGCTTCTTTACCTACATAAACATATCCACAATTGCGACAAATCCAAACAACTTCTTCACCTTTTTTAAATACTAAATCATCATTAATATTCCCTACTAACTTCATGTATCTTTCTTCATGATGTTTCTCAATTTTGCCAACTTCTTCAAATAATTTAGCTATTCTATCGAAACCTTCTTCTTTAGCAACCTCGGCAAATTCTTTATACATTTCAGTCCATTCATAATTTTCTCCACTAGCTGCATCTTTTAAATTAGTAAGTGTATCTGGAACTTTTCCATCATGTAGTTCTTTAAACCACATTTTCGCATGTTCCTTTTCATTATTCGCTGTTTCTTCAAAAATAGCCGCGATTTGTTCATAGCCATCTTTCTTTGCTTGTGAAGCATAATAAGTATATTTATTTCTTGCTTGTGATTCTCCTGCAAAAGCTGCCATTAAATTAGCTTCTGTTCTTGAGCCTTTTAATTCCATATTAAATTACCTCCAACTTAATTATACCTAAATAAATCTAAATTGTAAATAAATTTTTACTTTACAAATCAAAAAAAAGCGCTATAATAAAGACATTTTGAAAGGAAACCATTATGAACTTTTACAATATCTTAAAAATCCCCTATACAGCTAATTTACTAACTATATGTGAAGCTTATCAAAATAAATGTCAAAAAAATCCCCAAAATATTTTTCTTTACACTAAAGTTTTCAACATCTTAACAAATAAAACTCAAAGATTAATATATGATGCTAATCTTCCAAAAGTAAATATTACAACTCTAATTAAACTTCCATTATATGAAGAATACTTACATATAGACGAATATGAACTAATTCCCTTTATTAGTTGGTTAGAAATATTTTCTGACTATCTTTATGATTGCAAATACTTTACAACTAACCAAAATTATCAAAACTTAATAGACACTTATTATAAACTTCTAATTGACACCTTAGATAACATTAAAAATAACATTGATAGTTTTTATCTCACCTAAAAAACCACCATTAAGTGGTTTATTTTATTAAAGGATCATCAAAATCTTCATTTGTATAAGCTTCCATAGAAGGATGAACTTCAAATTTTTCTTCATTTTCTACTTTTACAATCGGCTTTACTTCTTTACTTTTCTTCACTTTAGGATTATTAACATCAACTAAATAACCAATCAAAGCAAAAATAATTATCAGTACAACTACAATCACCCATATATAATTATTCATAAGAAACTCTATTAATAAATCCAATCAAAGCCCTCCTATCCTAAGATATTTCTATATTACCTGAATCAGGAACTATATGTATCCAAGTATTACCATCATTAACTTTAATTTCTTCTCCTGTTGCTTTATTTTTATAAACTGTCTTACTCTTTCTTGTTTTCTTTTCCCAAGTAATTTCTATCACTTTTCCTGCAGTAATATAATATCCATCTCCAGCCCCAATATTATCTAAATCTTGTCTTCCTTTACTATCTCCTGAAATAGTTTTATTTCCTACTTGATAAGTTATTATATTTTTAACCGTATATTGATTTCCCGATTCATAATCTTTATGTTCTTTATCATTAACATACTGCTTATAAACATTAGCACTACTATCATATACATAATTTGTAACAAAATACTCTGAATATTTTAAATTAATTTTTGTTGCTTCTTTAGCACTATCTCCTAAATCTACACTTGTTGCACTATAATCTAATAATAATCCTCGATTAGTTTCTAACTCATAATTCTTATTTTCCACATACTTTTTCATTTCAGCCAAATTAGTAAAACCTGTATGCTCACTACTAACATTAAGTTTTTTTCTAAAGAAATAAGGTGTTCCCATTGTAAGTCCATTAAGATTATTTATTCCTAAAGATTTAATATCACTTTGAGCCTGAGGACTCCAACCCCAATGGACATAAAAAGCATCATTTTCCATAACATAATCCAAAAAATAATGTCTTGCACTTCTAACACTTCCCACTGTTTCTGGAAAATTATCTTTATATAAAGCTAAATATCTAGTTATACCCCCTTCAACTACTATTTCATAAACTAAATAAGCTTCTTGTAAGCCTGTGTGATATGGTCTTGCTGCACCAATATTATTAATCATAACTGCAAAAGGTCTTGATTTACTATTAACATCTACGATTTGTACTTCTGGAATAACTGTTTCTTTATCTTTATTTTTTTCACTACTATTACTACTTTTATTTTCTCTTACATCACTTTTATTACTAAATACTCTAATACCCCCATATATTAATCCCCCAATTATCAAAAATAATATTACTATTATTAATATTCCTTTAAATTTAAAACGTTTCTTACGCATTTTATCACCTACTCTACAAAAAGTATATCACTCCTAATATAAATTGTAAACCAAGAAATATTTAACTTAAAAAATCTTTACTATTTTTTTAACTTCTAATCTCTAAAATATATTCACTAATTCTAAAAAAAGAACCACCAAAGTAGTTCTCCTTTAATTAATCTTTATCAAGTACATATTTATAAAATAAACTTGCTAATATTGCTCCCACTAAAGGTGCCAATATAAATAACCAAACCTGACTTAAAGCATTACCACTTTGAAGTAAAGCTGGTCCTAAACTTCTTGCTGGATTAACACTTGTTCCTGTAAATGGTATTCCAATTAAATGTACTAAGGTTAAAGTAAGCCCAATTACAATACCTGATACTGCACTATTTTCTTTTTTACTCGTAACACCCAAAATAGTTGTTACAAAAATAAATGTTAAAATAGTTTCTACTAAAAAAGCTATTCCAGCAGTTTCAGCACCCATCATTGCTCCATAAGCATTAGCTCCTAAATTAGTATTACTATCAAGGATTACTTTAAGTAATAATGCTCCCACTATAGCTCCCGCTACTTGAGCAACAACATATCCTGCAAAATCTTTCAAACTCATTTTTTTAGTTAAAAGCATACTTAAACTAACTGCTGGATTAATATGACATCCTGATACATTTCCAATCGAATAAGCCATCGCTACAATTACTAAACCAAATGCTAAAGATGTTGCAATCACATTAGCACCTGTTGTTACTGCAACCCCACAAGCAACTAACACAAGTACCAAAGTTCCCACAAATTCTGCCACATATTTTCTCATACCTATACTCCTTTCTAATCCCATTATATGTTAAAAACCTAAAAAAAACAAGTTTACATTTAAAAAAGCCAATGCTTCTCACATTGACTAAATTATTTATTATTTATTAAATAGCTTCATAAACAGCCGTATATAATGGCATAGAAACCCCATTTACACTAGTAGTTGAAACATCCCATCTAACAAATCTATATCCTGCTTTAGCTTTAGGAGCGTTCATAGTTATAGAATCAATATCACCTCTACGTCCAATAACAACTGTATCGCCTATTCTACTAGAGCCTGGTTGTGCAAATCCATCACATTTACTCATATCACAAGCAAACTTAACAAACCAAATATAATGATAATCAGCACTTTCTTCAGGACCACGAGCTACAGTTACTGAATTATTAGTATCTGGTACCTCAACACTTGCACTAGCATTATTTGCAGCAGTTTTTAATACTTGTGAACTAGCTACTTTATTAGCTCTCTCTTCTTCTGCTTTTAATTTAGCATTAACACCTTCTGTAGATTCTCTTGCTGCTCTTTCTTGCGCTTCTTTTTCTAATCTTTCTTGTTCTGCTTTTTCAGCTGCTTCTCTAGCCGCTCTTTTCGCCGCAACTTCCTCTTCTTTAGCTTTTAACTTTTCTTCATAAGCTTTCTTATCAGCTTCTTCACCTTTTTTAGCTAGTTCCATCATTCTTTGGAATTTAGCATCTTCTTCTGCTTTTTTTGCTGCCTCTTCTTGAGCCTTTTTAGCTGCCTCTGCTGCTTCCTTTTGGGCTTTTTCTGCCGCTTTCTTAGCCTCTTCAGCCTTTTTCGCAGCTTCTTGTTCTGCTTTTAAACGAGCTTCCTCAGCTTTTTTGGCTTCTTCCATTTTTTTAACTTTTTCCGCTTCGGCACTTTTCTTTGTTTCTTCAGCTTTCTTTACTTCAGCTTCAGCTTGTTGAACTTTTTTAGTAGCTTCTTTCTTTGCTAACTCCGCTTTCTTAATAGCTTCTTTAGCCGCTTTTAATTTAGCTTCTGCTACTTCTTTATCTTCTGCTGTTTTAGCATTTTTAATTGCTTCTTCAGCTTTAGCAGTAGCTTTCTCTGCCGCCTTTACCGCTTTAGTAGCTTCTTTAACCTCTTCTGATGCCGCAGCTTTAGCTTCCGTAGCCTTTTTTACTTCTTCGGTTGCTATTTCTACTTCTTTACTAACTTTTTCTACTTCTTTTTGAGCAACATCAGCAATCTTTGTTTCTTCAACTACTTCTTTATTAAGTTGCTCAACTACTGAAGTTTCTGTTTTTTCTTCTTTAACTTCAATTTCTTTTCCACTTTTTAAATTATAACTTAAAGTTTCTTTATTACTGACTTTTCTAGCAAACAAATCATGCACTTTATTAGAATTTGTAACTCCAATATATGCACCCAATGCTAACCCAGATGCTAAAAATAACCCTGTAACGGCTTTTGATGATAACTTTTTCATAAATCTTCTCCTTTAATATAGTCATTATATATTAATATATGCTAAAAGTCAATAAATATAACTTTTTAATCTTAATTCTCAAAGTAAAAGCTCTTTTTTAAATTGATGAGTTTTTACTTTGAGAATAGCTATGTGTTTTTAGTT
>CANRIB010000014.1 GCA_947630575.1 uncultured Bacilli bacterium
AAAAAGAACCAAACACAAAGTGTTTGGCAACGATTTAATAAAATGATTTATCATTTAATTAAATCTTTTTTTATTATTAAACATCAAGGGTGAAGCTTATAAATTAAGTATCATCTTTTTTACAAGAATACATAATTTAATATTTAAAAAAATTAAAAGAAGTGACGAATTATATTTATAACCCATCAAAAGTACAAGCATCTTTTTTAATATTTAAATATTCATAATTAATAAAAAACTATATTTATTAATCTAAATTACTTCATATAAATATTAAAATTTCATTTCCTACTTTCCTTTTATTTTCACATTTAAATGTTATATCTGCAATTTTATTAAATCAATATAATTAAAAACAAATACAGAGATATGTTATAAGTATTAAAAGAAAAAACAATAATAAATATATAATAACAACTATATGTAATCCAATTTACTCATAATATAAAATTACAAATAATAAAAATAAGTTAAAAAACTACAAATTTAAAGTTATTCGACAAATTATGACAAAATATTTATAATCAATATGTTATTATATCAATTTGAGGTGAATTTAAATGATTTCAAAAGGAATAAAAAATGAATTAAAATTTGCTCAAATGTTTAATAATAAACGAATAAAAGATTTGCCTATAAATTACCAAGAATTAATATTAAAAATATTTAATAATGTAGATAGTAATAGTAAAATTGAATGTTGGAAAAGTAAATATTTAGAAAAGTCAGATATAAAAATAAAAATTAATAATAACGTTAAAGGAATAAGCATAAAAACAGGAAATGAGTGTTCCATGCACCAAGAAAACAAATATCAGTTTTATAAATTTTTAGGTAAAATAGGAGTAGATATTGAAATAATCAATAAATTTGATAACTTTATGCTCGGATATTTAAATGGCCAAAAAGTAGATGCCAAAACATATATTAATGCAAATATTCAAGATATAAATATGATAAAAAAATCATTGAATAATTATTATATAAAAAATAAACTCTTAATAAGATTCATTTTTCAAGGAACAGAAAGACAACAATATGATTGCACGGCTCTAATTTATGGAACACCAGATAATTTTCTTTGGGCTACAAACAATGAATTAATGTCCTACCTTCAAAAATACAAAGAAAATGATCAAACTTACATAACGATAAGTGCCTTAAATATAAAATGCTACGATCGTAATTTAACTAACAATCCTAAAAGAAGCGAAAAATCTAATGATATCCAAGTTAAATGGTATAGTATAAAAGAAGATTTATTATATATAACAAAAATTAGAGAAGCAAAAAAAATAAAAAATATTGAATAAAAATACTAAAACTAAAAAATTATCTAAATTAGTATTACACCAAATAAATAATATACTATATTTAAATAAATTAACACTTAAATACTCTAAATTTCTAATGATTTTAATAATAAATTGTTCTTTTTTTCTTAAATATGTGGTAAAGTTATAATAGTGATAAATATGAAAAAAATAGTTTTATTTGGTGGTGGCTCTGGACTATCCCAAATTTTAAAAGGTTTAAAGTTATTTCCAATTGATATCACCGCGGTTGTATCAGTATCGGACAATGGGGGATCTACTTTAAGATTGCGAAAGGATTTCAAGATTCCTGCCGTTGGTGATATATCTAAGGTAATGCTTGCCATGAGTAATACAGACAAAGATATAGTTAATTTAATGAATTATCGTTTTAAACAATCCAGAAGTTTAGGAAATCATTCCGTTAAAAATTTATTGTTAACAGCCCTTTTAGAACAGAAAGGAAATTTTGCTAGTGCAATACCTGTTTTAGCAAAATTATTAGATATTGAAGGTCGAATCTTACCGATTACGGAAGATAATGTAGAATTAGTAGGTATTACGGAAGATAATAAAAGAATATACGGAGAAACCAGCATCACCAAGTGTAAGAAAAAAATAAAAAAAGTAACTTATGACCAAAATGTTAAAGCTAATCCCGAAGTTATTGAAGCTATAGCCGAAGCTGATTTAATTATATTTTCATCTGGGAGTTTATTAACCAGCATTATTCCTAATATAATTATCAAAGATGTAGTAAAGGCTATTCAAAAAAGTAAAGCATCAAAATTATATATATGTAATTTAGTCACACAGCCAGGAGAAACGGATGATTTTAAAGTAAGTGACCACGTTAAAGTACTTGATGAGTATTTAGGAACAAATGGAATAGATATTGTTTTAGCAAACAATGTGGCAATTCCTGAAGAAATAGTAACAAAATATGCTACTGAAGAGCAAAAAGATCCAGTTTTATTAGATGAAAATACTTTAAAGAAAATGAAAGTAAGAGTTATTCAAGATAAAATATTTGCTGTAGAAGATGGACATTTAAGACATGACACTTTAAAAACAGCTTATTTAATATTTTCAGTTTTAATGGAAAAAGAGTAGAAAGGTACAATTATTATGACATATACGACTAAAGTTAAAGAAGAAATAGTAAAAAATGAATTAAACGAAGCTGAAAAAATATGTGAATTATCTGGGTTTTTAAGATTTTCAGCTAATATAAAAAATGGTATAAGTATTACGTTAGAAAATGGCAGTGTAACTCGTCGTATATACAGTCATTTTAAAGAAATATTTAATATCAAACCTAAAATAATTATTCGTAATCAAAAACGATTTAGAATTAAACAAATTTATATTTTAGAAATAAAGGAAAAAGTTGATTATATTTTACAATTTTTAAATATAATGGAAAATAACAAAAAAATATTACCAGAAGATTATTTTTATTCCACAAGAGAAGAAAAAATTGCTTATTTAGAAGGAGTATTTTTAGCAACTGGAACAATTAATGATCCAGCATCAAGTGGATATCATTTAGAAATAGTTACAGATTTAAATAGGGAAGCAATATTTATCACCAAGTTATTTAAAAGTTTAGATATAAATGCTAAACACTTAAAAAGAAATAGCAAATATATGGTTTATATAAAAAATGCTGAAGTTATAAGTGATATTATTAAAATGTTTAAAGCCACCAATAGTTATTTCTATTTTGAAGATATAAGAATATATAGAGATCATAAAAATATGGTAAATAGATTAAATAATTGCGAATTAGCTAACCAAGAAAAAACAATTACCAATGGTTTAAAACAAATAGAAGAAATAAAATATTTAAAAGACAATGACTTATATAGTTTATTAGAAGATTCAACTAAAATAGTGTTAGATTATCGAGAAAAATATCCTGAAGTATCATTAAAAGAACTTGCCGACATTATATCATTAGAAACTGATTATCAAATAGGTAAAAGTGGGGTAAATCATCATTTTATAAAAATAAGAAATCTTATAAAAAAACATCAAGAAAAAAATACTAATAAATAATTATTTTATTAGCATTCTACTTAAATTAGATTCATTTAAATTAATTTGGTCTTGAATTCTTCTTAAATTGAATAATATCCATTCATTCCATTTGTCATTACTTGGATAAGTAGCAATTTTGGCAATGGAATCTCGATATTGTTTACGATAAGGTAAATAAGTTCTTGAAAAATAAAGAATAGGTAATTTTAAATCTACATCTAAAAATTTATTTGTTAGCATAAACAATTTTAAATGTTGAAAAGTTCTTCCTAAACGAGTGTTACCATCTTCATACATTTGTAAAGCTGCAATAAGTCCATGCAATACTAAAGGTTTAATTAATAAATCTTCTTCTTTTAATTCAGGTTGATTAAAATAAGATATAAAATAAGCTAGAGCCCACTCAATTTCATCATAAGAAATAGGTAAAAAATCTATAATCCTTTCATTTTCATCAAAATAACCTACAATATGATTATTATTTTTACGATGATTAGCTTTAATTTCTTTTTCATTAGAAGTACCACGCATTAAAATTTCATATCCTTTAGCCATTATATTTGGTGATAAAGGCTTTTGTTCCACAAATAATTTTCTAAGTAAATAATTAAAAGCTATTGAATTATGATGGATATTAAAAGTACTTATTCTATCATAGCTTTCAGCCTCTAGAGTATGATTATCAATTACTTCCGTATTTTTAAAATCTCTTAATAATTTATCTTGTGTTGATTTATTTAATTTAGTTATTATTTCCAAATATTCCTTATAGATTTCCAAAGTATAACGATATTCATCCTTAACTCGAGAATTTAACTCAATATCATTAATATTATCAAAAATATTTAAATGTACAATTGGATAAGAATCAATAGGTTTAGCTTCATCCAAATGTAAATTTTTTAAATCTTGTTTTGTGTATGGCATAATATATCCCCTTAATTAGGGCATATTCTATCATATTTTTAACAATTTGTCAAATTGATAATTTCGTCGATTAATTAAAATTGAAAGTTCCCGATTTTTATAACCAGTGCACTAAGTTGTTGAAAAATAATCAATTATAATTATGCCGAGAAAACTTATTGATCAATGGGAAATAAAAAATTCTTATAAACTTCTAACTAAGTGATATACTTTTTATCGCTTAGTTTATTAAAAAAGAATTTTTATTGGGACCTATTGTCAATAAGGAAATTGGAATAATTTTTTGATTATTTTTTCTTTTTGTTATATTATATTACACGTTGGTTTATTTGTCATTATTAAAGGAGGTCATTTTTAATGACAAATTATTCTCATCTATGCAGAGAGCAAAGAAATAATATTGAATATTTAATTAGTTTAAATAAATCTTTTACTTATATTTCCTCATCTATTAATGTAGATAGAACTACTATCTCTAAAGAAATAAAAAGAAATAGATATATCAAAAATTATAAATCTAATCCTTTTAACCAAAAGGCTATAGAAAATGTTACTTCAAGATGTAAATATTTTCAAAAACCACCATATGTTTGTAATAATTGTACAAACAAAAGATATTGCTTAAATTCTAAAATTTATTATAATGCTAAAATAGCTCAACAACATTACGAAGATACTCTTAAAGATGCTAGAATAGGTGTAGATATATTGCCAAATACTATAGAAGAAATTGAAAATACTATTGTTCCCCTTATTAAAGATAAAAAACAAAGTGTTAATCAAGTTTATATTAATCATTCTGATATTTTATATTTTAGCAAAACTACTTTTTATAAATACATAGATTTAGGAGTTATTTCTCTTTCTAATATTGATTTACCTAAAAAAGTTAAATATAAAAACAGAAAGAGAAAAAAATCTAATGAATATAAAAGAAAATTAGCTCTTCTTAAAGGTCGAACTTATGAAGACTTTTTAATTTTTACAAGTAATCATCCAAAAATGAATATTTGTGAAATGGATACTGTTGAAGGAACAAAAGGTGGAAAAGTATTTCTTACAATTCTTATTAGAGAAACTAAATTTATGTTTATTCGTTTATTAGATAAGAAAAATATAGTTTGTGTTAATAAGGAAATAGATATTTTAAAAGAAAAATTAGGAATTAAACTTTTTTCTAAAGTATTTAGAATCATTTTAACAGATAATGGTTCAGAATTTTTAGATCCACTTCATATCGAAATAGATTATAACACCGGTAATAAAACAACTAATGTTTTTTATTGTAATCCTTATTCTTCTTATCAAAAAGCAAACATAGAACATAACCATGAATATATAAGAAGAGTATTCCCCAAAAAAGTATCTTTAAATAATCTTACTAAAGAACAAGTCAAAAAATTAGAAGAAACAATTAATAATATACCTAGAGTTAAACTAAATGGTAAATCTCCTTATGAAATAACTTTAGAAAAATATCCTTTATTATTAAAAAAACTTAATTATCAATACATAAAACCTGATGATGTTTCTTTAACTTTAGAAAGCATTTTGGGTGACAAATAATGTATTCTGATATTGACTATATTAATGAAATAGTTTTTTATTCTTCTGAGATATTTAAAAAAGTTAGAAAAAGGAAACAACTTAATGATGAAGTTGTAAATGAAATGATTAGTTTAACTATTTCTTTACTTGATATTTTAGAACTTTATTTAAGTAATGAGCCTGATTATTAATCAATGAAAAAACAGAAGTGTCTATCTTCCGTTTCTTCATTGACAAATAAGCCAACATTATCTTTTACTCTCTTTATGTAGAGAACAACATATTGTACGGGAACTTAGTCGTGAAAAGACTAAATCACGCGCACTTTTTAGTGTGTCCAAATTTTTTTGGAACAACTATATAATATCAAAAATTTCATTTTTTACAAGTATTATTATTAAAATAGTACTTATTTTATGGAAATTTATTCTCTAAATCTTTTATTTAATCTAATTCGTGAACTTTCATTTTAATTTAATCTGATAATTTCATCTATCAAACCATAATTTAAAGCCTCTTGGGCGGACATATAATTATCTCTTTCGCAGTCTTTAGTTATTTGTTTAAAACTTTTATTGGTATTATAAGCAAGTATTTCACTTAATTTCTTTTTCATTTTTAAAATATGTTCAGCTTGAATTTTAATATCTGTAGCCTGACCTTGAGTTCCACCTAAAACTTGATGAATCATAATTTCCGAATTAGGAAGGGCATATCTTTTACCTTTAGTACCACTTGATAATAAAAAAGCTCCCATAGATGCTGCCATCCCAATTACAATTGTTCTAACATCACTTTTAACATAATTCATAGTATCATAAATAGCCATACCTGAAGTAACTTGTCCTCCCGGACTATTAATATAAAGATAAATATCATCATGATTTTGATGGTCTAAATAAAGAAGTTCACTAACCACAATACTTGCAACATTATCATTTATTTCTCCTGTTAGAAAAATAATTCGATCTTTTAAAAGCCTTGAATACAAATCATAAGCATATTCTTTATTACTACTTCTTTCAATAACAGTTGGTACAATATTCATAATTCTAATCATTCCTTTCGCTTCACTTTGTTTGCTTAAGCCACAAACGAACATGAAAATATCTTTCTTTTTTTATTAATTTAGTTTATAATAAATATCAAGTTGCAAGTATACTACAGAACACGGGGAGGTGAGTGGTGACAGGACTTTGTCTTGAATCCCGTATAATTATATGTGTCGATTTTCTCTGGAGTACAAATGAGTGTGCCTTTAAGTTTTTTATAACTTATGTTATAGAGCACGGAACCTTATCTTTG
This sequence comes from uncultured Bacilli bacterium, assembly GCA_947630575.1. Lineage (GTDB taxonomy): Bacteria > Bacillota_I > Bacilli_A > RF39 > UBA660 > Caccenecus. The sequence continues at coordinate 7,137 of CANRIB010000014.1, forward strand.
GTAAACAATTTCTCTGTTTCAGAATTAGAGATTATCAGTCAATGCTTCAACTTAACATTTATTTAGTTATTATAAAACTTAAATTTTGCGTTCTTCACAAAATCTTTTTTGCGTGGTATTTTTTCATATATTATTTTCAACCTTCACCTATACAATATATAGTTAAAAAGTATTTTTTTTATTCAAAAAATATCTAAAATTTATGACAAAAAATAAAAAATATGATATTATATAATAGAATATGGGGTATTAAAATGAATAATAATATAAAAATAACTATTGATGGTAATAAAATTGTTGAAGTCCCGGCTGGAACTACCTATTTAGAAATTAGTCAATATTCCAAATATAAAGATACTGTATTAGGTGTTAAAAAAAATAATGAAATATTATCTTTAAATGAAAAAGTTTATAATAATGAAACTATTGAATTTTTTGATTGCACATCAATTGATGGTACAAAAATGTATAAAGCCGCAGTTATGTTTATTTTTGAAGTAGCTTTAAAAACAATTTATCCCAATGCGGATATTCATTATTTGCACTCTGTTCCAGGAGGTATACTTGGAGAAATTAAATATTCTAAAATATTAACAATTGAAGATATTTCCAAAATTAAAGAAGAAATGGCTCATATTATTGATAATAATTATCAATTTAAAAGATATAATATTTTAAAAAAAGAAGCTGAAGCTTTTTATAATGCTTCATTAACTCCAGAAAAATCTCATAATTTACAAACAGCCGATGATATTGTAGGTATTTATAAATTAAAAGATTATATAAATTATTACTATGTTCCTATGCCATATAGCACTAAATATATTAAATTATTTAGTATTAAATATTTAGATAATAATCATCTTGTACTATTATATCCTAGCTATTTAACTAAAGGAATATTACCAGAATATGTTCATCATGAAAATATTATTCGTTCTTTTTATGAAGGAAGATCATGGTTAAAAAGATTAAATACACCTTATTTATCTGATTTAAATGCTTTAGTAAGTAATTATGAAATTAAAGGCTTTATAGAATCTTGTGAATTAAAATTTAATGAACAAATAAAAAATGCTTGTGATGAAATAATTCATAATCAAGAAAAAAAGTTTATTATGATCGCGGGACCATCAAGCAGTGGAAAAACTACTACTACCCGTGTTTTAGCTTCCTACTTACGAAGTAAAGGCTATGACCCAATATGTTTATCTACTGATGATTATTTTGTAGAAAGAGAAAATAATCCCAAAGATAATCATGGAAATTATGATTTTGAGTGTTTAAATGCTATAGATATAAGTTTATTTAATAATCATTTATTAACTTTATTAAAAGGTGAAGCCATAAATGTTCCATCATTTAATTTTATCACTGGTCATAAAGAATTTCATAATCATATTATAAAATTAAAAGAAAATAGTATAATACTAATAGAAGGATTACATACTCTTAATGATGATTTAACTCCCAATATTCCAGAAAGAAATAAATATAAAATTTATTTAAGTCCCTTTATTCCTTTAAATATCGACCGTCATAATTATATATCAACTCTTGATTTAAGACTAATTAGACGTATAGTAAGAGATAGTAGAACAAGAGGACATACTGCATCAGACACCATTAAAAATTGGAAAAGTGTCAGAAATGGTGAAGAAAAGTATATTTTCCCTTATACGCATCAAGCAGATATAATTATTAATACTGCTTTACCATATGAATTAGGTGTTTTAAAAGTGTATGCTGATTCTTTATTATTATCCATAGATACTGATTCTGAGTATTATGCAGAAGCTAGAAGATTATACAAATTTTTAAAAGGATTTTACCCAATTAGTAGTGAATATGTTTCTAAAGATAGTATATTAAGAGAATTTATAGGAGGAAGAAATGATTAAAGTAGCAATTAATGGTTTTGGTCGAATTGGAAGATTAGCTTTTAGACAAATTGTCACAGGAACTGATTTTGATATAATAGCAATTAATGATTTAGGAGAAGCTAAAGATTTAGCATACTTAGCTAAATATGATACTGTTCATCGTTCTTTTCATGAAGATTTAATTAAAGGTGAAAATAATGAAATAATTGTTAATAATATTAAAAGAATTAAAGTATTTAATGAAATGGACCCTGAAAAATTACCATGGAAAGATTTAGATATTGATTTAGTATTAGAATGTACAGGTAAATTTACTAATTATGAGGATGCATATAAACATATTAAAGCTGGTGCCAAAAAAGTTTTAATATCTGCTCCATCTAAATCTGATAATATTAAAACTATAGTTTATAATGTTAATCAAAATATTTTAGATGGTAGTGAAATTATTGTAAGTGCTGCTAGTTGTACCACTAATTGTTTAGCTCCTATTGCTAATGTTCTTGCCGCTACAATTGGTATTAAAAGTGGTTATATGAGTACTATTCATGCCTACACAAATGATCAAGCAACATTAGATATAGCTCATAAAAAAGGTATTGCATCCAGACGTGGTAGAGCGTGCGCTGCCAATATTATCCCCACATCTACTGGTGCTGCCTCAGCGATAGGAAAAGTAATTCCCAGTCTAGATGGTAAACTTGATGGAGGAGCCTATCGTGTTCCAACCGAAGATGGTTCTTTAGTTGAATTCACTTTTATTCCTAATAGAAAAACTTCCATTGATGAAATAAATAAAATATTTGAAGTAAATCAAAATGAAACTTTAAAAATAACCTATGATCCTATTGTTTCCAGTGATATTATAGGTAAAACTTATGGAGCTCTAGTAGATGGTTTACTTACAAGTATAAATAATGATTTAGTAAGAGTTGTAGCCTATTATGATAATGAATATGGTTATACAGCTCAAATGTTAAGAACTGCCAAAGCTATGTTTAAATAACATAGTTTTTACTTCCAAATATTTATTATATATATTTTCTTCTATCACTAAACAAGTCAAATATATAAATATTTTAATTAAACATTTAAACTTGCATCTCTATTAAATTCATTATATAATAATATCCAGAAAAGAGTTGTAAATAAATGAAAGATATTCTAATTGGTTTTATAATAATACTTGTCATTGCTTTAGGTATAGATTTTATATACTCCGAAAAAAATTCCTGTTTAGTAACAGATGAATATGGAACTCAAGATGTTAAATGTGGATTTTTAAAAAAAGAAATGAATATTGACTTTAAGTTATTAGATAGATACTGGTAACATCAAAAATATTCATTTTCTTTTTAATTTTAAGTGTAATTTCTTTTAAAATGTATTATAATATTCCTAGTGATTATTATGATGGAAATGATTGATACATTTATAGATACAACTCTTCAAGGCTTAGGAGTATGGGGACCAATTGTTGGTTGCTTTTTTATCACGATTGAATCCATTTTACCATTTCTTCCTTTGTTTGTATTTATAACCCTTAATTTTTTAGCTTTTGGACCTATTCTAGGGTTTATAATATCCTGGGTATTTACTTGTCTAGGATGTTTATTATCATTTTTCTTATTTAGAAAAAAAGTTCAAACTTTATTTTATAAACATATAAAGAAAAAAGGGATAATAAGTGAACATACAGTTGACATAATAACTAATCTAAAATTTGAACAGTTGACAACTATTATTGCTATTCCTTTTACACCAGCCTTTTTAGTTAATATTGCCGCCGGATTATCCAATATGAGCTATAAAAAATTTCTTGGTGCTTTACTTATAGGTAAAATATTCTTAGTTTATTTCTGGGGTTTTGTTGGTGTAAGTTTACTTGAAAGTATTAAAAATCCCATCTATTTAGTAAGAGTCGGAATATTACTTATTATCGCCTACATAGTTAGTAAAATAGTAAACAAAAAATTTAATTTAAATTAGGAGGAAAAATATGGATTATATTATTATAGGAATGTTAGGATTAATAATTTTATTATTATTAATAAATATTCTTAAAAATCACAAAACAAATACTACAGAAATAGTTGAACGTCTTGGAAAGCTTGAGCTTGGCATAGTAAAAGAAATAGGGGAGTTTAAAGTAAACTTTACTAATGATTTGCGGGGAGATTTTGACAAATTAGATGAAAAACTCGAAAGAAAACTTTTAGAAATAAATAATAAAGTTACCGAAAGATTAGATGAAAGTCTAGAAAAAACTAATAAAACTTTCCAAAATGTTTTAGAAAGATTAACCAAAATAGATGAAGCTCAAAAAAAGATTGATGGCTTAAGTAGTGATATAATATCTTTACAAAGCATTTTAACAGATAAAAAAACTAGAGGAATATTTGGTGAAGTAAATTTAAACTTTATTTTAGAAAATGCTTTTGGTAGTACCAGTACCGGCATATATGAAATTCAACATAAAATGAGTAATGGTTCCATTGTTGATGCCATCCTTTATGCTCCAGCCCCTTTAGGAACTATCGGGATAGACTCTAAATTTCCTCTAGAAAATTATGAAAGGATGACTAACAAAAAATTAAGCATTGAAGAAAGAAAAATTGCCGAAAAACAATTTAAAATAGATTTCAAAAAGCATATAGACGCGATAAGTGATAAATATATTATACCCGGCGAAACAGCAGGTGAAGCCATTATGTTTTTACCAGCTGAAGCCATTTTTGCCGAAGTAAATGCTTATCATCCTGATTTATTAAATTATGCTTACAATAAAAAGGTCTGGATTACTAGCCCCACCACTTTAATGTCTACTTTAACGGTTATTGAAATGATTTTAAAAAATATGGAAAGAGATAAATATGCCCAAATAATTCATGAAGAATTAAATAAACTATCCTTAGAATTTGCTAGATATAAAGATAGATGGGATAGACTAGCCCGTAATATAACATCTGTAAATAAAAGTGTAGAAGAATTAAATACCACTAGTGAAAAAATAACTAAAAGATTTGACAGTATAAATAAAGTTGAAGTAGATAAACTACTAAATTCTGAAGAACAAGAACTAATTAGTTCATAATAATTTAAAATATATTTAAAGTGATGAATTACCATCGCTTTTTTATATAAATAATAAAGAAAATACTTGACCAAAAAATATTTAGTGAGATATATTTAAATTATAAATATATTTAATGTCGGAATTTGTCGAACGGTTTTTCTTGCTTTAAAACCACTTTTAGGTTTAGAATAAATCTAAGGGGGAAAAGTCTATGAACTACAAAACATTAAAAGATGATTTAACATTTAAATATGTTTTTTCTCATGAAGATATCCTAAAAGATTTTATTGATTCTTTTTTAGATTTTATGGGTCTAAATTATAAAATGATATTTAATGATAGTAAGATTCAAAATTATATGTTGCCTAATAATATGGAAGTTAAAGGCTTCTTTGGTGATATAGTAGTAACATTAAATAATGGTTCTATAATTTCACTAGAAATGTATAAAGGTACTTTTACTAAAAGAGAATATAAAAAGAGTTTAAGTTATTTACATAAATTAAGTATAGAACAAATGAAGCCTGGCGAAGACAATTATGAAAAGATAAAAAAGGTAATAGGAATAAGTTTTATGCAAGGAAACTTTAGAAGAATAAATAAAGAAATAGTAAATAGTTATAGTTTTAGAGAAGAGATAACAGAAAAAGTAATAGATGAAGGAGATATAGAATTATACTTAGTAAGATATGATTTAGTACCAAAAAGAAGAACTAAAAAAGAAAAAAGATTTATAAAATGGTTAAGAATGATAAATGCAAAAGACATAGAAGAATTAGAAAAAATAGGGAAAGGAGATAAGATAATGGAAAATTCAATTAGAGTAGTAAAAGAATGGACAAAAGAAAGCTCTAAAAATGGTTTAGAAAACTATATTCATAAAATTGAGTTTGAATCTGAAGAAAGAGGAGCAAAAATAGCAACTAAAAAAAGAAACATAGAAATAGCCAAAAATATGCTTAATAAAAACATGGATGTAAAAGACATTATTGAAATAACAGGCTTATCTAAAAAACAAATTATGAACTTAATTTAACTATTAAAAATTAATATTAACAATTTTTAATTAAAACACCTATATATATGTTATAATATTACGAGTAGGTGAAGTTTATGAAAAAAGAATTATTAGCCCCAGCCGGCGATATGGCTTCTTTAAAATCTGCAATTAAAAATGGTGCTGATGCTGTGTATCTTGCTGGCAAAAACTTTGGTGCTCGAAAATACGCTTCAAATTTTACAAACAACGAATTAATAGAAGCTGTAAAATACAGCCATTTATATGGTGTTAAATTATATGTTACCGTAAATACTATTATCTACGAAAAAGAGTTAAATGATTGTTTAGAATATATTACTTTTTTATATAATATAGGTATTGATGCTATAATAGTTCAAGATTTAGGTTTAATAAAACTAGTTAGAAAATATATTCCTCAAATGGAAATTCATACTTCAACTCAAGCCCATACCCATAATATCGAACAAATTAAGTTATTAGAATCTTTAGGAGTTAAAAGAGTAGTATTAGCGCGGGAATTAAGTTTAGAGGAAATAAATAAATTAGATACTAATATGGAATTAGAAATATTTATTCATGGTGCCCTATGTATTAGTTATTCTGGAGAGTGCTTATTATCATCCTGTCTATTAAACAGAAGTGGCAATCGTGGTGAATGTGCAGGTCTTTGTCGTGTTTTATATAATTTAAGATCTTCTAACGAAAAAATTATCTCTGAAAAATATTTATTAAGCCCCAAAGAATTAAATACTACTAATTATATTGAAGAAATTAAAAAAAGTAAAGTAATCAGTCTAAAAATAGAAGGACGTATGAAAAGCCCTGAATATGTCGGTTATGTTACCTATTTATATCGTAAACTTTTAGACAATAATAATTACAAGTTAAGTGAAGAGGAAATTTTTAATCTAAAGAGCTTATACAATCGAGGATTTACTAAAGGTTATTTGTTTAATAATACTGATAATGAGTTTATTAGTCTTAATTCTTCTAATCATCAAGGAGTAGTAATTGGCAATGTCATCAAAGTAAATCCCCACAGAATTAAAATTAAACTTACCAAAAAATTACATCAAGAAGATGCAATAAGACTTCCTAATAATAAAGGAATGTATGTTAATTTTTTATATAATGAAAAAGGTCTATTAATAAACGAAGCTAAACCTAATACGATTATTTATCTTGAAAATAAAGTTAATCTAACTAAAATTGGGGAAGTAAGATTAACTATCAATGCTAATTTAAAAAAAGAACTAGAAAATATTCCCGAAAAGAAAATAAATATCTCTTGTGAAATTAAAGCTTTAAAAGATGAACCTTTATTAATTAAATACAGTGATAACATAAATACAGTTGAATATATTGAAGAAAAAGTAACTAAAGCTCTTAATATGCCTATTACTAAAGAAAGAATAATAGAAGTATTAAAAAAATTAGGAAATACGCCTTTTGTATTAAAAGATATTAAATGTAATATTGCTCCTGATATATTTATTCCTATTGGTAATTTAAATGCCATAAGAAGAAATTTAATTGCCGAACTTATCACTAAAAGAACAACGCCTAAAAGAAATTTAACTATTCCTAAAATAGAAGAAAAGATTCATCCAAGATTAAATAACAATATTAAAATAAGTGCTCTTGCCCGTACTCAAGAACAAATAGAAGTTTTACTAAAAAATAATATTGATTATATTTACATAACTGATAAAACTTTATACCAAAAATATAAAAATTATTCTAACGTATATCTAAGACTTGAAAGAGTCATGTCCCATTATCCAAATTATGATCATGAAAATCTTTTAATAGGAGAAACAGGAAGCCTTAAATATACTAAAAATAATAATGTTATTACGGATTATTATTTAAATGTTGTAAATTCTGAATATATAAAATTATTGCATGATTTAAAAGTTTCTAGAATTACTTTAAGTCCTGAATTAAATATAGAAAATATAAAATTAATATTAAATAATCTAAATAATATTCCTATAGAAATAATAGGTTATGGTTCTTTAGAATACATGATTATGAAATATAAATTATTAACTAACATGAATCTTCCTAAAAATCAAAACTATTATTTAGAAAATAAAAGCAATGATAAATTGCATATTATTGAAGATAATAACACTCATCTTATAGGTAGTAAAAAAATAAATTTAATTAATAATATTAAAGAATTAAAAGAACTAGGAATAAATGTATTTAGAATAGAATTATTTAATGAAAATGCTCAAGAAGTAAAAGAAATTTTAACTAAAATAAATAGAGAAAAGATTTAAACTTTTCTCTAAAATTTTCTATACAACCCAATTGCTTTTCCTAAAATTGTTATATTATTAAATATTAAAGGAGCCATTGAATCATTTTCTGGCTGTAACCTAAAATGATTTTTTTCTTTATAAAAAGTTTTTAAAGTAACTTCATTTTCATCTGTCATTGCCACCACTATATCTCCATTGCGAGCCGTATTTTGCTTTTGGACAATTACTATGTCCCCATCAAATATTCCTGCATTAATCATAGACTCACCACTGACATTTAAAGTAAAAATAGTTTCTTTTGCCGGAATAATACTCGCCGGTAAACTAAAAAATTCATTTGGTCTTTCAATTGCTTCAATTGGTGAACCTGCCGTAATTTTACCTAATAAAGGAACTTTAACTAATTCTTCATCTTTCTTTTCATACTCATTATCTACAAGTATTTCCATTGCCCTAAATTTATTATTATCAACTTTTAAATATCCAGCGTTAGCTAATTTTTTTACATGTGTATGTACAGTCGCTGGGCTTGATAAACCAAGGCCTTTGCCTATTTCCCTGATTGAAGGGGGATATCCATGTTGTGCAGAATATTTTTTAATAAAATCTAAAACATTATTCTGTTTTTCTGTAATTTGTTTTAATTTTTCCATAAGAATTTTACCTCCAATTAAATAATATCACAAAAACGTATGATTGTCAAACAATTGTATTTTAAGACTTTTTCATAATTGGAAACTTTTTATATAAAAATTCATCAGGATATACTTTATCATATAACTCACCTACAAAAGTAAATGGTTTAATATTATTATCGCGAAAAGCCATTCTCCCAAGTGCACTATAAGTAATTACTAAATCAATAATTATAAAAATAAATATAATATAATAAAGAACATTACCAATTTTAATAGGAATTTTTTCTAACAAATAAGAAACCAAAGGATAAATAACTTTCATTAAAATTAACCCCCCAATTCCCCAAAAGATCATATATGGAATAGTAGTTCTTCCCATAATATTTAAAAACTTATTTGAATAATCCCAAAATTGTACTCCAAAAATATATTCGGCAATAAAACTTGTCAAATATTCTGTAACTCCCCCAATTAAAGCACTATAAAACCAAGTCTTAAAAACATTTCTCTTATCATTATTTTTCCCTAAAAAAATAACAAAAATAGAAACTCCTAAGCCATAAATCGGACTAAAAGGACCATAGATTAATCCATCTCTTGATTCCCAATTATGAGTTCTAACAAAATATAATATTTCTTCATAATAAGTTCCAATCAAACATCCAATTAAGAAAAAAATAAAAATTTTTTTAAAACAATAACCTTCTGCAAACTTCTTTTCCTTCTTTTTTACTTCCACCACAATACCTTCTTTACTACTAATATTAGTATTATAGCAATTTTCTTTCGGTTTTAAAATAACTTTACACTTAAATTTTCCTAAATTACTAAAAAAATAAATTAAACTTAAATTATTTTGTCAAATTTTCTTTTTTCTCTTGAACGAACATATGTATATGCGATATAATGTTCGTGTAAGGAGTGATAAATATGAAAAAAGTTTTAATTAATTATGGAGGAGCAATAATCTTGTATTTAGTAATTTTTATTGGTATAGTTGCTATAAGTGAAAGGCTTACCTACATTAATAATCATTATCCTCCCGTGTCCATAAATAAATAATAATCACAAATAAACCATAATAAAAGTTATATTTTGTGTTATAATAATATTTGAGGTGTGTTATGGAATATAAAAAATATGAATATCCATCATTTAACATATATACAGTTAAAACAAATCGCTTTAAGACTTGTCATATGGAAATAATATTTAAAGATGAAGTAAAAAAAGATAACATGATGACCAAAGTAATGTTAAGTGATATAATGACTGACTGCAGTGCTATATATCCTAGTCGCAAAGAAGTTGTTAAAAAATTAGAAGAATTATATCAAGCGAGTTTTTATGGTGTAACAAATAAAGTAGGGGATACTTTTCTAACATCTTTTGTTTTATCATTTTTAAATCCCTCTTATGTTAAAGATAAAACTTATCTAACTGAAGTTTTAAAATTACCATTTGAAATGATTATGCATCCTTTTATTAATGCAGATGAATTTGATATTAAAAACTTTAATATAGTCAAAAATCGTATGCATGATGAAATACTTGCCATCAATGAAGACATAAGTCGTGTTTCGGTAAAAAAAACTTTAGAAAAACTAGAAGGAAATACATCAAGCAAATTAAACATTTTAGGAAGTATTGAAGAATTAGAAGAAATGAGCCCTAAAAAATTAAGTGAAGCTTATACTGAATTAATAAATACTAATTTATGTGATATATTTATAATTGGTAATCTAGATATGGATAAAGTTGCTAATTTAATTTATAAATATTTTAAAAATCCTGTTATTAAAACTAAAGAAATTAATTTATATATTGAAAACAAAACAACTAAACTAAAAAAATATAAAGAAGCTAGTAAATTTTTAGAAACTAATTTAGTAAATATCTATAATATAGAAAATTTAACTTCCAAAGAAAAAACAGTCACTTTTTATTTTTACAATTATCTTCTTGGTGGCGGTGGCTTAAATACTAAACTCTATCAATTATTAAGAGAAAAAAATAGTCTTTGTTATGGTATTAAAAGTATGTATTTAAAATATGATAATTTACTTATGATTGAAACATCTATCAATAAAAAAGATGCCAAAAAAGCTAATCGTCTTATTTCGGAAGCTATGAAAGAAATGAGTGAAGGCAAATTCACTGAAGAAGAAATAAATAGTGCTAAAGAAAGTTTTATTTTTTCTCTTAATTTAGCCTTAGATAATCCTGCAGGTATAATTAATAATTATGTATTTCATATATTAGATGATTTACCTCTTATTGAAGATCGTATAAAACTCATAAAAGATATAACCAAAGAGGAAATTATTAAAGTAGCTAAAAAAGTAAAACCTATTATTGAATTTATTTTAGAGGGAGATGAAACTAATGGAAACAATTAAACTTAAAGGTCTAGATGAAGAAATATATTATACTTTAAGTAAAGACAATCTTCCCATCTATATTTGGAAAAATGAATATGCTAAAAGCTTTTATCTATCTTTAAATGTTAAATATGGTTCAATAGATACGGAATTTCAAATTAAAAATAAAAAATATAAAGTACCCAATGGTATCGCCCATTTTATGGAACACATTAAATTTAATATTGATAAAGACTCTACCGCGAGTGATTTATTCGACCCCTTAGGCAGTGACATTAATGCTTTTACTACTTATAGATTCACAAGTTATTTAGTTTATGGCACAAGTAAAATAGAAAGTAATTTAAATAACTTATTAGATTATGTTTATAATCCCTATTTTACTAAAGAAACTATAAAAAAAGAAAAGGGCATAATAACTTCTGAAATAAACATGGGTAAAGACCAACCTTTTAATAGATTATATAATGAATTTAATAAATGTATCTATCATAAAGAAAAATTTAAAAACTTAATCACCGGAGAAGTAGATGATATTAAAGATATTGACCTAAAAGATATTGAACTTATATATAAAGCCTTTTATCATCCTGAAAATATGTTTTTAATTGTTACAGGTAATGTTAATCCCTATGAAATAGAAAAAATAGTTAATGAAAACTTAGCTAAAAAAAATATTGATGTATATTTAAAACCTACTATAATAAAAACTAAAGAACCCAATCATGTTGTCAAAAAAGAACAAATAATAAATGCCTGTGTTGAAGTTCCTAAAGCAAAAATTGGTTTAAAACTAGACAAAAAAAATTTTAAAGATATTGATGATGTTAAATTAAATATTATTTTAAGTATTATTTTAGCTAGTAACTTTGGTGATACATCAGATTTAAAAGAAGAATTATTACAAGAAGGTTTAATCACTTATTTAAATGCAAATAGAATAGTTCAAGATAATCATATAATTATTGATATAACTTTAGAAAGCAAATATTTAGATGAAAGTATTAAACGCATTATTAAAAAACTAAATAATTTAGAAATAGACGAAGAAGACTTAAAAAGAAAAATTAATTCTTCTATAGCTAATTTAGTAACTAGTTATGAATCAACTGAAAATGTTAATAATATTCTTCAAAACTATTTAATTTATTATGGATATATTCTTGATAATTTAAAAGAAGTATATGAAAATATAACTATTGATGATATAAATTATGTCATAGATAAAATAAATACTAAAGAAATGACTATTGTTAAAATGATTAAAGAAAGTTAGTTTATTTAAAGAGTGTTAATCACATTTTATCATTCTTTTTTCTTTATAAAAAATATATTTAATAAACAATTAACAAATTTTAAACTATAATAGTTATAATGTAAATATTTTTATAAATATTGTAAATTTTAAAAATATATGTTATACTTTTTTATATAAAAAGAGGGATTATTAATGACAAACTTTTGGCGAAAAAAAGCTCAAAAAATAATATTAGTTTTTTTGATAGGAATTGTGTTTTTTAATTCAATTAGTAATGTGTATGCAGAAACGTTAACTATTAACGAAGTAGAAACAGGATTTAATAACTCTAGTATTATTAAAGATATTAATGAATTAGGAACTAATATTACAACTTACATCGATAGTTCAAACCAAAATTTAGATATTTATCAAGATACAGAAAAAATACTAACTTTTAAATATACAGATGAATATATTGAATATGATAATCGTTCTACAGTTATTACACCTGAATTTGTGACGGAAGATATATTTACTTATATTATTATATATGGAATTATGGACTCTATATTTGATTTAAGCGGTTTCGAAAACAAAACAATATCAGAAAATGCTAATTATACTTATGAAGAATATGGCCTTGAATTAACAACAGAATCATATAACTTAAGTGGAAGCTCAGAAGATGGTAATTGGTATATGAATGGGGAAGTCATTAGATATTTTAAAATATCTTTAGACACAGATAAAATTACGACTTTAATGACTAAATATGGAGTTGATGATTCCGAAGAAGATCCCAATAAAGAATTAATAAATAGTTTAACTCCCAGCCTAGAAGCAAAAGATATTACTGAAAACTCAGTAACTTTATATCCTCATATACGCTATACTAATTCTGATGATACTGTTTACTGTTATATATATCGTTCCCAAAGCGAAGATGGAGAGTACACCAAAATATCTGATATGGCTGTAAATTGTTCTGGTGAAATTGGATTTGTTGATAAAGAATTAAAAAAAGGAACTACATATTATTATAAAACTATAGTTGAAGGTGGCACTAAATATAGCGATATTCTTAAAGTAACTACAAAGGGTAGTTCTATTAGTAATTCTAATGAAAATATCCCCAATAATAGTTCAAATGAATCAAATAATGATGAGATAAAAAATCCCGATACAGGAGTAATTTTACCCATATTTACTATTATAAGTGGTTGTATTTTAGCTTTATTATTTTTAAGAAAAAAATCAGTCATAAAAAAAATATAATATTTTTAAAATTTTGAGTAAATGAAAATTTACTCTTTTTTATTAATAAAAAAAGTAAACAATTTTATGTCTACTTTTATTTTATAACCATACTTTTTTAGTGAATTTTTAACGATTATAGAATTCAACGATTAATGATTCATTAATTTCAGAATTTAATTCACTTCTTTCAGGAAGTCTTACATAAGTTCCAGCCATTTTATTCTTATCAAAAGAAACATATGCTGGTAAACTAGTTCTAGCTTCCATAGCGGCTTTAATTGCTGGATGATCTAAAGAATTTTCTTTTACTGCAATAACATCTCCAGGCTTACAAGAATAAGAAGGAATATCAACCTTTACACCATTAACAGTTATATGCCCATGATTAACAACTTGTCTAGCTCCACGTCTAGTATTAGCAAGTCCCATTCTAAATACTAAGTTATCTAAACGAGATTCTAATAATCTAAGTAGATTTTCACCAGTTACGCCTTTCATTTTAGAAGCTTTTTCAAATAATCTTCTAAATTGTTTTTCATTTAAGCCATACATAGTTCTAACTTTTTGTTTTTCTTGTAACTGTACACCATATTCACTTAATTTCTTACGGCGATCATTACCATGTTGACCAGGCGCATATGGACGACGTGCTAAATCTTTTCCATTTTCTAAAGTAGAAAAATTAAGTCTTCTAGATTTACGATAAGCAGGTCCTGTATATCTTGCCATTTAATATTCTCCTTTCTATTAATCTAAATACAAAGGAATTGTTAAATCTTTTTATAGGGAGTTTACTTAAATAATTTCCTTAGGGCAGTCCAAAGTACTTTTACACCAATAGGTAGTAAACACATTATAAATAAGAAGTAACACTGCCATGTACTTGCACTAATAATTATACACATTTTTTTCAATATGTCAAATAAATTATATGCAAATACCTAGTTTAAATGCCAAAAAACTAGATTAATTATCTAGTTTGAGGTAAAAGTTCTGGATAGTTATCTCTCATATATTGCAAAATAGCTTCATAAGCAACATCAAACTGTGCCTTATTAGATTGATACCATAAACTAGCACTTCCATAATCCATATATGCCTCAGGCTTAATTTTAAATAGTTTTTCAACTAGTAAATAGCCACCTTTTTCTAAATCTTCAACATCCAAATTTAATAAACTATTAAAGATTCTAGCAAAGTTACTTTTAGATTCTCCCGGTTCTCCAAAGCTTATTTCTGTTACTAAAGACATTTCAGCTGCTAAATCTCTTAGAGCAATTTTTTCTTCTTTAGTCCCATGATAATTTTCAATGGAAAAAGCTTTAGCCATATCTGTTTCATAAATATTATTCATTATTTACCACCTTCATTAAAATTTTAACACGACAACCCCATAATGTAAATATATTTTCCTTTAATTACTAGCTAAAAAAGCATATTGTAATACATTTGTTCGAAAACATGTTGACAAAAACTTTTTTTTATGATAAATTTAAGATGCACTAATGGAAAGGAAATAATTATGAAACAAATAAAAGAAGAAAAGAATAAAGATAAGGCGTTGGAACAAGTTCTTGCCGACATTGAAAAACAATTTGGTGCTGGAGCTATTATGAAATTAGGAAGTGATGAACATACTAAAATAGATGTTACTTCCAGTGGCTCTCTTGCACTAGATATAGCTTTAGGTGTTGGAGGTTTTCCTAAAGGCCGTATTATAGAAATATATGGACCTGAATCATCTGGAAAAACTACTATCGCGTTGCAAGCCATCGCCGAAGTTCAAAAACTTGGAGGAAGAGCCGCTTTTATAGATGCTGAACATGCTTTAGATCCCGTATATGCTAAAGCTTTAGGAGTAGATATTAATGAACTATTATTATCTCAACCCGATACGGGCGAACAAGCTTTAGAAATTTGTGAAGCATTAGTTAGAAGTGAAGCTGTCAATATTATTGTTATAGATTCGGTTGCCGCCTTAGTACCTCAAGCCGAAATAGATGGGGAAATGGGTGATTCCCATGTTGGCCTTCAAGCAAGACTTATGTCCCAAGCCTTAAGAAAACTTTCTGGAACCATTAATAAAACTAAAACCACAGCCATATTTATAAACCAATTAAGAGAAAAAGTAGGGGTTATGTTTGGAAATCCTGAAACTACTCCTGGAGGCCGTGCTTTAAAATTTTACGCTACGATTAGACTTGATATAAGACGTTCTGAACAAATAAAAATGGGCGATCAAATAATCGGCAACAAAACCAATATTAAAGTTGTCAAAAATAAAGTTGCCCCTCCATTTAAATCTGCCACGGTCGATATCATGTATGGTGAAGGAATTTCCCGAGAAGGAGAATTAATTGATATTGCCTCATCTTTAGATATCATGGAAAAAAGTGGCGCCTGGTATGCCTACAATGGTGAAAAGATTGGTCAAGGCAAAGAAAATGTTAAAATATATTTAAAAGAAAATCCCGCCTTACGTGATGAAATAGAAAAAAAAGTTCGTGAACACTATGGATTTAATGAAACCAAAAAAGATTCTAAAGAATAATAATAAAATGGTAAGTTAAAAAAACTACCATTTTTTCCTTGCACATTTTTAAAATAACCATTATAATTAAATTATAGATGATTATATCTATTGGAATAGGAGATTTTAAAATGGATTTTAATTTAATGTCCATTTTAACTCTTGTAATTGGATTTTTTCTTGGGTTTATGATTATGGTAATTACTAATGTAATTAAAAGTAATCAAAATGAAAATAAAGCTAATAAATTAATTGAAGATGCTAAAATAGAAGCCGATAAACATAAAAGAGATTCTTTAATGGAATTAAAAGAAGAATCTCATCGTTTAAAACAAGAAACTGAAAGAGAAATAAAAGAAAAGAAAGCTGAAATAAAAGAAAATGAAACTCGTCTTATGCAACGAGAGTCATCACTTGATAAAAGAGAAGAAATACTTCAAAAAAGAGATACAGTTTTAGATGATAAAGAAAATAATTTATTAGCCAAACAAAAAGAAATACAAGAAAAAGAGCTTAAAATGGATGAACTCTTAAAACAAGAATTAGCCGAATTAGAAAGAATAGCTAAATTCTCAAAAGAAAAAGCTCATGATTTAATTATGAAACGTGTTGAAGAAGATATGTCAAGAGAAATTGTTGACTATATTAAAGAAACTGAACGTGTTGCTAAATTAGAAGCTCATGAAAAAGCAAAACAAATAATTGTTGCCAGTATGGAACGTTACGCTGAAGATATGGCAAGTGAACAAACTGTAAGTACCATTGACTTACCAAACGATGAAATGAAAGGCCGATTGATTGGTCGTGAAGGAAGAAATATTCGGACTATAGAATCTGTAACCGGTGTTGATTTAATTATTGATGATACCCCAGAAGCCATAGTTATTTCTTCATTTGATCCCTTAAGAAGAGAAATTGCCAAAGTAACCATTGAAACATTAATTAAAGATGGTCGTATTCATCCTGCCCGTATTGAAGAAGTTTATGATAAAGTAACTAAAGATATTAATACTAAAATCATGGATGTTGGAAATCAAGCTGTTTATGATTTAGGTATTGGCAAAATGGAACCCGAACTAATTAATTTAGTTGGTAAACTTAAATATCGTTCTAGCTATGGTCAAAATGCTTTACAACATTCCATTGAAGTAGCTAACTTAACTGGTTTAATGGCTCAAGAATTAGGCGAAAATGTTGCTTTAGCTAAAAGAGCAGGACTTTTACATGACATAGGTAAAGCCATTGATTTTGAAGTTGAGGGAAGTCATGTTGAAATTGGTGCTGATTTAGCTCGTAAATTCCATGAAGATGAAGTTGTTTTAAATGCAATAGAATCTCATCATGGGGATAAAGATGCTAACTATATTATCTCGGTTTTAGTAGAGATTGCCGATACATTATCTGCTGCCAGACCAGGAGCCCGTAATGATACTATGGATAACTACATGAAACGATTGACTCAATTAGAAGAAATAGGTAATTCTTTTGAAGGTGTTGAAAAAACTTTTGCCGTTCAAGCCGGACGTGAAATTCGTGTCATGGTAAAACCCGACGAAGTAGATGATGCTAAAAGTTTCAAAATGGCTCGTGATATTAAAGAAAGAATTGAATCCGAAATGCAATATCCAGGAACTATTAAAATTAATGTTATTAGAGAAACAAGAGCAATTGAAGAAGCAAGATAAGCTTCTTTTTTTCATGCAAAAGTAAGTGCATATTTCCAGAGATTTAATCCACTCTAATAGTAGGTGAATAACATGAAAAAAACTTCAATATCTTTTGGCCTAGTAAATATTCCTGTAAATATTAATCCGCTTATTAAAAATAATGATATATCATTTAATCAATTACACAAAAAATGTTTATCTCGTATTAAATATGTAAAGTATTGCCCTCACTGTAAAAAAGAGGTTAAACAAGCTGATATAATTAAAGGTTATGAATATGCTAAAGACGACTATATAACATTAACTAAAGAAGAACTAGATAACATTAAAAGTGAAGATGAAAAAAACATTGAAATTATTGGTTTTACAGATATAAAAGAAGTAGATCCCATATTTTTAGAAAAAAGTTACATTATAACAACATCATCTAAAAGTAAATCCTTTAGTTTATTTAAAGCCGCTTTAGCTAAAACAAATAAAATAGCTCTTGCTAAAACCATTATTAGTACTAAATTTTATTATTGTATTTTACGCTTAACCGATGATGGTTTAATTATGAACACTTTATATTTTTTAGAAGAAATAAATATTCCTGATTTAGCTAGTGAAGCCAAATTTACCAAAAAAGAATTAGACTTAGCTGTTGCCTTAATCAATTCTCTAAAAATTAAATTTAAACCTGAAGAATTAATCGATGAATATCAAGTCGAAATAAAAAAAGCCATAGACTTAAAACTTGATGGTAAAAAGATAAAAAAACCTAAACTAAAAGAAGGAAAGAATATTAAAGATTTAATGACAGCCCTAGAAATGAGTTTAAGAAATGTTTAACGATAAAAATTTAAAACCTATGCTTTTAAAAGAAGTATCAAAACCATTTCAAGATGAAAAATATCTTTATGAACTAAAATTTGATGGTATTAGAGCTATTATCTATGCTAGTAAAGATGAATTTGTAATTAAAAGTCGAAATGGCAATGATTTAACTAGTACTTATCCCGAATTAAAAAATATTCAAAAACTTGTTGGTACTAAAAAAGTAATATTTGATGGAGAAATCGTTGCTATAAAAAATTCAAAAACAAGTTTTAAAAAACTTCAAGAAAGAAACAATCAAAAAAACTTAACTCGTATCCAAGAATTACAGCAAGAAATACCAGTTACTTTTATTGCCTTTGATATTTTATATGAAAATAAAAAATTAATAGAATTACCTTTAGAAAAACGTCAAAAATATTTAAATAAATATCGAAATACTAATTATTTTATTAAATCTAAAACATACAAAAATGGTCCTAAATTATTTAAAGAAGTAAAAAAATTAAACTTAGAAGGCATCATAGCCAAAGAAAAAGATAGTATATACTATCCTGGAAAAAGAGTTGATAATTGGCTAAAAATTAAAAATGTTAAAGAAGAATATTTTTATGTTCATGGCTTTATTTTTAATACTAACAAATATAGTTTAATATTAGGTGAATATAAAAATAAAAAATGGTATTATGTTGGTAAAGTAAGTGTTATGCCCAATACTGATATAATTAAGAAATTATTAAAATTAAGTAAAAGAAAAAATATTCTAACTAATTATAATGAAGAAGTAAATTTTGTAAGACCAATATATAAAGTATTAGTAAGTTATTTAGAAAAAACTACCGATGGCAAATTAAGACAGCCTGTATATCGTAATTAAAAAAACAAGCTTGTTTTTGCTTGTTTTAAGCTCTATTAACTTCCATAATAACAGGTAAAATAATTGGTCTTCTACCTGTAAGTTCATTAATAAAAGGATATAACTCTAAAATAATTTGATTTTTTAAATCTGTATAATTATAAGGTGCAACACTAAGACACTTTGTAACTATATCTGATATTTTATGTTCTATTTTACTTATTAACTCTGGATTTTCATTAACCATAATAAATCCTCTAGTAGTAACATTTGGTTTAATAAGTAATTGTCTTGTTAAAGTATTAATATTTAAAATAGTTACTAATATACCATCACTCGACATTAACTTACGATCTTTAATAACTTGAGAACCGATATCTCCAATTCTTGATCCATCAACATAAACATCGCCATTTTTAACAGTATCACCTCTAGAAACTACACCTTTATTTAAATTAATAACATCGCCATTTTTACAAATAAAGATATTTTCTTTCGGAATACCACAAGCTTCTGCAATTTGTCCATGTTGTTTTAACATCCTATATTCTCCATGCATCGGCATAAAATATTTTGGATTAATAATTCTAAGCATCCATTTAAGTTCTTCTTCTTTTGCATGTCCTGAAGTATGAACATCATTAAATGTTTTATTTGTATAAACTTTTACTCCCTTTAAATATAATTTATTTATAACTCTATTTATACTAGCCGCATTACCTGGAATAGGGGAAGAAGAAAATACTACTAAATCATCAGGCATTAAAGTAATTTGTTTATGAACCCCATTTGCTATTCTTGATAAAGCAGCTAAAGGTTCCCCTTGAGTTCCAGTACAAAGAATACATATTTCTTTCTTTTTTAAACTTT
Organism: uncultured Bacilli bacterium; assembly: GCA_947630575.1. Classification (GTDB taxonomy): domain Bacteria; phylum Bacillota_I; class Bacilli_A; order RF39; family UBA660; genus Caccenecus. The sequence goes on from CANRIB010000014.1 coordinate 27,642, forward strand.
TAGCTTGATTATTATCAATAAATATAGATTTATCTTCAATTAAGCCATTATTTATAGCCAGTTCAATACTTGTTTCCATAGAACGTCCAAAAATAATTATTTTTCGATTATTTTTTCTACAAGTTTCGACAATATGTTTAATTCTAAAAATATTAGAAGCAAAAGTAGCAATAATAACTCTTCCATAATGTCTTGATACAATATCATTTAAAGCTTCATCAACACTTGATTCACTTTTTGAAAATCCCGGTGATAAAGCATTAGTAGAATCACTTAAAAGGAGAGTAACACCTTTTTTACCTAACTCCGCCATTTTATGAATATTTGCCATTGGTCCAATAGGGGTTAAATCAAACTTAAAATCTCCTGTTTCAAATATAGTTCCATTAGGCGTATGAATAGCAATGGCAAAAGAACCAGGAATTGAATGGGTTGTTGCCACAAATTCCACCGTAAAATATTTTGTTTTAATAATAGAATCTTCTGTTACAATTTCAATATTATCATAATTAATATTTCTATCGGCCAGTTTTTTAACAATTAAATCAGCCGCGATTTTAGAAGCATAAATCTTTGGAATGTTGACACTATTTAAAAGAAAAGAAATACCTCCAATATGATCTTCATGTCCATGAGTTATCACTAATCCTTTAATTTTATCTTCATTTTGTTTTAAATAAGTAACATCCTGAATAACATAATCTATTCCGAGTAAATCATCTTCTGGAAACATAACTCCTGCATCAATAATTATTATTTCATTATTATGTGTTACCACATACATATTCTTACCAACTTCGCCTAAACCACCTAAAGCGACAATAGACGTAGTGATATTATCATTTTTCATTAAAATCTTCCTTTCAAAAAAATTAAAGTTAAATAACTGTTACTAATTATACTATTTTTTCTTTAATTTGTCTACTTAAATTTTAAACTGTGTTAATCCTTTTTTAAAATTTCACCATATCATTATTAGAAATTTCACCAAAATTATGCTGTATAATATCTCTTTTG
>CANRIB010000015.1 GCA_947630575.1 uncultured Bacilli bacterium
TAAATTTTTTTGTTGCTTTTTCTTTGAGACTTATAATTACTGGCTTTGCCTGTTGCATTTACTTTGAGAATTCACCAAATTAAATAATTTTTACTAAACCCTTTTCGATTTCTTCTAATGCTCTTCCAAGTTCTTTTTTATTCACATAATCTTTCTCTCTCATTTGAAAATGTCTATTTTCAAGCATTTGTTTACTTCGCTTAGAAGATACATGAACTAAAATATACTTTGAATCAACAACATTTAATAATTTATCTATTGATGGATATAACATAGCTCCACCCTCCCTTTACTAATAATATAATACTAAATATTTTTAATTCATAGAAGATTAACCTAAACTTTTTTACATTTCTTTACATTAAAATAATTTTAATTGTCGCATTGGTTCTTCATCTTGCTTTAATCTATCCTGCCATTCTTCCAATTCAAATTTTTGGACCTCACTTAAATGCTCTATATCTAAAACATCGTCTAATTTCTTAACTTGATTTTCCTCTCTTCCATTATCAAGTTTTGCAACCAACATAGCTATTTCATACAATTTCCGAAAATTCAAATGTTTATTTTTCCCTCTAACTTCACATCTAGCATTTATAAAAGCTCTAATTCTATCATATAAAATATTTTCTTCCAAATTTAAAAATTCCATTTCTCTAAGCATATAAAACTCTTCTTTTTTAAAACTATCTTGCTCAAAAAAACTTAAAAAAGCCCTAAAAAACTCTTTCGATTTCCATGCATTATCTTTAATTATCATTGCTAAACTTTCAAATTTAAAATATTTTTCATGTTTTTTATAAGGAACATCTAACGCTTTAATAATTTCTTTTCCCTTATAATTTCTTTTATAAACAATCTTCAAACTATAATATTTATCTTCTAAACGCAGTATTCCTTTAGCATATAACAATTGTTTTAACAATGTTTCATTTAAAAAACTCATTGTAAAAGTACATAATTCTTTCAAATTATTATCTCTATTTAAAGATTTATTTATATCTTCTCCCAATACTTCTAAATCTAATTTTAAATATCTTCTATCAATCTTTTGATATGGTCCTCTATCTAATGCTAAAAAATACTTCATACTTTACCTCTATATTTATTATATCCATATTTTTAAATATAATCAATAAGTAAAGTTTTAAGTTTTGCTTTATCTTTATTATCCTTAGGATATTCTGTCAAACTAATCAACCACGCTATATCTATTCTATCATACTTTAAATGCATAATAATAATCATTTTAACAAAATCTGTTAAATCAAATATCTCTCTTGAAATACTTTCCTTTTTAAGAATATAATTAATAAATTCTTTTTCTTTTTCTACTTCATTTTCCATTATCATAAATTCTAAAGTTTCTTTAATTACAGAATCTTTATATACATTAAAAACCTTATCGTCAAGTACACTTATTTTATCTAAATCTAAACTACTTCGCACTTTCCAAAATTCTTCCCACAATCCCCTTTTTAATAACTCTAAAGGCATATCATAAATTATTCCTTTAAAATCTATTTCTTTTCTTAATCTATTAAAATCATATGTGTAAAGTAAATATTTCCACCAATCAACAGCCATATTTACATCTATATCTAACATTTTATTTATAACTACATAAAGAGCATCAACATCACTATCATATTCTATTTTATCTTTTAACTCATTAAAAATATCTTCAAAGTATTTGCTCTTCATTACAATCACCTAGCACAATTTTATCATATAATTGTCCAATTGTAAAATATTATACATATAAACTCCAAATTATAAATAATTGCATATTTTTTGAGAAAATTAGTATTGGAGATGGGATAAGTATGCAATTTCCAAGAATGAAAGAATTAAGAGAAGAAAAAGGATATAAACAAAAAGATATTGCCAAAGTATTAGGCGTAACTAAAGGCTCATATAGTATGTGGGAATGTGGTACCGACACAATTCCTTTAAGACGATTAAATGATTTTTGTAATTATTTTGACGTTTCCATCGATTATGTTGTTGGTTTTAATAATAAAAAAAGATATGCTAATGCCAAACCTGACATTAAAATAAAAGTAACTGGTGAAAACTTAAAAAAGATTCGCCTAAAAAAATCTTTAACTCAAACCAAAATAGCCGATGAATTAAATATTAATCAACCAACATGGAATCGTTATGAAAACAGCAAATCTTTAATCTTAACTATCGTCTTAGTTGAACTAGCTAAAAAATACCATTATTCTATTGATAAAATACTTGGTAAAAATCTTGATTAACCCCAATGGTCCCTACTTTTATTGTGAAAAAGTAAGATATTATCAAAAACTTCTTGATTTTTGCATATAATTATAATATAATGAATATGCATTTAAACAAGTGCACTAACGGATGCGCCCTTAGCTCAATTGGATAGAGCGTTAGACTACGGATCTAAAGGTTAGGGGTTCGACTCCCTTAGGGCGCACCATATAATTCGAGAAGTAGCACAATTTGGTAGTGCACTTGGTTTGGGACCAAGGGGTTGCAGGTTCAAATCCTGTCTTCTCGACCAGATTTGAATTTAAAGTCATCCACAAGATGACTTTTTATCATGCCTGCAACTCCTAGGTCCCCTAACCTTATTCTATTTCATCAAAAAGCAATTCTAAATTTTTCTCATCTATTTGAAAACAAGTTCCTCTATCTCTAACAAACCCCATCCATTCCCCTGATTTATAACTGCTTATCCTAAAAGTAATTCTAATAACACCTTTTTCAATCAATTTAAGAAACGTATCAAATGATTTAAGCCTATATAACCTCATACTATAATAACGATAATATGTTTCATTTTTAAGTTTTTTAGGCCAAGCTTTAACAAAAGCAAGATAAGTCAATTTAGTTTCTAAACGATACTTAAGCTCCGCAAAATCCCAATAACAATCACTTTCTAACACTTCATAAAAAGTATTTAAAATAATTAAATAAACTTTCTGAGCCTCATAACTAACCTTAACTTTAAATAAATATCTATTAGCTACCAATGTATAAACATGCCCAAAGAAACTACAATGCAATGATTTAAACTGAGGATTATTCTTATCAGGATATCCATATGTATCTCGAAGTCTTTTCGTTTGTAACTCTTCTTCCCCTTTAATAGTTAAATTAAAAAGAGTTATTAAAGCCTTTGTATATCCCATCTTAGTTTTTATTTCAATTCCATGATAATCCGGCAAAAAATTATTATCTTCTTTTTTACCCAACAAATCCTCAAAAGTTTTCCCAATCCCCGAAAGCCCTTCTCTTGTTGCTTTAATATACCCTCTTTTTCTTATTTTCTCAAATTCATATTTTAATAATTCTAAATCTTTATTAACCATACTAACCCTTATTATATAACCTTTCTAATTCTAATTCCTGTATTTCAAAACTAACCCCTTTATCATCAATTAAACCAATTTTAGGCTCTTTCCTGTGAAAATCAACTTTAAAAGTAACCCTAATAGTACCATCTTCAATTAACTTAAGAAATTCCTCAAAGCTCTTTAATTGCCAAACATAATAATCATAATACCTATAATGTCTATTTTTCTCTATTACTTGCTCCCAAGCTCTAATTAAAACCAAATATTTTCTTTTTTTATCATAGATTTCCCTAAGTGAATCAAAAGTCCAACCCGAGCTACATTCCAATAATTGAAAAGCTCTATCAAATACTAATAAAAATATCTTCTCATTTTCATAATCAATTTTTAACTTAAACAAAAACCGATTACCCACCAAAGTTGAACAGTTAGCCTGTACTGAAGTTTTCAATACTTTTTTTCTTCTATCATTATTTTCAAAATAACCATATTTCTCCCATAATCTTTTGACATCATTTTTCCCTTTATATACCGGCTTAGCATTAAAGATTGTCATATAATTTCTAGTAAAATCTTTTTTTAATTTTAAATCAACCATCTGACAAATATTTCTATCCTTTAAAATTTTAAAAAAAGTTGCCAATTCCCCATTTTTTCCTTTTTTCACATTTTTAACATACCCTAAATCTTTTATTCTTTTTAATTCTTGTTCTAACGATTTCAATTCTTCCTGCATTACTTCCAACATCCTTTCTAAAGAAGAATGCTTTCTATAATAGCACATTAAAACTCCAAAATTTGTCGTTCCATGTCTTAAATATTTGTTTTTGTTCCTAAATTTTGGCAAAAAAAGAAGCGATGAATAAATTTCATCACTTTAATGTTTAAATATTTCTAAAATTAAGAAATTATAAATATTTTTTTACTAATTCTGTTAAAGCGTCTTTATTTTTATAGCCAATGAAACCATCGACATTTTTACCATCTTTAATGATTACTACCACTGGAGTAAATCCTCTATTATAGAACAATTCTCCAATTTTTCCTTCTTCATCATTAGCTTTACCCTCAACTGTAATTAAATCTGTCAAAGGTTTAATTTCTTTTTGTACTCCTGCCCAATTTAATTTAGTTTCTTTATCATCTTCATCATAATAATAATTTTCTTGCATTAATTTTCCTAAATCTAAATATTGTGTAGTATATCCAAGTTCTTCTTGAACTTCATTTAAAACTGGTACAGTTTCTACACAATGTGAACAATTACTACGTCCAATATATAAAATACTTGTTCCCTTTTCATCAAATAACTTAACTGCTTCACTAACTGAAACTTCATTCATTTTACTTACATCATAATTTTCACTAGTATCAGTTGTATTATTTCCTGTTGTATCTGTTGTACCTCTATCAGTTTTTCCATCTTTAACATAAAGACCTATAATTAACGCTAAAGTAATAACAAAGCCAAATATCACAATAAAAGTTAAATTTCTTAATTTTACTTCTATAATCTCACTATTCTTCATAGTGCACCTCCTTAAAACACGAGTATTATACTACTACTTGAAAAAAAAATCAAGTTTTATTGATTTTTAGTCTATAAGTGTATGATTAATATATGATAATGTCTTAAGTGTTAGTATTTGATTTTGTCTCAAAACTAATATATTATATGTCACTTGAGGTGACATAAATTGAGAAAGGTAGAATTAAGAATGAAAGAAAAAGAAAAATATGAAGTTATCAAAGAATTAGTTGATCATAATGGTAACAAAAATCGAGCTAGTAAAAAACTCGGTATATCAAGAAGACAAATTAATCGTCTTATTATCATTTATAAGGAGAAAGGCAAATCTGGCTTTGTCCACGGTAACCGTGGCCATATCCCTTCAAAAGCTTTAGATAAGTCAATCTCCGAGAATATTATACTACTTTATAAGAATAAATACTATGATTTTAATTTTTATCATTTTAAAAAGTTTTTAGAAGAAAAAGAAAATATTAAAGTTTCTTATAAGTTTATTTATAATATATTGACTAGAGAAGGTATATTATCTCCAAAAGCTAGAAAAAAAACTAAAAGAGAATTTGCTAAACAAAAATTACTTCAAGAAAAGAAAATTAATTTAGCAATGTCTGAAGAACAAATAAACGAAATTGTTAATCACGAAGTCGCTTTAGAAGATTCTCACCCTAGAGGTGAAAAGCCTAAATATTTTGGTGAAATAATTGAACAAGATGGTTCTATTCATAAGTGGTTTGGCGAAAATAAAACTTGTTTACATCTTGCTATTGATAAAGCTACTTCTACTATTGTTGGAGCTTGGTTTGATAAACAGGAAACTTTAAATGGTTATTATCATGTATTATATCAAATATTAACTAAATATGGCATCCCTTATAAGTTCTTTACTGATAATAGAACTGTGTTTAATTACATTTCTTTAAATCCTGATAAAAGAACTAGTGAAAAAGATGTTTTAACTCAATATGGTTATGCTTGTAAACAATTAGGAATTGCTTTAGAAACCTCCTCTGTTTCTCAAGCAAAAGGGTTAATAGAAAGAACTAATGGTACTTTTCAAGGCAGATTAGTTCAAGAATTAAGGTTTAATAATATTACAACTATTGAAGATGCAAATAAGTATCTTATTGAAGTATTTGTTCCTAGTTTCAATAAAGAGTTTGCTTTAGATTATAAAAAGTTTCCTAAAGTATTTGAAACTTCACCTTCTATAGAAAAAATCAACTATACTTTAGCCGTTTTAACTCCTAGAAAAATTGATAATGGTAATGCTATTAAATTTAATAAAGAATACTACCAACCATATTTAGATAATGAATTAAAATGCTTTATGCCTAAAACTGAATGTTTAGTTATTAAAGCTTTTAATGGTGACTTATTAGTTGCTATTGATGAAAAAGTTTATGAATTAAGAAAATTAAAAAGGAATACATCTATATCTAAAGAATTTGATGTAATTAAAGAAATTAAAGTTAAGAAAAAATATATTCCTCCAATGTCACACCCATGGAAACTGGCTTCATTTAAAAGGCAATTACAAAAATCACATTATAAACATCAATATGCTTAAATTTATGGTAAACAAAAACGAGATTTTTCCCGTTTATGTTTAAAATTTTTTGAGACATTTTCAAAAACTATTGACAGTTTTATTGATTTTTAGTCTATAAGTGTATGATTAATATATGATAATGTCTTAAGTGTTAGTATTTGATTTTGTCTCAAAACTAATATATTATATGTCACTTGAGGTGACATAAATTGAGAAAGGTAGAATTAAGAATGAAAGAAAAAGAAAAATATGAAGTTATCAAAGAATTAGTTGATCATAATGGTAACAAAAATCGAGCTAGTAAAAAACTCGGTATATCAAGAAGACAAATTAATCGTCTTATTATCATTTATAAGGAGAAAGGCAAATCTGGCTTTGTCCACGGTAACCGTGGCCATATCCCTTCAAAAGCTTTAGATAAGTCAATCTCCGAGAATATTATACTACTTTATAAGAATAAATACTATGATTTTAATTTTTATCATTTTAAAAAGTTTTTAGAAGAAAAAGAAAATATTAAAGTTTCTTATAAGTTTATTTATAATATATTGACTAGAGAAGGTATATTATCTCCAAAAGCTAGAAAAAAAACTAAAAGAGAATTTGCTAAACAAAAATTACTTCAAGAAAAGAAAATTAATTTAGCAATGTCTGAAGAACAAATAAACGAAATTGTTAATCACGAAGTCGCTTTAGAAGATTCTCACCCTAGAGGTGAAAAGCCTAAATATTTTGGTGAAATAATTGAACAAGATGGTTCTATTCATAAGTGGTTTGGCGAAAATAAAACTTGTTTACATCTTGCTATTGATAAAGCTACTTCTACTATTGTTGGAGCTTGGTTTGATAAACAGGAAACTTTAAATGGTTATTATCATGTATTATATCAAATATTAACTAAATATGGCATCCCTTATAAGTTCTTTACTGATAATAGAACTGTGTTTAATTACATTTCTTTAAATCCTGATAAAAGAACTAGTGAAAAAGATGTTTTAACTCAATATGGTTATGCTTGTAAACAATTAGGAATTGCTTTAGAAACCTCCTCTGTTTCTCAAGCAAAAGGGTTAATAGAAAGAACTAATGGTACTTTTCAAGGCAGATTAGTTCAAGAATTAAGGTTTAATAATATTACAACTATTGAAGATGCAAATAAGTATCTTATTGAAGTATTTGTTCCTAGTTTCAATAAAGAGTTTGCTTTAGATTATAAAAAGTTTCCTAAAGTATTTGAAACTTCACCTTCTATAGAAAAAATCAACTATACTTTAGCCGTTTTAACTCCTAGAAAAATTGATAATGGTAATGCTATTAAATTTAATAAAGAATACTACCAACCATATTTAGATAATGAATTAAAATGCTTTATGCCTAAAACTGAATGTTTAGTTATTAAAGCTTTTAATGGTGACTTATTAGTTGCTATTGATGAAAAAGTTTATGAATTAAGAAAATTAAAAAGGAATACATCTATATCTAAAGAATTTGATGTAATTAAAGAAATTAAAGTTAAGAAAAAATATATTCCTCCAATGTCACACCCATGGAAACTGGCTTCATTTAAAAGGCAATTACAAAAATCACATTATAAACATCAATATGCTTAAATTTATGGTAAACAAAAACGAGATTTTTCCCGTTTATGTTTAAAATTTTTTGAGACATTTTCAAAAACTATTGACAGTTTTATTGATTTTTAGTCTATAAGTGTTGCTACAACTTTATTTTTATCTTTATTATATTCTAATTTAATTTTATTATCATTATAACTCTTAGAAGAATTAGATGGATCAATAACTAACCCTTTATTATCTCCAATCATATAGCCAGCTTCTACTAAATCATCTACAATAATATAATTAGTATCTGTTTCTTTAAATAAATCTAAATTATCCATCGCATAATCTTCTGCTTGTAATTCAATTAAATTCTTAACTTCTTCTACTGAATCAGTATTATCAATTGCAAAAGCATATGATGTTTTATTAATTGTGATAAATGCCACAATTCCTACTAAAACTACCACTATTAATAATTCTACTTTTGTATATCCTAACTTATTTAATTCTTTAATCATTATCTCCACCCTATACATCAGTATAACATGAATGAAAAAAATATTAAAGCATAACTTTAATAAATTTACATAATTTGGCTATTACTTTACATTAAATATTCTTATCTAAATAATCTTTAATTACCTGATATTCCAAAACTAAATCATCTAATCTAAATTTTGCATTTGCCGGGCTCGTACTTGGTAAACATATGGCTTCCATATTTATCTTATTTTTAATTAATTTATTATAGAGATTATAAGCTAACTTTCCATTAATAAATATTTTTTTAATTTGACTATTTTTAATAATTGTTCCTATATCACTAGGAATAACTTTTTTAATACTAGCATCACTAGAACCCTTTATTTCGCATTCATAACAAACATCATAAAGCGCAATTTTATATTTTTTTAAAAAAGCCTTTTTAGAAGCAATATCACTATCTATAACCGTATTAAATACATTAGCTAATGTGGGCCAAAAACGATTCTGGGGATGAGCATAAAAGAAGCCAAATTCTCTTGAAGCTATACTAGGAAAAGAGCCTAATATTAAAACTTTAGAATCTTTATTATAATAAGGTTCAATTGGTTGTTTTATCATAACATTTAAAAAGATAAGTTACTTCTTATCTTTTATAGCCTCCGCGATTGTTGTTCCAAACGTTGCAATATCTTGTAAATTAGCAGGAACAATTAATTTAGTTGCTTGACCATCCGCTACTTTTCCTAAAGCTTCAAAACTCTTTAAAGTAAGAACGGCACTATCTGCTTTGGCATTTTTTAATAGTTCTATTCCTTTAGCTTCAGCTTCTTTAAGTTTTAAAATTGCTTCTGCCTCACCTTCAGCAATCTTAATTTGACTTTCTTTTTGGGCTTCTGCTCTTAAAATTGCACTTTCTTTTTCTCCTTCAGCAATTAAGATACTTGATTTTTTCTCACCCTCAGCTTGTAATATTTTTTCTCTTCTCTCTCTTTCAGCTCGCATTTGTTTTTCCATCGCTTCTTGAATATCTCGAGGAGGTAAAATATTTTTTACTTCTACTCTATTTACTTTAATTCCCCAAGGATCTGTTGCCTCATCTAATATAGCCCGCATTTTACCATTAATTATATCTCTACTAGTAAGTGTTTGATCAAGCTCTAACTCGCCAATGATATTTCTTAAAGTTGTTGCCGTTAAATTCTCAATCGCTGAAACTGGAGCATCGACACCATAAGTATATAACTTTGGATCTGTAATTTGATAATAAACAACTGTATCAATTTGCATTGTTACATTATCTTTGGTAATAACAGGTTGGGGAGCAAAATCTTTAACAGTTTCTTTTAAAGAAACAATCTTTGCTACTCTATCCACAAATGGTATCTTAAAATGTAAACCATTTTGCCAAGTTGCATAATAACTTCCTAATCTTTCTATAACATATGCCCTCGCTTGAGGTACTATTTTAATATTAGGTATAACAATAATTGCAACTAATATTAAAATTGCAATAAAAACTTCCATTAAACTTCACCTTTCCTAACTACTAACTTCACTCCGTCAATAGCTTCTATTACCACATGCTCTCCCTCTTTAACCTTTTCATCAGCAATTGCACTCCATTTTTTACCATCTACTTTTACTTCTCCAATTTTAAATCTTGTAATTTCACTTGTAACTATGCCTTCCATTCCAATTACCCGGTCTAAATTAGTTTTAACATCTTGTTTTCCTAATTTTTTAACTAAAATTGGTCTAGTAAGAAGCATTAAAACAATTCCTAGTCCTACAAATACTGCAAATTGTAAATAAAATGAATCAACTGCAAATGACATAAATAAACTAATAAGTGCACTAGCAATAAACCATACACTTACTAAATTTATTGTCATGGCTTCAATCACCGTCAGTAACACCACTACCACCAGCCACAATACCCACATATCTCCTTAATCACCTCTTAATCTAATTATACGAAAAAAAATTTAAAAATACAATCTCTTTTCTAAATAAAAGAAAGAAGCCATTTTTCATGCTTCTAAAAAGTTTTAATAATTATTTCCTTATAAATTTATCCTTAAATATCTAGATAACTTGCAAAATGAAGTATTTCTACTCCTAATTTATTTTATTCTTTTTTTATTTAATTTACTATTAAAGATACCTAAAAATTATTACCTTCTAATTCTAACAATCTAACTTTAACATCTAATCTAAGTCCAAATCCTCCTAAACCATTACTTGCAACTACCCTGTGACATGGCACGATTATTAATATCTTATTGTTATGACAAATATTACCTATTGCTCGGGCCGCTTTAGGACTACCACTTAATATAGCAAGTTCCTTATAACTGACTACTTTCCCATAAGGAATCTCTTGCATTTTCCTCCATACTCTTTTTTGAAACTCTGTTCCTTCAAGTTTAATCGGAATATCAAAATGTTCTCTTTTATGGAAAAAATATTCTTCTAACTCTTTTTTCGTCTTTAATATTAAAGGTGTTTCTTCTAAAATATAACTATCAGGTAATTTATCACAACTAATATAAGTTATGTAACCATTATCTTCTCCAATAAAAAGTTCTAAGCCAAATAACTTATATTTATAATACTTCATATCTAACTCCTCTATATAATGGTCTAATCTCTCTTTTTTTAATTTCCGGTAAATTTAAATTTGGAATATCCCCTTTTTTAATATTTAAAAATTTATCTAGCATTTCTTTAACTTCTCTATTCTCTAAACTAAGATTTTTAATCATATCTATTGCTTCTTCTTCATTAATCTTATATAAATCATCATAAGTTATTTTGTTTTCTATTAATCTTTTAGTTATATCAGCAAGTAACATCATCATATAAGTATCTTCTTTCGAGTGACAATATATATCAATCTTTTCATTAAAATCTAATACTTTTTTTAATATTATCTCATTATTAAAACCAATTTCCTCTTCTAAATCTTCATTCTTATATATTTCAATACTATCTAAAATCTCTTTAATATTATTAAATTCCATACTTTTAGTCCAAGCAAGACTTGTAAGAATAATTCCATCTAATCTATCCACACATAATTTAGGTCTTTTATTATCTACAATTGAATATTTTTTAAAGTCTAAATCATCTATATTTAAACCATCTTCTTTTAATAATAAATTTAAATCTTTATCATTTCTTAATATTTCCATAGTCTTTTCTTCTGTTGATTCTTGAGTTAAATAATCTTTATTCATATAATCAATCACATGCGAAAAAGCAGGTGTTGCAACATCATGAAACAAAGAAGCTATCGCAATCTTTTTATCATTTGTATATCGCCAACCTAAAAGCGCCGTTGTTAAAGAGTGATCATACCTACTAATATAATAAGAAAAATCATAAATATCTTTAGATGCATAATCCATCCCACAAAAATAGCCAACCTTTTTAAGTCTTTTTATAATATCTAATTCTAAATATTTCTTTAAAAACTCTGGTATTTCGCCAATTAAATCCATATATTCCTGCATAACTTACCTCTAAATAAAAAAAGCCTAAGCCTTTTTTACAATTATATTAACTACATGTCCATTTATATCTAGAGCATTTTTAAGTTCTTCTCTAAAATTAATATTTACTGCCAAAGTTTCATTTTTAATATATTCTAAGAAAGTATCTACTGCCTCTTTAATTTCATCTTCACCATTATAATCAATAATAATTCTATCACTTACATTATAATCTTCATTTTTCCGCATATTCTGAACTTTAGATACAATCTCTCTTGCTAAACCTTCAAGCACCAATTCATGAGTTAACTCAGTATTTAAAATAATAAAGTTGTTATTTTCCATTCCTACATTAAAGCCTTCTTTAGAAGTAATTCTAATATCCACCATATCTCTTGTTACCTCTATATTTTCGCCATCTAAATCTACTTTAATTGTAAGATTATTATTTAATTTACTAATTTCTTCTTTACTTAAAGACTCTAAAAGAACTCCAAAATCTTTTATCTTAGCTCCTAACATCTTACCGACTACTTTAAAATTAGGTTTAAGAGTATAATTCATATATTCTCCAAGATCATTTACAAATAAGACCTCTTTAACATTTAATTCTTCTTTAATTAAAGGTATTAAATCTTTTAATAATTCTTCATTTTTACCATCAATTAATGCTTCTTTAAGTGGTTGACGAACCTTTATTTTAGCTTCTTCCCGAACCATTCTACCAATACTAATTAATGAACGAACTAAATCCATTTTCTCTTCTAATTCTTCATTAATTAAATCTTCTTTAACTACTGGATAATCCTCTAAATGAACAGACTCACCACCTGTTAAATTTCGATACATCTCTTCACTTAAGAAAGGACATATTGGCGCCATTAATTTAGATAAGCCTACTAAAACTTCATAAGTAGTTATATAAACTGCTTTTTTAGAAGCATCAAGTTCACTTCCCCAAAATCTATTTCTATTTCGTCTAATATACCAATTAGAAAAATCTTCTGATACAAAACTTGTTAAATGTTTAACTACTTTATTTAAATCATATTCTTCAAAATCACTAGTCACATCTTTAACTAAATGATTATACTTCGATATTAACCATTTATCTATTTCTTCTCTATCCTTTATTTCAATATTACACATATCGGTATCAATATTATCAACATTCGCGTACATCACAAAGAAACTATAAGCATTTCTAAGGGGATTAAAGAATTTAGAATATACTTCTTTTAAGCCTTCCAAATCAAACTTCAAAGGTGTCCAAACAGGCGATACATAAGGAAGATAAAATCTTACTGTATCAGCTCCATATTCTTTAATCGTGGTAAATGGTTCCACAATATTGCCCCGGCTTTTACTCATTTTTTTGCCCTCAGCATCTAAAAGTAAATCATTAACTAAAACATTTTTAAATGGACTACAACCTTTAACAAAAGTTGAAATAACCATCAAAGTATAGAACCACCCCCTAGTTTGGTCAATTCCTTCACAAATAAAGTCCGCCGGAAATTGAGTTTCCCAAAACTCTTGATTTTCAAATGGATAATGATATTGTGCAAAAGGCATAGAACCAGAATCAAACCAACAATCTAAAACATCCGGAATTCTCTTCATATCTTTCCCACATTTAGGACATTTTAAATATACTTCATCAATATATGGTTTATGTAAATCTAAATTATCATCTAATTTAGTTGTTGCCATTTCTCTTAATTCAGCAATTGAACCCACCATATGGGCATATCCACATTCACATTTAAAGTATGGAATAGGGCTTCCCCAATAACGACTTCTTGAAACATTCCAATCTTTAGCCCCACTAATCCAATTAGCAAATCTTTTTTCACCAACATATGCTGGATACCAATTAACTTTTTTATTAGCTTCTACCATTTTATCTCTAAAGGCACTAACTTTAATGTAATAGCTTGGCATAGAGTAATATATTAAAGGTGTATGGCATCTCCAACAATGTGGATAATCATGCATTATTTTTTGTTTTCTAAATAATTTATCATTTTCTTTTAAATATTCTACGACATCTAGATTGGCATCAAATACAAATTTGCCTTTCCAAGGACCAGCATTATAACATCCATCTTTACCTACTGGATTAAGACCTTTAATACCATATTTTTCACAAACCTTTGCATCATCTTCCCCAAAGGCTGGAGCAATATGAACAACACCTGTTCCATCTTCTACTGTAACATAAGAATCACAAGTAACTATAAAGGCTTTACCTTCAGCCTCAAGTTCAGGTATTAATTGTTCATATTCCGTTCCTTCTAAAGTTTTACCTTTAAATGTCTCAAGTACTTGAGCTTCTTCTCCCAAAACTGTTTTTACTAAAGCTTCAGCCATAATAAATTTAACCCCTTTAGATTCCACCAAAGCATAATCTAAATCCGGATTAACACATAACGCTACATTAGCAAGTAATGTCCAAGGAGTAGTAGTCCACGCTAAAAAGTAAACATCTTCATCCTTCTTTTTAAATGGTACATATACGGTAATTGCCTGTTCATTAACATATTCTTGAGCAACTTCATGAGTGGCAAGTCCTGTTCCACAATGAGGACAATAAGGCACTACTCTTGTTCCTTCATAAAACAAATTTTCTTCCCAAAACTTTTTTAATATCCACCATTCTGTTTCAATATATTCATTTTTATAAGTTAAATAAGGATTATCAACATCTATAAATTGTCCCATTTTATTTGTTAAATCTGTAAAAGCATCTTCATTTTCTCTAACACTTTTCCGACATTCTTCATTAAATTTATCTACTCCCAAAGCTTCAATCTCTTTTTTACTTGAAATACCAAGCTTCTTTTCAACATGATTTTCAATTGGAAGTCCATGCGTATCCCAACCTACTTTTCTAATAACTTTATAACCTTTCATCACTTTATATTTACATATAGCATCTTTTAAATTTTTTGCCACCATATGATGTAATCCTGGAAAACCATTCGCAAATGCTGGACCATCATAAAAAACAAAAGTTTCTTTATCCCGTCTATTTTCTATTTGTCTTTTATTAATTTCATTAACCCCACCCCAAGAGTCAAGAATATCTTTTTCTACTTCTGGATAACTTCTCTTATCTAATTCTTTAAAATTTTTCATTTCAATTCCTTCTTTCTAATCATAGTGTTCTTAATTAATTTCAGGTTCTAATTCACATAAAACCTAACTTTTAAAATAAAAAAAGGCTATACCTAAAGGGCGAAAATAACCGCGGTACCACCTTAATTTCTTACTTTAACCTGTAACGTAGGCCTCCCCGTAATATCTTACTTTATTTCAGATATCAAACTCCCAAGTGATCTTCTAAAACCTAACTTATTAACTTTTCACCAATCGTTAACTCTCTTTAAAGTCTTAGTTTTAAACGTCTTGTTCTTTGTTTGTTCTAACTAATCCTAAATTATTAGGACTAATATTACTAAATTCTAAAACTCGTTTCTGAATTCTTTGTTGAGCTAATTCATTATTCGCGTTTTCTTGCTCTATTTTAGCATTATCCCGCAAAGTTTGCAACTCTTTTTCAGCATCTTGATAATTTATTACATACTTTGGTTCTAACATAACCCCTGAATAAGGCACTAAATTATCTCCTCCCTGCGCACTCATTAAATAACAATACTCTTTATTAAGTAAATCATATTCCCGCTTATTTTCTGGTAAAACTAATTCTTCACTAATATCATTCTTAGCTTCTTTAATTAATTCTTTTAATCTGTCTTTAATTTTATTTATCTGCGCTTCATTCTGAGAAATCTTTGGTATCATCTTCGCAAAATATTTTGTTCCATTGGCATACTTTTTAAAATTACTTATTAAATCTTTCTTAATATCTGCGATATCCCAAACATTAACTGTATCTCTATCTGATGCTTTAATAATTTTTATTATCTCAATAATTAAATTGCATTCTGAAATATCACTAGCTAAAACAACCCACTTTTTATCTTCAACTTCTTTAGTTTCTCTAATAGGTAACCCTGACATACCTCCATAATTACTTATTTTTTTAGCTAAACTATCTAAATAATCATAAAGAGCTATAACAAGTTTCTCATTAATGCTTAAAGTATGACTATCCTCTTTAATTTCTTCTTTTTTAATATCCAACTTTTTAAGTAAATCTCTAACCTCATCTTTTTTATCTTTATTTACCACTGCTATCGCATCAATAATTTCTCCATCTATAATAGGTTCTCTAAGTATTTTACTCAATGAATATAAACTATCATATTTACTTTTATCTTCACTTTTAATAGGATTTCCATCCAATCCAAAAGCAATATTTACTCCTTTATTAGCATTTCTATAATCACCAATAATTTTATTTTGAGCATCAACAATATCCTTCAATAATCCCATATTAATACTTGTACTAAGAGTCTTAATTTCTTCAGTTATAATTGTTTCATTATTCAAAACATTATTTAATTCTTTATTAAGATTATTCATTTCAGTTTGTCTATTAACTACATTATTTTTAGTTAAGACTTGAAACAAATTTTTAACTAACTTTTCATAACTACTACCTAAAGCTTTTAAACTAACTCTTAAAGCCTCAATTCTTTTAATTAGGTCTGTAGTACTTTCTTGGGCTAACTTTTGTTCCGCCATTTTTTGGACACCGCCTTTACTCATCCTAGTACTATATCATTGTATCATATTTAATAATTATTTACAATTTAAAAATAATCAATTTTTAAAAATATATCTACTAAAAAACTCTAAAATATGTTATTATAATTATTGATAGAAAGAGGTTATAAAATTGAATCCAAATATATTTCGAGAATATGACATACGAGGTACTTACCCCGAAACTATTAATGAAACTGTTGCTTATACGATTGGTCGCAGTTATGGTAGTTACATCAAAGAAAAATTAAACCAAGAAACTTGCATTGTTTCTCATGACAACAGATTATCTAGCCCTGCCCTTGCCGCTTATTTAACTAAAGGCATAACTGATTCTGGTGTAAATGTCTACAACTATGGACTTACCACTACTCCCATGCATTATTATGCAAGATACATTCACAATTTATTAGGAGTCATGGTTACTGCTAGTCATAATCCTAAAGATGACAATGGTTTTAAATTTTCTTTTGATAATCTATCTAATGCGCGTGGTGAAATGATTGAAGATTTTAAAAATTATACTTTTGCCGGCAAATTCACCAGTGGCGCTGGTACCGTTTCCAGTGGTAGTATTTTAGATAAATATGAAGAATTTATTCGTTATGGTCTAGAATTTGGTCGCCGCAAAAGAAAAGTAATCATTGACTGTGGCAATGGAGCCACCACAATTATTGCTCGTCGTATCTTTAGCAAAGTTAATGTTGATTTTGAAATCCTTTTTGAAGAAAATGATGGTCACTTTCCTAACCATCATCCTGACCCTATTGTTGAAGAAAATCTAACTGCCTTAAAAAAAGAAGTTATCAAAACCAAAGCCGACTGTGGTATCGCCTTTGATGGTGATGGTGATCGTCTTGGTATTGTCGATGAAAAAGGAAATGTTATTCCTACAGATCATTTTATGATTCTCATGATTAGAAATATTATTAACAATGTTAAAAATAAAACTTTCCTTTATGATGTTAAATGCACTAAAGCTTTAGAAGATGAAATTAAACGTTTAGGTGGCACTCCAATATGTTACCGAACAGGTGCTAGTTATACTCAAGCTAAAACCAAAGAAGATAATCTTCCTTTTGGTGGTGAATATTCTGGTCATGTTTATTTTAGAGATAAAATTGCCGACGTCGGAAGTGGTATCTATGCTGCTTTAAGACTTTTAGAAGTTTTAAGCAAAACTAATGAACCCTTAAGCAAACTTTTAAGTGATATTCCTAAATATTATAGTACGCCTGAGATTAAATTCCCATCTCCTGACGAAACTAAATTTGATGTTATCAAAAATATTAAACAATTTTGTGAAAGTCAAAAATGGCCTTTAAACACTATCGATGGTGTTCGGGTAAATTTTGCCACTGGATGGGCTCTAGTCCGTGCTAGTAATACAGGTCCAAATATCATCATGCGCTGTGAAGCAACAACTGAAGATGGCTTAAAAAACTTACAAACTATATTTACTAATTTAATAAATACTTATAACAAATAAAAAATCTATTTCTAACCAATTTTTATAAGTTTAAATTTCTAATTATCCTCCATACTATTATTAAGGAGGATATTTTTATGACCCAAAAAGATTTACTTTATATAGAAGATGCCATAAAACATGAAGAAAATTTAACTACTATCTGTGAATATTATGCGGAAATTATTGAAGACAACGATTTAAAATCTTTCATTAAAAATCAAGCTAAAAAACACACAAAACTAAAACAAAAACTACTTAATGTAATGGAGGATATAGCTAATGAATGATAAACTAATCATGGAATCAATTCTTCTTTTATTAAAAAGTACTGTAGAAGTCTATGTTCATGGCACTCTAGAAGCATCTAACAAAACTATTCATAGTACTTTAAAAAGTGGTTTAGATGACATCATGAAAATGCAATTTGAAGTATTTAATAAAATGAATGAATGTGGCTGGTATAAATTAAATAATCTTGATTCCAAAAAAATTAACGAAACTTTAAATAAACTAGCCAGTAATTAAGTGTTTTAAAAGCACTTTTTTATTTTAAAAAAAGATGCCCACGCATCTATTTTAGACTTAAAATTTCTTTTTTAGATAAACCAGTTGCTTTATGTATATTATCAACTGACATATCTAATTCTAACATATTTTTAGCTATCGTAAATTTTTCTTTATTTTCGGCTTTAGAAGCTGCTTCATTACTTTTATCTTCTATTAGTCTTTCTAAACCATTTTTTGCTGATTCTTTATTCCATTCAAATACATATTCTATTATATCTTCCATAATCTCATCTCCATTCGCATACTTCTTTAAATCATTGATGTTTTCTCCATTTATTAACCTTAAAAGGGTTATAAATTTATGTTCATTCTCATTATATTCTATTTTTTCTACTATGTCAAATCTTACTAAATATATAATGGTGTTATCTTTTATGATTCCATTTAATTTATCATTTTTAAATCTATAACAATTTATAATATTATTATTAATTTTATTAAAGTTTCCTCTTATTAAATTTAAACTTATTACTTGCTTCATATCTTTATAATTTATTTTATTCTTTTTTACTTTCTTTAACTGATTAGCAAATATGCGACATTTATAAGCATAACTTTTATTATAATCATTTAAAGTAAATTTATTTTTATACATCTCTAAAGATATTATAGTTCCATTAGATAAATTAGCTACTAAATCTCCATAATATAAACTAATACTTTTATTATTAGGCATAATATATGTTTGTGCTTCTACATTAGTAATATTAAACTTTAAATTAGAATTAATATAATCTAAAAATAAATTAATAAAATATTCTAAAATATAAGCATGAGAAAAAACATATTTAAATGTTAAATCATCATTTAAAAACTTAAAATCTTGCATAATTTCTCCTTTCGAGTGTTGTATATTAACACTTTAAAAAGGAGATTTCAACGAGTTCGACAAAACATATCAAAACTTCTCTTTTTTCGACATAAAACTTGCTAATTCTTTAGGCATTTTAGCTTCAAAACATAACTTTTGATTATGAATCAGCACCTCTAATTTAAAAGCGTGTAATCCCAGTCTTCTAAAACCATCTTTTATTCCATATTTTTTATCTCCAATAATAGGATAACCTAAATTACTAAACCCTACTCTAATTTGATTTTTCTTTCCTGTAATAATTTTAACTTTAACAATAGTTTTATTTTTATCATAACCCATAACTTCATATAATGTTATCGCAAGTTCCCCTCTTTTATCTTTAGAAGCATAAACAAAATGATTTTTATCTTCTTTTAAATATTCTTCTATTTTCCCTTCTTTATTTTCTAATCTCCCATTTAATATTGCTATATACTCTCTATTAGTAATATTAGCCCAATTACTTTGTAAATACTCTTTCATTTTTTCATTTTTAGCTAATATAACAACTCCTGAAGTATCTTTATCTAAACGATGCACAATAAATATTTTATTACTCTTATGTTGTTTTTTAACATATTCTCTTGCCATACTATACAAAGTATGTAAACTCTTACCATCACTAATTGTCAGTAATCCTGCTGGTTTATTTACTACTAATATTTCTTTATCTTCATATATAATATCTAACTTTTTCATCTTACCTCTTATATTTTAAAATATCTTCTTTTTTCTCTTTTTCTACTCTAAAACTATCTCTTATTTTACTAATAGCTTTATTAATTGTAAACTTATCTAATTCATTATTATCTAAATAATTTAAAGTATAATCTTGATATTTAATAAAGCACTCACAAAGTAACCATGCCCGAGCCATATTTATATAATATAAATTACTTGTAGTTTTATTAATACCTAAAAATATATAATCTAAATATTTTTCTTCTACATAAAAATCAAGTAATAAAACTAACCCAACTCTCACTCTATATTCTTCTTTAGAATTAATCAAACCATCAATAATATTTAAAAAATATTCTTTATTCTTATTCACTATCTTTAAACTAGCACAAAAACTATCACATAAAGCCCAATTATCAATTAAATTTAAATAACTATCAAAATATTTTTCTAATTCACTAATATCTTTAATTAGGCCCAAAACTAAACCTTTAAGCATAATTATCTCATAATATCTATAATCTTCCATCACTAAAAAAGAAGCATAATCCCCTTTAAATATTTCTTTAGCCATATTCTTTAATATTGGACTCCTAATACCTAATATTTCATATTTACTCGTAATTATTTTACTATTAAATTCTTTATATTTAATATCTCTAATATTAAATAAATATTCTATAAATAAATTATAATCCCTATTCCAATTAATACTCTTTAAGTCCATTTCTAACACCTAACTATAATATACCATTAAAGTAAATAAAAATAAATTGTAATTTTAAAAAAATATGATATAATAAATATAGGTAAGCGTTAGGTTTCGACTAATGCCTACTTCTTTTGGAAATAGACGTTAATCGATATGACTAACGTCTTTATTTTTATCCATAAAGTCATTACTTTCTTTTGGACCTGTTTCATATAATCAACTCCTATCTATCCAAAACCCCCTAAAAAGAAGGTATTAAATAAATTCTTGTTAATAATATAAAATAGCAGACATTAGCCCTAACGCTTAACTTAATATTATAATTTTCAAATACATATAAATCAACAAAAACCGTTCGACAAATTCCGACATAAAAAAGAACAGAGATAAACTCTATTCAGTATTATGTTTGGGTAAAGGTAACCCATAATCTTGTCTATTAATAAAAAGGATAAGCATAATAGACAAGTTTTTTTATTTAAGTTATTGTACTACAAATGGACTTTCTGATTTTCCATCTCCTGTAAATATTGTATCAGCCTTAAGATTTATTACTGGGCGCACACCTTTTGAACTGTTCACACCGTCGAGGTTAAGAGTACCGCTATAATATAGTTGGAATTCATCAGCCCGGCTATCATAAGAGGCCGGAGACATCGTCCAATAGGAAGAACTTGTATATAAGTAATATGAGTTATTGTCTTTTCCTCCAAAGCCCCCTGCATATACTACTTCATCTGCTGTTATTAATCCTACTGGATATGTTAAACTTTGTGTTCCTTTTGTTGCTTTTGTATATGTAAATAAATCTTCGTGATTTGTACATGTGAATATCGGTGCTTGTGTAGTTTTCCAAGCATTTGAATTTGTAGTTCTAAATCTATCTGCTGGCATATATACAGTTTTACTTGTTCCTATCCCATTTCCTGTATATTCCGAATGTCCTGTTGCTATATTTCTATCTGCACAAAATCCTGCATCCTTATCTATTTCGCCATTTCCATTATTCCATTCATCTTCAAGATTTAATCTAAACCATTCATTTACTCTATCAGCTACATAACTATTCTCTAATTTTCCATGTACATTACTATCTGCATATTGATATCCTACATATTTATTATTTTTATATTGACAATCTGAAGTTCCATAGCAAAATGTACTTGCCCCACCAACCGTTATTTGAGTACCTGTCCCCGTTGTTCCCGGTGGAATATTAGAATTTAACGTAGTCGTTCCAGCATATATTAATCTTATTGTTCCATCTCCATTTATTCGAATTATTCTCCACCATATACTTTTTTTATCATATGTCATTCCATATCTTACCCAATTATCATTTACTACTCCTCTAAAATAATAGGTTGTTCCATCATTATCTGTCCCACTATACATTTTTCCAGAATTATCTGATTTATCTACCCCCATAAAATTTGTTTGTCCTACTTGTTTAGATTTGCCCATAGCCACTACTCGATCTGCTGGCGAAATATTATTTAATATATCAAAGTATAAATAACAAGCTGTTCCACTTTTATTTACATTTGATAATATTATTTCATTATTCTCTATTCTTACTTTTACTTCTTCATTATTACATTTTGTTTCTTCTTGATTTAATATATAATTATTATCTGGGATATCTTCTACTTCTTCATATTTGCCTTCTTCTGTTTCTTTGTAAAACGCTACTAAGTTTATATCTGCTTTTGTATTACTTATCTCTCCATATACTCTTCCTTTAAATCCTTCTCCTATATCTTCACTTTGATTTCCATTATCTGGATATTCTACTATGATATAATAATATTTCTTTTCTCCTGTTTCCTTTGATGTTATAAATTCTGTATTGGTTATTGTTATTGTTTGTTCTTCTTCTATTGTTTTTGGTATCTCTCCTTCATTTATTGGTTCTCCTAATTCTCCAGTTATTGTACATACTTCATTTAATTGTTGGGCTCCATTTACTACTTTCTTTTTCTTTTCACAAGTTAATTCTATTTCTTTTTCTTCTTCTGATACATATACTTTATATTTTAAATTAGTATTTAAATTATTTGTTCCTACCCATGTTAAGTTATACGTGATAAGTTCATTATTACCTGTTGCAGTTGCGGTTACTTTAGATAATGCTTGATGCCCTGGGTATATATCTATATCTTTAAACTCTATATTACCACTTATATCTAATGTTGAACCATTTACGGTTGCAGTTCTTCCCTCTGTTGTTGCTCCTGTTCCACTAAAAATAGTTTTACCTACAAAATAGGCCAAAGATACACCTATTGTTCCTATTAACATACATAGCAATACTATTACTCTTTTATTTTTAGCCATAACATACCTCCAAAGAAACCGTACCTTGTAAAGTACCATATCATAATTATATTATATTGGCATTTAGGGTATTTGTCAAGGTTCTTTTTATTTAGTTAAAAGTAAATTTATAGTAATCTTGAAATATGGAGGTTAATATGAAATTAATAGCAAACAACTACGAACCTAAAACTACTTTTAAATTAATTAGAGAATGGACAGGATTAACTCAAAAAGAATTAGCTCAAAAATTAAATAGAAAAAGCAGACATGGTATCAAAAACATAGAAAATGGATTAACAAGATTTTACTTTGAAACTATATTTACAATTTGCCAAACCTTTAACATTTATATTATATTTGAAAAGAAAAACAAAATGAAATTAATATCTAATGATTATGAACTAAAAGATATTTTCAAAATACTTAGAGAATGGACTGAACTAACACAAGAAGAATTATCTAAAGAACTAAATTATAAAAGTCGCTACGGCATCAAAAAATATGAAACAGGAGAAAATCGCTATTATTATGATACTATTTTAGAAATATGTAAAAAGCATAATATTACAATTATTTTCGAAAAGCATTAACTAAAAACTAATGTTTTTTATTTTCCATTATTTACCACTTGCTATATACGTTAGTTCGCTTTATAATTATATTTAGAAAGGAACAAATGTATCATGGAAAATATTTACTTAAATAGACATTTTTTATGTATTGATTTAAAAAGTTTTTTCGCTAGTTGTGAATGTTTAGAAAGAAACTTAAATCCCTTTACTTACCCTCTCGTGGTAGCTAATCCCACCCAAGGAAATGGTGCTATTACTCTTGCTGTTACACCCTATTTAAAAAATAAAGGTATTAAATCTCGTGGCAGATTATACGAAATACCTAAAAATATTAAATATACTATAGCTAAACCTCATATGAATTTATATTTAAAGAAAAGTAAAGATGTTGTAAATATCTATTTAAAATATGTTTCCGAAAACGATTTACATATCTATTCCATTGACGAATGTTTTTTAGATGTTACTGACTATTTAAAAATGTATAAAAAAACTGATTATGAACTTGCCCTAGATATTCTAAAAGATGTAAAAGAATCTACTGGACTATACGCTACATGTGGTATTGGTCCTAATATGTTACTAGCTAAAGTATCCATGGATATTGAAGCCAAACATAATAAAGACTTTATTGCCAAATGGACTTATGACGATATTTCAACTAAACTATGGAGTATCACTCCTCTTTCTAAAATGTGGGGAATAGGTCCCAGAATGGAAAAAAGCCTCAACAAGTTAAACATTTATTCCATCAAAGATTTAGCCTTATATGATCGCACTAAACTTGAAAAAAAATATGGGGTAATTGGTCTTGAACTTTGGAATCACGCTAATGGTATTGATTTAAGTCGCATTGAAAATTACACTAAAACCATAGATAAATCTTATTCTCATTCTCAAGTCTTATTCAAAGATTATAATGGTTCTAATATTAAAATAATAATTAAAGAAATGATTGAAGTCTTAACATCTAGATTAAGAAATAATCATAAAACCTGTCAAGTAATCCATCTTGGCATTGGCTATTCTAAAAACATTGGTGGAGGCTTTCATCATCAAATAAAACTATCAGAACCAACTGATGATAATGATATTATCTATGAAACCTGCTTAATGATTTTTGATAAATTTTATGATAATCTACCTATTCGTAAAGTAAGTATATCTTGTGGTTCTTTAAGTAACAAAATTGGAACTCAATTAAATATTTTTGAAGAAATAACTAAAATAGAAGAAAAAGAAAATATCAATATTGCTATTGATAATATCAAAAATAAATTTGGAAAAAATTCTCTTTTAAAAGCATCTAGCCTTCTTCCCGATTCTACCATCATTGAACGCAACACCAAAATTGGAGGTCATAATGCATGATTGATCGTGGTTTTATCAAATGGCAACCCTTTAATTCTTTAATATCTAACAAAGAAGTTTTAACAAGTATTAAAGAATCTAAAAATAATTTTCTTTATTCTAAACCTAAATTATTTCCGGAAGAAATCGAAAAATTAAATGAAGAATTAAAAGATGCTTATTACTCTCATAGTCTAATTACTTTAACTTATTTTGAAAATAATCATTTAAAAACTATTAAAACTAATATTATTGCTATCTATCCCAATTCTAATACTCTAAAACTAACTAATAACAAAATTATTTCTTTCAATCAAATAACTAATATTAACTAACATAATAATTTAACCAATTTTGATATAAAAGAGTTCTTGCCATTACCCAATTATAATTTATTTTAATACCCCGATAATAATTAAGAGGTTTCTTAGGGTTTAAGCATTCACTTAAATCTCTTTTATATT
The DNA here is from genome assembly GCA_947630575.1 of uncultured Bacilli bacterium. Classification (GTDB taxonomy): domain Bacteria; phylum Bacillota_I; class Bacilli_A; order RF39; family UBA660; genus Caccenecus. Next base: position 25,621 of record CANRIB010000015.1, read on the forward strand.
CTTTATCTATAGTATCTTTACTATATTCTAAATGTCCGGTAATAAATATTTGTTTACCATCTTTACTTTCTACAATAAAGACTCCTGAATCTGTTCCTTTACTAACTAATATTAAATTATTATTAAGAAGTACTTCTTTTTCATTTATTCCACAATATCTTGATGTTGGCACCAAAAAAGTATCATCAAAATTTTTAACTAACTTTGTTTCATTAATAATATAATTTTTAAATAATCCCGATAATTTACTTTCTAAAGTATGTCTTTTAACTCCATAAAAATAATCTATAGCTATTTCTGATGCAAAACAAAGAAAGATAGTAGATTTTACATGAATTTTAGTATAATGAAAAAATTCCCATAGCTCTTTTTTAAAATTTATATCTTCATATCTAAAATGCTCCAGGGGTGCTCCAGTAACAATCATTCCTTCATAACTTTTATTTTTTATCTCTTCAAAAGAATAATAGCATTTATCTAAATATTTAGATTTACTCTTATTCTTACTATCTTTATTTAAACATATAAAATCAACTTCTACTTGTAAGCCTTTTACATCTAATACTCTAATTAAATCTCTTTCTGTTTCTTCCAAATTAGGCATTAAATTTAATATTCCCACTTTAATTGTATCTTTATTTTTATCTAATTTAGAAATAAACTCTACTTCTTTATTTAACAATTCTTTTCCTTTAACTTTATTCTTTAAATAAATAGCCATATTTCACCTCTAATAAATATTATTTTCAAGAACTAAAAAAAGAACTAATCAAGTTCTAACTTTATTTTTCTTTACTCATCACTTTCAATATTTCCTCATAATTATCATCTATTGCCATCTTATTCTTTTTTATCTCCCCACATTTATTACATTTATAAATTATTTTTAAAGTATCTTTTTTTCCTTTCTCTATATCTATTGGCTCTAATATTCCAAGACAAGTATTTGCTCTATCTCCAGGATTATTATCAATATGTAAACTACATAAACAATAAGGGCAATGATCTCTCGCGGTATAATTTAAAGGTTCCACTTTCTTTTTACAAACTAAACATGTAAAAGCATCATCTATCATTTTAAATCTTTTTGTTTCCATAACTCACCTAATTAAACTTATATATTTTTCTCGATATTTTATATATAGGCACAACTATAAATCTTGGTCCTAAAGTAATTCTTGCTAATTTAAGTCTTTTTATAATTTGAGGATTTTTTTCTTTCAAATAATCCCATAAACCTTTAATTTTTTCTTTAGCCTCTTTAGTATTTTCTATTTTAAGTAAAATAGTCGAAACTGTCATCATAATATCCAAATAATGAATCAAATACTTTTGTAAATTTTTTTCTTCAATTTCTAAAGGATTAAAAAAGTCTATCATTAATTTAGTTACTTTTAATTGTTGATTAATTCTTTTAATCATAACTCCTTCATTAACAGATTGGTCTTCTCTTCCAATAAAATATCTATAAAAAGGCACATTTAAATAATACATAGTCTTAACATAAGGTAAAGGATAATAAACAAATATATTATCTACATAAAAAGTATGTTCAGGAAGTTCCAACTTTATTTCTTTTAATAATTTCGTTTTATATATTACTGAATGCATAAGTAAATATTTACTTACTGGAAATTTTTTTATCTCATCCCATCCAAATATTTTATTTTCTGGTAATATTCCTAAATAATTTATCTCTTTAATATCCCCTTCTTTTTCATAAACATAATTAGCAATCATCATATCTACATCTATCTTTTTTAATGTTCCAATAATCTTTTTTAAAGATTCTTTATCTACCCAGTCATCACTATCAACAACCTTAAAATATTTCCCTTGAGCAAGTTTTAAGCCCGCATTAACTCCACTTCCATGTCCACCATTTTCTTTATCTATCACTTTTATTATATCTTTATATTTTTTCTCATAACTACGCGCTATATCTATAGTCTTATCTTTAGAACCATCATTAACAATAATTATTTCTATCTCATCTTTACAACTTAAAATTGTTTCAATTGCTTTACTCATATATTCTTCTGAATTATAACATGGTATAACAAAAGATATTAATTTCATTTTCTCCACTTCTTTCCCAAATATTTTAATGCTAACATCATTTCTTTATTAATAACTCTATTTATCGGATTATCTTTCTCTTTCATTTTTATATATCTTTTAAATTTTTTTAAAGGAATATAATATAATTTAAAATTACCATTTTTCTCTTGTTCATCTAATCTAATATTATCTAAATTAAATCTCTCATCAGTTTCAATAAAAAAATAATATATTTCAATACTTCTATTATTACCCTTAATCGGATAATCTTTAACATAATGTTTAAGTCCAAAAAAAGGTTCATCTATCTTATCAATAATTAATCCTGTTTCTTCTAATAACTCTCTTTTTAATCCTTCTTTTAATTCTTCTTTCTCTTTTAAATGTCCTCCTGGAAACTGCACAGTTCCAAAAGCTTCCCCCAAAAGTATTTCTTTATCACTATTTAAAATAATTGCTTTAGCTCTTATCACTTTATCATGAATATCTTCTTCTTTTAATTTATCTTCATTAAATATTTTTAATTTCATAATTATTACCCCTTATATCATAACGTATATTTCCAAATATTACTAGAACAAAAAGTAAAATTCAATAAATTAACATTTATTTTCATTTTACCTTGATAAGTCTCACAACTTATCTTTCC
>CANRIB010000016.1 GCA_947630575.1 uncultured Bacilli bacterium
GAAGAAAAAGTTATATCTATTGGTAGAGTAACAAAAGTTACCAAAGGTGGTAGACACTTTAGATTTTCAGCAACAGTGGTAGTTGGAAACCGTAAGGGTTTAGTTGGTATTGGTAATGGTAAAGCTAATGAAGTGCCTGAGGCAATTAAAAAAGCTTTACAAGCTGCTAATAAAAATGTAACAAAAGTATCTTTAATAGATAATAGAACAATACCTCATGAAGCTACTTGTAAAGTTGGTAGAGCTGTAGTTATGGTTAAGCCAGCTCGTAAAGGTACAGGTATTATTGCAGGTGGTGCTGCTCGTGCAGTTCTAGAACTTGCAGGAATTAAAGATATTGTATCTAAGTCACTTGGCTCAAATACGAAAATTAATGTTGCAAAAGCAACTCTTGAAGCATTAAAATCTCAAAAGAGTCCAGCTAAAATAGCGGCTCTACGTGGTAAGAAAGTTGAGGAGTTATAAGATGAAGTTACAAACATTACCTGCGTCAAATGAAACTAAGGCGCGTAAAAGAGTTGGTCGTGGACCAGGAAGTGGTATGGGTAAGACTTCAACTCGTGGAGAAAATGGTCAAAAATCAAGAAGTGGAGCAAGTATTTCAGCTTGGTTCCAAGGTGGACAAACTCCAATTTATAGAAGAATTCCTAAACGTGGATTTAATAATAAAAGATTTGCAGTTAGATATGCAACAATTAATTTAAGTGATATTGAAAAGTATTTTAATGATAATGATGTTGTGACACCTGAAGTTTTAAAAGAACGTGGTTTACTTAAAAAACAACTTAATGGAGTTAAAGTACTAGCAAATGGAGAATTAACAAAGAAAGTAACTGTTAAGGCTCAAAGATTTTCATCTAAAGCTGTCTCTAAAATAGAAAATGCTGGCGGTAAAGCAGAGGTGATTTAGATGATTAAAGGAATTGCCAAAATATTTAGTAAACAAAATAAAGATTTAAGAAAAAGAATATATTTTACAATTCTTTGTTTAGGATTCTTTGCATTAGGAATAAATGTTACTATTCCTTGGGCAAATACTATATATGCTGAATTAGGTTTTTTAGAAATATTTAACTTAATGAGTGGTGGAGGACTTCAAAGATTTTCAATTTTTGCTTTAGGTGTTAGTCCTTATATTACCGCGAGTATCATTACTCAGTTATTACAAATGGATATTATTCCATATTTTAAAGAATTAAAAGAACAAGGATATGTAGGTAGACAAAAAATTAATAAAATTACTAGGTATTTAGGTATTATAATTGCCTTTATTCAAGCATATGCCATGAGTGTATTTTACTTAGGCACTAGTGATGTTATGGTAATGCTTAAGACAAGTTTAGTAATGACGGCTGGTACAGCATTCTTACTTTGGATGGGTGATCAAATTACTCAGAAAGGTATAGGAAATGGGCAATCATTATTAATTATGGCTGGTATTATCATGAGTATGCCAAATGTATTTACGGGAGCTTTTAATGCATTTGTGAAAGGTAGTTTTGAAACAGGACTAGGAATAACTTTATTTGCATTATTTATATTAGTTTATATTTTAATTATTGTGGGTATTATTTGGATTACACTTGCAGAAAGAAGAATTCCAATTCAATATTCTAATAGAACTAATAGTGCATATGGAGCACAACAATCTTTCTTACCAATAAAGATTAATAGTGCAGGAGTTATGCCAGTTATATTTGCATCTGTTTTAACAACTATTCCGGCAACAGTAGTACAACTTATTGGAAATGATGCGGCAATAAACTTTGTTAATAATTATATAGTTTATACTTCTCCAACTGGTTTCTTACTATATATAGTATTAATATTCTTATTTGGATATTTCTATACATTCTTAAGTATGAATCCAGAAGAGATGAGTAAAAACTTAAATAAAAATGGAGGTTATATTCCGGGAGTAAGACCGGGAGAAGAAACTTCTAAATATATTAGTAAATCTTTATCAAGACTTACAACAGTGGGATCTGTTTTCTTAGTTATACTGGCGGGGCTTCCAGTTATTATATCAACATTTACTAGTTTACCAAGTAGTGTAACTATTGGAGGAACAGGAATCTTAATTGTGGTAGGTGTTGCAATAGAAACTTACAAACAAATTGAAAGTAGTTTAGCAGCTAGAAGTTATGCAGCGCGTAAGAAGAGGTTTAGATAAAATGAAGAATATCATTTTTATCGCTCCTCCGGCGGCTGGTAAGGGAACTGTTAGTGACTTTCTTGTAAGTAATTATAATTATGAACATATTAGTACAGGAGATTTACTTAGAGAAGAAATTAAAAGTGGTAGTAGTTTAGGAAAAGAAATTGATAATATCATATCTAAAGGTGGTTTAGTTAGTGATGAATTCATGATTAAATTAATGGAGGAAAAATTAGCTAAACTAGATAAAAATAAAGCATTTATTTTAGATGGTTTTCCAAGAACTATTAAACAAGCTGAAAAGTTAGATGAAATGTTGATAACTAATAAAGTTACTAACAATATAGTAATTTATTTAGATATTAGTTTAGATGATGCTTTAGGAAGGGTTATGGGAAGAGTAATTTGTCCTAAATGTAAAAGAAGTTATAATCTAACTAATGAGAAATTAAAACCTATTAAAGATAATATTTGTGATAATTGTGGAGTAGAGCTTGAAAAAAGAAGTGATGATACAGAAGAAACTTTTAAAGTTAGATTTGATAGTTACTTAGAAAATACAAGACCTATTTTAGATTATTATAAAGATAAAGGAATTCTTAAATGGGTAGATGCGACGATGAATATTGATAATATGTTTCAAATTATAGTAAATGAGGCGAAAAATGATTAGTATTAAAAGTGAAAGAGAAATAAAATTAATGCGAGAAGCAGGTATTCTTAATTTTAGAACTCATGAAGAAGTTAAGAAACATTTAAAAGCAGGAATAACGACAAAAGAGTTAGATAAGATTGCGTATAATTTTATTTCTTCACATAATGCTAGACCTTCTTTTTTGAACTATGAAGGTTATCCAGCAAGTATTTGTGTATCTATTAATGATGAAGTAGTGCATGGAATACCGGGTAAGCGAAAAATTCAAAATGGTGATATTGTATCAATTGATATTGGGGTAGAAGTACATGGATATCATAGTGATGCAGCAAGAACTTATATCATTGGTGATGTAGCACCAGAAGTTAGAGATTTAGTCAATAATACAGAAAAAGCTTTATATGTGGGGTTGTCTAAAATTCGTGAAGGTGCTAAAATAGGTGATATAGGGGCGGCAATAGAAGAGTTTGCTCATGAACATGGTTTGTCAGTAGTTGAAGAACTTGTTGGTCATGGAGTGGGGACTAATGTCCATGAAGACCCTGATGTTCCTAATTTTGGTAAAAAGGGAACAGGTGTTACTCTTAAAGCAGGAATGGTTATTGCAGTTGAACCAATGTTAAATTTGGGAGAAAGATATGTTTATATGCATGATGATGATTGGACTATTTCAACTGATGATGAACTTCCTAGTGCCCATTTTGAACATACAGTTGTAGTAACAAAAGATGGATATAAAATTTTAACAGGAGATATTAGCGATGAAAAAGAATAAAAAAAACGTTAATGAAAATGTACGTGAAGAAAAAATTGAAGTAGAAGGTAAAGTAACTGAAGTCTTAAAAGGCGGAGAGTACTTAGTTTTACTTTCAAATGGATTTACTGTAAAAGCCTACGTTTCTGGTAAAATGCGAGTAAATATGATTCGTATTCTACCAGGCGATACAGTAACAATAGAGCTTTCGCCTTATGATTTAACACGTGGGCGTATAACATGGAATAAAAGATAATGGAGGTATTATAATGAAAGTTAGACCATCAGTAAAGAAAATATGTAAAAAATGTAAAATAATAAGAAGAAAAGGTAAAGTTATGGTTATTTGTGATAATCCTAAACACAAACAAACTCAAGGTTAATAAAGGAGGGAATTATGGCACGTATTAAAAATATTGAATTACCAAGTGAAAAACAAATATTTGTAGGATTAACTGCAATATATGGTATTGGTAATAATTTAGGAAAAACAATTTGTGAAGCTGCAGGTGTTAATCCGGCAACTAAAGTTAAAGATTTGACAGATGATGAAATTGCACGTTTAAGAAAAGAAGTAGATAATCATTTAGTTGAAGGTGATTTACGTCGTACTGTGCAAATGAATATTAAAAATAAAATGGAAATTGGTTGCTATCAAGGGGTTAGACATAAAAAAGGTCTTCCTGTAAGAGGACAAAGAACTAACCGTAATGCTCATACTCGTAAGGGTAGAGGTAAAGTAGTAGCTAACAAGAAGAAAGTAGCTAAGTAGGAGGTTAAATTATGGCTTATAATAGAAGAAAAAGAAAAATTAAGAAGAATATTCCAGAAGCTGTTGCACATATTCATTCTACTTATAATAATACAATTGTTACTATTACAGAAAAAGATGGTAGTGTAATTGCTTGGGCATCAAGTGGAACTATTGGATATAAGGGAAGTAAGAAAAAAACTCCTTTTGCAGCAGGTATGAGTGCTGAGGCAGCTGCGAAGGCTGCGATGGATCAAGGGGTTAAAAAGGTTGATGTTATTGTTAAGGGTTTAGGTGCTGGAAGAGAAACTGCAATTAGATCTTTACAAGCAGCTGGTCTTGAAATTCTTTCAATTACTGATGAAACACCAGTACCACATAATGGTTGTCGTCCACCAAAACGTCCTAGAAAGTAATTTGAAAAGAAAGGGTATTATTTATGATTAGTTTTGAAAAACCAGAATATAGAATTGCGGAATATCAAGAAAGCAATCACTATGGAAAATTTGAATTAGAACCTCTTGAAAGAGGATTTGGGACAACTATTGGAAATGCACTTAGAAGAGTTATGTTATCTAGTTTACCAGGAAGTGCAATTACTTCGGTTAAGATTGAAGGAGTTTTACATGAATTCCAAAAAATTGATGGAGTAGTTGAAGATGTAACTAGTATAGTTCTTGCTCTTAAAAGTGTAGTTGTTAAAAATCATACAGAAGAAGTTAAAACTTTAAGATTATTTAAAGATACTGTAGGTCCTGTTACAGCCGGTGATTTTGAAAAAAATGCTGATGTTGATATTATTAATCCAGACTTAGTTTTATGTAACTTAGTTGAGGGTGGAAAAATCGATATGGAAGTTACTGTGTTTAATGGTAAAGGCTATGTTGATGCAAAAGAAAATAAGAAATTATTTGCCGAGAATAAAGTGGGAGTTATTGCAATAGATTCTAATTATTCACCTATTGAACTTGTTAAATATGAAGTTGAATCAACTCGTGTTGGACAAAATGAAAATTATGATAAATTAACAATGGATATTAATACTAATGGTAGTATGACTCCAGAAGAAGCTATGGCTCTTGCAGCAAGAATATTAATTGAACATTTTAATATTGTAGCAGATTTAAATTCAATTAGTGATGTTACAGGATTAATGCAAGAAAAGAAAGTTGATACAATTACTAAAACTTTGGAAACACCTATTGAGGAAATTGAATTCTCAGTACGTGCTTATAACTGTTTGAAAAGAGCAGGTATTCATACTGTTCAAGACCTTATTTCTAAGAGAGAAGTTGAAGTTACTAAGATACGTAATTTAGGTAAAAAATCACTTAAGGAAGTTTTAGATAAAGTAGCAGAAATGGGACTTAAATTTAGAGATTAAGGAGGCTTTGAGCAAATGTTATATAGAAAATTAGGAAGAGAATCTCGTAAGAGAAGAAGTATTTTAGCTAATATAACTAGAGATGTTATTATGAATGAATCAGTAGTTACTACTGAAGCTAGAGCTAAAGAAGTAAGAAAATTTGTTGATAAAATGATTACTTATGGTAAAAGTGGTACTTTAGTTAGTAGAAGAAAAGCTTTAGCATTCTTATATAATGATGATGCAGTTGTTAGTAAAGTATTTAATGAACTTGCTAAACGTTATGAAACTAGAAATGGTGGATATACACGTATTATTAAATTAAAAGAGCGTGTTGGTGATGATGCTTTAGCAGTTAAATTAGAATTAGTTTAATAATGAAATTACTATCCTTTTAGGGTAGTTTTTTTGTAAATTGGTTGTATAATTTAAAGAGTTATTATTTTTATTAAGTTATTGTTAAGATATAATTATAGTAGGAGGTATGGAATATGAATTCAAGTCAGGAGCTTAATGAAATTAAGCAATTATTAAATTCTTTAATTGATTTGCAAAGAGCTCAATTACTTACAAATATGGCCGCATTAACTCAAGATCCAGTAGAAAGAGCACAAATGATAGAACAAGCGAAAAGTATATTTGAAAAGACTGCTTATCTTGGTGGTGTTAATGATAGAAATAATGTTTTTTTTAATGATTCTGTAGAAACATTACCACCTGTATTAAAGTAAAATAAAAAGACGAGGAGAATTATCCTCGCATGGAATTTAATCTTGCCTAAGAATAAAGTTTAGAGCGACTTAGGCAAGTTTTTTTATTATTAATAGTTGATAGTTAAATTGATTACGTGAAATTTCTTGAAAAGTGTTTTCTAATCCATACTTCGTCATGAGACTTCGTATGGAGTTTGTATCGTACCACTTCCTGTTATTGTTACATCAGCCTTCAGATTTATTACTGGGCGCACACCATACGCGTAGCTCACGCCGTCGTTGACGAGGAGGCCACTCGAATACACACGGAACACCTGAGCATTGCCACTGCTGTAAGTGTAATACGGAGACATTGTCCAATAGTTCGCACCTGTATATAGCCAATATCCATAGTTGTTTTGACCTGCTAATCCTCCTGCCATGATTACTTCATCCATTGTTATTAACCCTACTGGAGTTTCTAATTTATTATTTCCACTAATCTCATTTCCTTCACTATCTGTTGTTCCTTGTGCATTTGGTCCTGTGAATAAATCTCTTGTTTTATTACCACACTTTAATGTTGGTTCTTGAGTTGAATCATAGTCTGCACCTCCACTTTTCCATGCCCTATGAACTGGGGCATATGCTGTTTGAGTTTTTCCATAACCTGCTCCTGAATCAAATGCTCCCAAATAATCTCCATGTTTTTCTGGCGATAATTGTCTATCATTGCAAAAACCTGTTTCTACATCTATCTTATCTCTATATTGTGATTTTATTCCTGAATTTCCTGCATACCATTTATCTATTTCGTCTTTTATTGTACTATCATAATTATTTTGATGTGCTTCATCATAGCTTTTTGTTGAAGTTCCTTCACTACTAACACTACCACTCTCCGGGGTTCCAAACATATATCCTACATATTTATTATCATTATAAAAATCATTAAATTGTTGATACGTATTTGTCGAATATGTTGTTGTTATTGCTGCTCCATTACCACTATTTTGATTTGCCCATCTTCCATCTGATGGTTTACTTGTTCCAGAATATATCATTCTGATTGTTCCATTTCCATTTATCCTTATAATTCGCCAATACATATCTGCAAAATGTACCCAGTTATTGTCTACTGTTCCACGGAATACATATGACTTTCCATAATCGTCTACTGTTTCATATACTCCTTTATCTTGTGATGTACAATTACCACTACTATGTCCAGAATTATTTGTATTATTATCACAAGCATAAGTATTTATTGCAGAGGGTAAATCTCCCTTTTTTGATAGTTTTAGATTTGCTAATGTTTTATCTGCTGGACTAAATATATCTAAAAAAACATAACACTTTGTTCCTTTTTTAGTTATTCCTATATAAACTTTATTATCTTTATATTCCATTGGTATATTTTTTAATTGAGCATTATTTCCAGGTATTGTGCAGTAACTTTTTGTAGTATTAACTTTATATTCTCCAGTTGGAACTGTATCTGTAGGATTATATGTGTTACTTCCTCTTGATTGTTGTACTGATAAAGCTAAAACATTTAAATCTGCTAAACTATAATTAACATTACCATTAACTATTTGGACACTTTTGGTTATTTGATATTTTGCTTTGCTATTTGTTATATATATTATTCCTATTGCTAATACTAATATTGTTATAGCTATTGCTATTTTTCTTTTATTTCCTTTACTTAACTTCTCTATTCTCATTAATCTTCCCTTCTTTATAATTGACTTATTATCAATCATATTAGAAATTTCTAACTTATACTTAAATTATAATCTAGCAAATGTAAAAAGTCAAGAAAAATGTCGGATAATTTCAATCATAATTTTGCATTAATCAATTAAATGAGAAAATAATAATGGTGATTTCATGAATTTGGATAAGTTAAAAATGTTAAGAATTAATTCTGGATTTAGTCAAAAGGAATTAGCAAAAGAAATAGGCTTAGATAATACTTTATATAATAAATATGAAAATAATTATAATACAATTCCTTTAAAACATTTGATTGTTATATGTAATTATTATAATGTATCTTTAGATTATATTTTTGATTTTACAGACATTTTAAAATATGATAAAGTTCAAAAAAATGTTGATAAAATAATAGTTGGTAAAAGGTTAAAAGAATTTCGTAAAGAAAATAATATAACTCAATTAAAATTGGCGGAGTATTTAGGAACTAGTAGGTCTGTTCTTGCCGATTATGAAAGAGGAAGATTTTTAATTTCTACTTCTTTCTTATATATGATTTGTAAAAAGTATAAAGTTAGTGCTGATTATTTAATTGGGAGAATAGATAATCCTAAGTATATTAAATAATTTATTATAAAAAAAGAGTTTGAGTATTCTTCTATTTGTTATCTTTTTTCCATATAAATGTCATAATATTCGTCATAAGTTAAGCCTGAATCATGGACTTTGGTTGCTAGGTCTATTCCTAAATATCTTATGTGCCATGGTTCTTCAATATATTGCGTTATGTTTTGTTTTCCTTTGGGATATCTAATAATAAAGCCATATTTATAGGAATTGTTAAGCATCCATTCGTAATGTTCTTTAGTTAAATTGTCAGTTAAGTTGCTACTTCTAATGTCTACTGCAAGTCCTAATTGATGTTCAGAAAATCCTGGTCTAGCTGAGTAGGTGTCTGCCACTTTTTCACCATCTACTTGTTTATAGCGATTGTATAAAATGTTTTGAGTGGCAAAAGAACGATATGGACTAAAAGGATAGAAAATAACATTTTCTAAAACTCCTGCACTTGTTAATTCTTCAAAAGCTTCGGCAGCTTCCTTTCTTAGTTTGTAGTTTTGATTGTAAGATAAAGAAACTAAGTCATCAGGTTCATAATTATCAGGTAATTTATGATATTTATTTACTAGTATTGTTATATCTTTTGCTTCTTCTAAAGTATAAGTTTTATATTCTGAATAACCTTCTAAATCTAAGCCAATATTTACATAAGTAACAACTGTTTTTAAATCATAGTCGTTTTCTTCAGAATAGTTTAAGTATCTTTCTAATTTATTTATATCAAAATTAGATATATCTTTAAATTCTAATATATTTATGTGTTTCATATTTAATAATATGTTTATATTAGATAGATAATTCTTTAAGATGTAATTTATTTCTTGATAAGTATAATTATTATTTAAAAGATTATTTATGGTTGTTGGGAAATCATTTATTTCTTCATAATCTATTTTAGTATAGGCATCAAGATATTTTTCATTGAAAGTATTTTCTTCGAGCATTACTTCTAAAGTTTTAGAATAGTCTAAATTATTTACTTTGGTGAAGAGTTTTTTTTCTTTTAGTATTGTTGTTGCTTTTTCACTGTATTTTGATGGCTCGGTTATGTTTTCTTCAGGTTTAGTTTCTTTGGGAATAAAGGTTACTACTCCTATAATAGAAATAGTAATAATTAAAATAATTATAATAGCTATTAAGGCACTATTTTTTAATTTCATTAGTTTCACTCCTAGTATAATTATAACAGATATTTAAAAAATAATCTTTATAAATTTATTATTTTTTAAAAATATTTAGATTTTATAGACTTTTTGATTTAAATTTAGTACAATTTAATTGGTGATTTATTATGGCTAAAAAAGTTATATTGACGGGTGATAGACCTACAGGAAAGCTTCATTTAGGGCATTATGTTGGAAGTTTAAAAAATAGAGTTATGCTTCAAAATAGTGGAGAGTATGATGTTTATGTTTTTATTGCAGATTTACAAGCTTTAACAGATAATGCGAGAAATCCAGAGAAGATTAGAAATAGTTTAGTGGAAGTTGCACTTGATTATTTATCTATTGGTTTAGACCCTGCTAAAACAACAATATTTGTGCAGTCACAAGTGCCTCAATTAACTGAGCTTACAGTGCATTATTTAAATTTAGTTACTCTTGCTCGTTTAAAAAGAAATCCGACAATTAAGACAGAGATTAAAGAAAGAGGATTTGGAGAAGCTGTACCAGTAGGTTTTTTAACTTATCCAATAAGTCAAGCAGCAGATATTACCGCGTTTAATGCTAATTTAATACCAGTTGGGGAAGATCAATTGCCTTTAATTGAGCAATGTAAAGAAATAGTTCATACTTTTAATTCTATTTATGGAGATGTTTTAGTTGAGCCAGAAGCAATGCTTGCAGATAATAAAGTATGTATGCGACTTCCGGGATTAGATGGTAAAGCTAAGATGAGTAAATCTTTAGGTAATTGTATTTATTTATCTGATGATAAGGAAACAGTAAAAAGAAAAGTTATGAGTATGTATACAGATGCAAATCATATAAGGGTGGAAGATTCCGGCAATGTTAAAGATAATGCAGTATTTACTTATTTAGATGCATTTGCTACTGATGAACATTTTAAGAAATATTTAAGTGAGTATAAAAATTTAGAAGAACTTAAAGCCCATTATAGTAGGGGTGGTTTGGGTGATGTTAAAGTTAAAAAGTTTTTAGTAAATGTTTTGGAAGATATATTAGAGCCTATTAGAGAAAAAAGAGCTTATTATGAAGAACATTTGGATTTAGTGTATAAAATGTTAGAAGATGGTAGTAAGAAGGCTAGATTAGAAGCTCAAAAAACTTTGACTAAAGTAAGAGATGCGATAGGAATTAATTATTTTAAATAAAAAAGATGAATTATTTTTGTTCATCTTTTTCTAAGCTTAAAGCTTTATTTTTTATTAGTCTAATAAATATTAAAATAGTTACTAAGGCATATAATAATTCAAATATTAAATACCATATAGAGTATATGTTGTCGTTTTGAAAGTAGTTAGAAAATAAATTGCTAATCATATCTCTAACATAGATGAAAGGGATTTTAATAATTATTAAGAGAAATAATAAGTAAAGAAAGAATAAAAGAATACTTTTAATACTATTTTTATCTTTAGATTGTAATTTGTTAGTTAGAATAGTTGCCGCGTTTAAGAGGCTTATTTTTTTAGGTACAACATAAGAAATACCTTTTTTGTTATATATTTTATTAGCTTCAGTTATAGGGTCTAAATCATAATTAGGGAGATTTTCATATTCTTTTAATTCTTCTTTTTTTTCTTTTCTGGGTAGTCGATTAAGATTTTTTTTGAGTTCTTTTAAAAATTGCTCTTTATTCATGTTTATTCCTCCAATTTTCCATGATAAAATGAATAACTGTTATTTAATTTTAAATCTGTTGTGATTATTATATCACTTTTTAAGTCTTTTTGCTCTATTTTATTGTACTTGTTTACAGTAGTTATTTCGTTTGTTAAAGAAATGTTACCTTTAATAAAAATATTGTTAGTTTTTTCGAGAGTTAATTCATTGGTGTTTTCCTCAATGATTATTTTATCAGGGATTAAAATTAGATTGGTATTTGCAGGGATAGTGACATAAAATGTTTGTTCTTTACTAAATAAGGGAGTGAAAGAATATTCTTTATAAGTGGTAGATTGTTTTAAAGTAAATAATTTTATTTCTTTAGGACAAGTAAAAGTAGTTGATAAAATATGAGATAGGGAAATTATAGAATCTATATAAGTGTCTATAGTTTTGAAGTTAATGTTTTTAAAATAAGTTATTAAGTAATGACTGTTGTATTCATTATGAATTATTTCGTCTAATGTGTGATAATAATAATCAAAGTCAAAATTCTTTTTAATATCTTCAATTGAAGGATTGTTATCTATGATGTAGTTACATATTTTTTTATAGAAAGAATTGTATATTATGAGATTAGTTTTAATATCTAATGGTAAATTATTAAAGTTAGTAGTTAATATTTTTAGAGTATCTATTTCTTTGGGAGTATTATTTATTGGTTTAGGTAAGTCTAAATTATTGTTTGTTATATAATGATATGCTTCTTTGATATTTTTTAGAGAATTATATTTATTTAAGATATTATTTTTAGTAGTAGTTAAGTATTCTTCTAATTTAATGGGGGTAGTACTATTTTTTAAGAAAGATTTAAGTTCTTCGTCGATGTTATGGATTTTACTACCTTTAAGATTAAAGTTTTTTTCGGCTTCAATTTTATGTTTAACAAATTCTATTTGTTTGGTTAATATTCCGATGTTATATTTGTAAATATTATTAGAATAAATATTTATTAAGTGCTTTTCGTCTAATTCTTCATTTTTAGTTATATCTATTAAATTAGTTAAATAATTTTTTATTTCTGGTAGAGATTTAGTTTTTATATTCATTTCATTATTTTTTAAGAGATTAATGTCATTATTGATAAGAATATTTTCTAATGATACCGCTTTTTTTTCAGGCTTTTTAGTTCTACCGTAATAAATAGTAAGATTTTCTAATAATTCATATTTTAAATCATTTTCTTTTAATTTTAAGGTGTTTTTTTCAGTTTTAGTTTGTTGTTTATAGTTTTTAATATCGATTAAATAATTAGTTAAGGCACTAATATTCATTAATAAGCTTTGTTTTTCGATGTTTTCTGTTTGGTCTTTTTCATTTTGGGTAATTATATTTTTCAGATTTAACATGTCATTTAAGCTTAGTTCATTATTTTGATATAAATATTTAATTTGAGGTTCTGCGGTATTATATTTGTTTAAATTTAAAGTTATATGATATTTGGTTTTATTCTTTTTATACCAAGAATATTTATTTAAGAATTCTTCTAATTCATTTTTATTATTAAAGGTGAATATACGGGTTAAAAAACCAAAGGTGGAATCTTTGATGTCTAAACATAATCCGAGTTTAGAATTTTTTTCGTAGATAGTAGGGCCATATTTATTAGATACGATGTTATAGGTATTGATTGTTTTTAGTAATTCTTGTTTATCTAACATTTTAATCCCTCTTATTCTATTTATTATTATATCATATATGAATATTTAATTCAATTTTATACTTGCTTAAAAATTAAGAACATTATATAATGGACATAAGGATGGAGGAAATTATGGAAGTTATTAAACCAAGTAAAACAGTTAAAGAAAGTAAATCACTTATGCCACCAATTATATATTTAATTTTAGGATTGATACTGGCTTTTAAAAGTAATGAAGCAACAACATTGTTATTTTGGATTATTGGAGTAGTAGTTATAGTGTTTGGAATTAAAACTTTTATAGAATACTATAGAAATAAAGAAGTTGCTCAATATAAAAACTTAAATTTAACTGTGGCTCTAGCATCAATTATAATTGGAGTATTATTAATTATTTTGGCTAACGCTTTAGAAATAGGGCTTAGATATGTTTTAGGATTTTTCTTGATTTATTTTGGAGTTAGTAGATTACTTACGCAAATTAGTTTTCAAGATTATAAAAATATGGCGGCTTTAAGTAATATTATTTTAATTATTATGGGGATATTTAGTATATTTGTATCTAATGCTATATTTGTTATTGTTGGTTGGATATTAATTTTAAATGCAGTATTACTTTTCTTTGATTATTTAAAAAATTAAAAGCAAGATATTTTAATTATAGTATCTTGCTTCTCTTTTTAAATCTTTTTCTTTTAAAGTAGCTCGTTTGTCATATAGTTTTTTCCCTTTAGCTATTCCTATTAAAACTTTAACTTTGTTTTTTTGGAAATATAATTTTAAAGGAATAATAGTTAGACCTTCAAGTTTAACTTTTTCTTTAAGTTTTAAAATTTCTTTTTTATGTAATAATAATTTTCTGGTTCTTCTTTCTTCATGATTGAAGATATTTCCTTCTTCATATTTGGCAATATACATGTTTAAGAGATAAGCTTCATTATTTTTAATAGTAACAAAAGTATCTTTTAAATCAACAGAACCACGACGAATAGATTTTATTTCAGTACCAGAAAGAGCTATGCCGGCTTCTAATTCTTCTAAAATATTATAATCAAAATAAGCTTTTTTATTCTTTATCTCGAGCATGTTTATCCTCCACAAGTTCAAAATCAATTAAAGCATTTTCTTTAGATGCGTTAATGACTTTGATACGAACTTTATCACCAATTCGATAAGTTTTTTTGGTTGATTTGCCAATTAAAGATAATAATTCGGGAACATAATTGTAATAATCACCTTTTAAAGTATTAACATGGACTAATCCTTCAATTAAATTTTCTAGTTCAACAAAGAAACCAAAGTTAGTAACTGTACTTATTATACCATCATATTCTTCGCCAATGTGGCTTTCCATATATTCGGCCATTTTCATGTCGGCAACATCCCGTTCGGCATTAATGCTTGCAACTTCTCTTTCACTTGAATGTTCGGCGGCCGTTACTAAGTAGCTTTCTAAATAATTTATAGTTCCCATGCTAAAATCTTTGTCTATTAAATAAGTTTTTAATAAACGATGGACAATTAAATCAGGGAAACGTCTAATTGGGGAAGTAAAATGAGTATAGTTTTTAAGAGCTAAACCAAAGTGCCCAACATTAGTTTTGGAGTATTCAGCTTTTTTCATACTTCTTAAAAGAAGAGTAGATAGAATATAATATTCAGGTTTATCTTTTAATTCATATAATAATTTTTGCATAGTTTTAGGAGTTATTTCTTTGATGTTGGTATGAATTTTATAACCTAAGGCTTTGACAAGATTTAAAAAGTCTTCAATTTTTTCAGCATTTGGTAAATCATGGACACGATAAATAAAAGGAAGTTCCATGTTGGCGATGTGAGTGGCAACAGTAACATTGGCGGCAATCATAAAATCTTCAATTAGATTTTCACCAGATGCTTGGATTCTTTTTTTAATATCTATTGCTTTACCATTTTCGTCTTGAATTATTTTAGCTTCAGGAATTTCAAATTCAATATAGCCATCATTAATTTTTTTCTTGCGTAATATTTTGGCTAGTTCATGCATTTTTATTAAAGTTTCAGCATATGGTTCATAGCCTTCGGGAATAATGTTTTCTTCAAGAATTTTGTTGACATCAGGATAATTCATTTTTTTGCGAGATTTGATATAACTTGGGAAAATATCATATTTTATAATTTCGCCTTTAGTATTAATATGCATTACACAGCTCATGGTAAGTCTTATAACATTTTCATTTAAAGAGCAAATACCATTGGATAATTTATGTGGAAGCATCGGGATTACAGTGTCGGCAAGATAGGCAGATGTTCCACGATTGTATGCATCATCTCCTAGAGCCGTATTATTTTTAACATAGTGACTAACATCGGCGATATGGACTCCTAAAATATAATTTTCTCCATCCATTTCTAAGCTTATGGCATCATCAATATCTTTAGTGTCTATGCCATCAATGGTGAAAATCATTTTGGCAGTTAAATCAGTACGATTTAGTAATTCTTCTTCTTTTACTTCAGTAGGTATTTTTTCTATTTCTTTTAAAGTTTCGGGATTAAATTCATTTATAATACCATATTTATAGGCAATACTTAAGATATCTATTCCGGCATCATCTTTATGACCTAATATTTTTAGAACATCGGCAAGATAAGTACGACTGTTAAGTTTTTTATGTAAGTGAACTAACACTTTATGACCGGCGACACAGTTTTGAGAAGTTTCACGAGTTAAAAAGATGGTAATATTTAATTTGTCGTCATCAGGTTTTAACATCATTTTTTCTTTTTCAATATATACTTCACCAACAATATTTTCTAAATCTCTTTTAATTATTTTTAATACTTTTCCTTCAGGTTTTAATCCATTTTTGGTAACCTCGGCTAAAACTATATCATTGTTAATGGCCCCGTTTAAGTTTTCAGAAGAGATATATAAATCGTCAGCTTTATCTAATATTACAAATCCAAATCCTTTTTTATTGATATTTATTTTGCCTATTTTTAAACCGGGACAATTAGCCATTAAAAGATATTTATCTTTTTTGGTTTTAAATACTTGATATTCATTTACTAATTCTTCAATATTTTGGCTTAATTCTTGATATTCTTCAACGGTTTTAAGATTTAGTAAATCATTTATTTCAATTAAAGTTTTGGCTTCATGAATATCTTTTAGAGTTGTTAATATTTGTTCTTTCATTTGACACCTTCCTTAAATTTTAAATAGCAATTACCACACATACTTTCATAGGTAATGTTGTTTTCTCCATCAATGGCGATTTGTTTACCTTTTAATGTGGGAATGCCATTTACTAAACGAACATTTATGGTAGCTTTTTTTCCACATTTACAGATAGTTTTTATTTCTTCAATGGTATCAGCGATTAAAAGTAATCTAGTGGAACCAGGAAATCCTTGCAGTTTGAAATCACAACGAAGACCATAGCACAAGATAGGAATATCGTTTAATTTGCTTATTTCATATAATTCGTCAACTTGATTTGGAGATAAGAATTGAGCTTCGTCCACTAATATAGCATCTATGGGCTCTTTTATAAAGGGTTTGATGGAAACATCAGGAGGTAATAGGATATCTACTTTTCTTTTTAAACCAGAACGATTTACGACCGTATCTTCACCTTTAGTATCTAGAGATGATTTAATTAATAATACTTTTTTGCCTTTTTCTTCATAATTATAGGCAACTTGAATAATCGCGGTGGATTTTCCACAGTTCATAGCCCCATATCTAAAATATAATTTAGCCATTGTTTTCTTCCTTTCTTATAGTACACATTTTTTGATTATTTTCTTTATAAATGTTAATAAATGTTTCTTTATCAACATCATCTTCTTTTAATAAACCAGATTTTATTAAAGTATTTGTTGATATAGTACAACCATTAGATAGACAACTATCTTTTAGGGTTTTATTTTCATTTAGTTCAATATAAACACAGGCGGCCGTGGTGATAATGCTTTCTTTGTTGTTATTTGAAATTTCTTTTTTTTGTTCAAATATTTTAACAATGTTTATACTGGTAATCGTGGCAATTAAACCCATGATGGTTATACTAGATAATAGTTCAATTAATGTAAATCCTTTTTTATTCATATATATCACATTTTAATTATACTATATTTGATAAAATATTTAAAGAGGAATAAGTGATAAGGGAATATTTACCATATTTTGCCAAATTTATACTACTTCTAGGGTAAATAAAACTTTATAATATTGATTAAATGTGATATAATTAAATTGTATTACTAGAATAGAAACAGACTAGTGAGGAGAAAAAATTAATGGAATGAGAGGTTTTATGGAGAGGGAAAGACTTAGAAGTTTAAGAGAAGGTCAAGGATTAACAAGAGCAGATTTAGCTGAAATGATTAATGTATCTCTTGATGATTATTGCCTTTGGGAAGATGGTAAAAAGAGCATGCCATTGTTAAGTTTAATTGACATCAGTGATTTTTATGGAGTAAGTGTAGATTACCTCCTCGGTTTATCAGATATGCTTAATTATGATGATAGTAGAGAAGGGTATGATAAACTTGATTTAGCATACAATCTTAGAAAACTTAGAAAACAAATTAAGTTTACGCATGATAGATTAGCAAGAAAGTTTGGAGTAGATAAAGATACTATAATTAGATATGAAACGGCAAATGAAGTGCCTACTTTAGATTTTGTTTTGTTTTATTTGAATAAGTGTGGGATGAGTCTTGATTATATGTTAGGAAGAATTAATGAACCACCTAATTCAGTTGAAGAATAATAAAGGTTTTAAATCATTTTTGATTTGAAAATAAAAAAGTGAGGAGATGTCCCCACATGGAATTTAATCTTGCCTAAGAATAAAGTTTAGAGCGACTTAGGCAAGTATTTTTTGTTATAATTGAATAAAGTTTTTTGTGGAAAAATAATTTTGGTGATAGGTTATGTATTTTAATGAGAGGATTAAATGGATTAGAGATTGTGATAATATCAAGCAAAAAGATATTGCCGATTATTTAGGAATTAAGCAACAGCAATATGCGAGATATGAAAAGGGTGTAAATGTTATGCCGGTTACTTATTTAAAAAAGATTTGTGAGTATTTAAATGTTTCGGCGGATTATATATTAGGTTTAATTGATGAAAGAAAGTCTTATAAAGATAAATAAGAGTTACAAGTTATGTAGCTCTTAATTCATATGAATAGACATAATTATTTATAATTACATAAAAGTTATAAGTATTTATAGTTTTATAATAGATTATGTTTAGATTGTTTTGTTCGGCAATATATATTAAATCTTCTAGGTTATTTACTTTTAGAATATTTAAGTTTGTAATATTGGGTTTATTATTAACTTCTATAATTAGATCTTTATATTCTTTTAATATTTTTTTAGAATAATTTAGGTTTGAAGTTTTAGATTTTTTAATAAATATTATAAAGATAGATGTGAGTAATAGAATAATACCTATGAGGTAGTTGGAATTAAATTGTTCTTTAGAAGTTGTAATGCTATTAGTTTCTTGATAGTTGGGAATAATTTTGGTAGTAGTTTTAGTTAAAGGCATATTTAGTTCAATGGAATCTTTTTTTCCGTCTATTTCAATATTTAGACTAATTAAGAGATTGGCATCTAAAACAATGTTATAAGAGTTTTCATAAGAACTTACTAAATTATTATAATAGCTATAATTAATCGTGGTTTTTTCTTTAATATTAAATTTATTTTGGTTTATATTTTTGGTAGTAGGATTGGTTAAAATAAATTTTTTGTTCCAAATGGGTTCATTTATATTATCTACATAACCTATTATTTCGGCAGTAATATTGTAAGAATAGGAATGAGCATTTGTTTCGCCATAATTATAATCAAAATAAATATTTAAATAGTCGATAGAATTAGCAACATAAGCATTGGTGTTAAGAGGGTTTTGGTTATAATAGGGATTATCTTTTAAATAAACTTCATAAGTGGCATTTTTAGTAATGGGAGAGATATGGGTAGGTGTTTTTTTATTTTCTAGGGGTTTAAAAATAAGAAAGGCAACTCCAAGTAAAGAAATTAAAGTGGTAATTATAAATAAAAATATATTAGCATAATTTAATTTTTTCATATAACCTCTTATCTAATAACCTAAATTGGTCATCTTTTAAAGTAATAGTTTAGATATATTGTAGGGTATCCTAAATACTTAAGATGAAATTTGTATATTCCTTTAATATTTTCAGGGAGTACTTCTACATTATCGATGGTATTGTTATTATCACCTTTGGTTAGATATGAAACTTTATTAGCTATTTTTTTAATTTTAACAATACGATGAGCAATATATTGGTTATCTAATTTATATATTATAATTGTACCAATAGGTAAATTATTTAAATCTTTTGGGGATGGTTTTTCAAAAATGATAATATCACCCCGATTATATGTTGGATTCATACTATTGGAGAGAATAGCAATAGGTTCATATTTTAATAAACCTATCATAAATGATATTAAAAGAATAACAATTAATAGGGTAAAAGAATATGATATTAGTATAAAGGAATAATGTCTATTTTTTTCTTGATGTTTTTCTTTTATAAATAAATATTTAAAAATAATATATGTTATAATTGGTTTTATTAAGTTTATGGTGCCATTAATAAACCAATTTAATGAAGGAAATACGGGAATAAGAATAGTTATGGCTTTTTCTAGAAGTCGAGATATTAAAACTAAATGATAAGTGTTTTTATATATTAAATATGTATATAAAATATTACTAGCAATAAGAGGGATAATAGTAGAGCAAATATATTTAAAAAAATATTCTTTATTAGTTATAATATTAGTAATACTGTGATAGTTTATTTCAAGTAATATGAATAGAATAGTTAATAATATTAATGGGTTTTTAGATTTGTTTTGATTAATGGTTATACTGCGGGATAATTCTAAGCCTATGAGAGGAATTATTTTGGTAAAAATATTAAAGATTAGAGAGATAAGATCATGGTTATAGGGAGATTTGCTAAATCCAAAGAAAAAGCCAAGACTATATAAAATAGTAGTGTTTATAATAATAATTAATATAATTAGGGAGTAATATTTAGAAGATTTTTTAAGTGGGGTATATTTAGATAAGTAAAGAGAGTAAATGATTATAAAGGACCAAAAAATAGGGTTAATTAAGTTTTTATAAATTAAATAATTTTTAGATATAATTACAGAAAATATTAAGTATATTAGTAAAATAGTTATGAGATTTTTATTTTTAAGATTAGATAATTTTTTAGACATCAATAAGACCTACTATAATTATTTCAGGAGTAATATCTTCTGTTTTATTAATAGTAATATAAATTTTTTCGGTAGTATTATGGAGAATATTATAGCCATAAAGGCTTTCAAAACTAACATTGGTCGCGTTTTCTTCAGTTATAGTTGAGCCATCGATAGCGATTATTTTATTGGAACCTAAATAAATATTTCCTCTTATTTTAAGATAGTCATTTTTAGTATCATTATTGATAGTTAAAATGTATTGTTTTTCAAATTCGTTTTGAGCAGTATAATCAGTGTTTTCTATTAAGGTATAGTTAGTTAATTCTTCTTCATACATCCCAAGAGTAATTTCGGTGTTTCCTTTCGTTATTTTTTTACCATTTGCAGTTGAGCCTCCACAGCCAGTGAAGAAAATAAAGTTTTGAACAAAATATTCTGCATACTCATCTTTAGGTTTATTTTGACCATCTAAAACATCAAACGTAAGAATAATAGAAATAGAAGATTTTTTACCTATAAATCTGTTTCTTCCATCATCTTTTAGAATCCAACCATCGGCAGTTGTTTCTCCTTCAAACCATTCGGGAAAAGATATAAATCCGGGATTATATATTTTTAATTCCCATTCATTATAATCTTCTTCGGAAGTATTGTTAATAAATAATTGATAGATATAAGTATCGTTCCAATTAGATATTTTAGAAAAACCTAGATAGCCGGGACATACATTTGGAGTAGAATAAGTGGCTATGGAGGTTTGTCCTTCAGTAGTAAGATTAGTTTCTAATAGAGCATAGCCATAGCTCATAAAAAATAAAGTTATGATGGTTATAAAAAGAATAATAAAGCCATTTTTAAAGAATATTTTTTTATTTCGAGATAATTTAATCATATTTGTTATTCTTGAGAATATAGTATAGTGCTAGTAAAATTTTTGGTTTTAGTTGTAGGAATTTCTGTTGCGTTTGGGTCATAAGTAGTAGTAACATTGTAAGTAGTAGAATCACCGGCTTTTAAGTATTCGTCAGGGTCTGTAGTTGAATATATAATAACATCATTATCATTTTCTTCAATATTTAGATTAACATCATTTAATTTGGCATCTATAGTTCCAGTATTTTTAATGGTAATTTTATAAGTTATAGAATCACCAGGTTTTTTTAATTCAGCATTAAAGTTAGCAGTTGTATCATCATGAGTAGGGGTTCCAGCATCACAGTTGGTACATATATTTGTAGCTTCTATGTCCGTGATTTTTATTTTCCAATCACCATCAATCGAAGTTATACCGTTTATTTTAAGGTCGGTTGCGAGGGTTGCATAACCTACACACATGATTAAGATACTAGTTAATAAAGTAAGAATAATAATATTTTTATTAGTCATATTTTTCTCCTTTCTTCTTTTACACTTAAAAAAGGGAAATCTTTTAGTATCTGGGTATTACTATTCCCACTTTATTATATTCTTCTTTTTTTAATTGGTGATAAAATAAAAAAGCACTATGGTAATTTTAAACTCTGGGATTTAAAATATTAGTGCTATTTTTTTAGGTTATTACCTGTGATTAATCTTGTATCCTAATTCTGTTATATTTAGCCTTGACCAAATATGTAAGTTATAAAAGGATATTGGGCGCACACCATACGTGTTGTTCACGTTGTTCCAGTCGAGGAAGCCATTCGAATTCACATAGAACACGCGAGCATTGCCACTGTTAAAGTTATACGGAGACATACTCATGGCCAACTTATAGTAGATTAACCATAGATAATTATAACTCTTTTTCAATTATTTTGATATTAAAAAAATACTGTAGTAACTTTATATGCGAGATATAGAGTATCAATATTATTTTTTTTAAGTAAAAACTTAAGGACTAATCTTGTATCCTAAATCTACTATACCAAGCCTTAACCAGATATATGAGTTTTAAAAAGGATATTGGGCGCACACCTAACGTGTTGTTCACGTTGTTGTTAGTGAGGTTGCCACTCGAAGTCACATAGAACACGTTAGCATAGCCGCTGTTAAAGTTAAACGGAGACATAATAAGTTTCCACATACTAGATTAACCCATTTAGATTATATGATATTTATGATGGATATTCAATATGAGTAATAAAAAACAATACTGTAATAGTTTTATATTCAAGAAATAAAACATCAGTATTATTTATTTAGGTTAAACCTATGGTTAATCTTGTATCCTAATTCTGCTATATTTAGTCTTAACCAAATATGTGAGTTATAAAAGGATATTGGGCGCACACCTCGCGTGTTGTTCACGTTGTCGTTATTGAGGTTGCCATCCGAATTCACACGGAACACGTTAGCATTAGTGCCGTTAAAGATATACGGATACTCTAATTAAGTTCCACATATTAGATTAACCATTTAAATTATAACATTATTTTTGGTCTTTTAATATCTTTTTTAGGAACATACCGGTATAGGAATTAGGATTTTTAGCAACTTGTTCAGGAGTTCCTGTTGCGACAATTTCTCCTCCTAAAGAGCCTCCATCAGGACCTAAGTCAATGATATAGTCGGCAACTTTAATAACATCTAAATTATGTTCAATAACAACAACTGTATCACCATTATCAACAATACGATTTAAGATGTTTAAAAGTTTTTTTATGTCTTCACTATGAAGACCCGTTGTGGGTTCGTCTAATATGAAAATACTTTTTCCAGTCGGCTTTTTTTGGAGTTCTTTGGCAAGTTTTACTCTTCCTGCTTCTCCTCCTGATAAGGTTGGGGCTGGTTGACCAAGCTTAATATAAGATAAACCTACTTCTTCCATTATTTTTAATTTATTATATACTTTAGGGATATTTTCAAAGAATTTTAAAGCTTCAGAAACTCGCATATCTAATACTTCAGAAATGTTTTTATCTTTAAATTTGATATCTAGAGTTTCTTTGTTATAGCGTTTTCCACCACAGACATCACAAGGAACATAAACATCTGGAAGGAAGTGCATTTCAATTTTTTTAACACCATCACCCCAACAAGCTTCGCATCTTCCACCTTTAACATTAAAAGAGAAACGACCTTTATCATAACCACGCATTTTAGCTTCTTTAGTATTGGTGAAAACATCTCTTATATCATCAAAGACACCAACATAAGTGGCAGGATTACTTCTTGGAGTACGACCAATCGCATCTTGAGTAATATCTATTACTTTATCTAATTCTTCAATACCTTTAATTTCTTTACAAGCTCCGGGTATTTGTTTAGAACGATTTATTTTAACCGCGAGAGTTTTATAAAGTATTTCATTAATAAGAGTAGATTTTCCTGAGCCAGATACTCCCGTTACACAGACAAATTTATTTAAAGGTATTTCAACATTAATATTTTTTAAATTGTTTTCTTTGGCTTTAATTATTTTTATGGATTTACCATTGCCTTTTCTTCTTTTTTTAGGTATTTCGATTTTTTCTTTACCACTTAAATAACGACCTGTTAGAGAGTTAGGATTTTTCATAACTTCTTCGGGAGTTCCGGCGGCTACAATTTCACCACCATATTCTCCAGCACCAGGGCCGATGTCGACTAAAAAGTCACTGGCAAGCATAGTATCGGTGTCGTGTTCTACAACAATTAAAGTATTACCTAAGTCACGCATTTCTTTTAAGGCATTAATAAGACGGTCATTATCTTTTTGATGGAGTCCAATGCTTGGTTCGTCTAAAACATATAGTACGCCAGATAGTTTTGAACCAATTTGAGTAGCAAGACGAATACGTTGAGCTTCTCCACCAGATAAAGTTCCGGCACTTCTTGATAAAGTTAAATAGCTTAAACCAACATTAATAAGAAAATCTAATCTATTTAGTATTTCTTTGATTATTAGACCACTTATTTCGGTTTGTTCTTTGGTAAGTTTTAATTTGCTAATAAATTCTCTTAGTTCACCAATACTATAGTTGGTAACTTCATAAATGTTTTTTTTGTTAATTTTAACAGCTAGAACAGAATCTTTTAGACGAGCACCATGACATGTTGGACATGGTGATTCAACCATAAATGTTTCTAGCCATTCTCTACGCCATGAAGATGTTGTTTCTAGATGTCTTCTTTCTAATGTGTTAATAATACCTTCATAATAATTTGATACAAAACGAGTATTACCATTTTTAGAAACATATTTGAAATCTATTTTGTCTTTAGAACCATAGAGAATAATATCAAGTTCTTTTCTGGTGAAATCTTTTAAAGGTTTAGTAATATCAATATGATAAAAATCACAAACAGCATTTAGTTCTACAGTTTCAATATTATAATCAGGGCTTATAGTTTTAATGCCACCTTCTAAAATGCTTTTATCTTTGTCGGGCATCAGCAGGGCTTCGCCAATTTTTAATCTTGTGCCTAAACCTTTACAGTCTTCACAAGCCCCATAAGGAGCATTAAAGGAAAATAATCTCGGTTCTAATTCGGGAATAGAAAAATTACATTGAGGACAAGCATAAGATTCACTCATTAATATTTCTTCGCCACCAATAATATTAATGACGACTTTACCATTTGCTAATTTACAACTATTTTCAATTGCTTCAAATATTCGACTACGTTCTTCTTTAGAAATAACAATACGGTCTACAATAACATCAATATTATCTTTAATGTTCTTTTTTAAAATTATATCTTCGTCTAAAGTGTGCATTTCACCATTAACGCGAACACGAGAATAACCATTTTTTCTTAAATCGTCGAGTAAACTTTTGTGTTCACCTTTTTCCCCATGAACAACTGGAGCCATGATTTCAATTTTAGTATTTTCTTCTAGTTCTAAAACTTTGTTGGTCATTTCTTCAATTGATTGACGAGTTATAGGAATATTATGAGTTGGACAGTAGGGTACACCAATACGGGCATATAAAAGTCTTAAATAATCATAGATTTCAGTGATAGTTCCCACAGTACTACGGGGGTTTTTGTTGGTTGTTTTTTGATCAATGGAAATACTAGGACTTAATCCTTCAATAGAATCAACGTCAGGTTTTTCATTCATACCAATAAATTGTCGTGCATAGGCTGATAAACTTTCAACATATCTTCGTTGACCTTCAGCAAAAATAGTATCAAAAGCAAGAGAAGATTTACCTGAACCTGATACTCCTGTCATGACTATTAATTTATTTTTAGGTAATTCGATTGAAACATTTTTTAAATTATTTTCACGAGCTCCTTTAACAATTATTTTATCCATAGTTATTACTCCTTTATTATAGTGTGGTAAAATTTTAGTAATTTATCACAAAAGCAAGTATATTATAACACCCGAACAAATGTTAGTCAAATATTTTTGAGTGTTTTAGGAAAAAGTTTATATTTTACCATATAAGTAGTCCATAGATATATTATATTTTTTGCATATTGCATAGCCATAAGTTAAAGATATTAGACGTTTACCACTTTCATATTCACTTATGAGAGAGTGACCAGTACCTATTTCTTTAGCTAAAGTTTCTTGGTATAAGTGTTTTTCTTTTCGGATGGCTTTTAGTCTTTCACCAATTAATTTTTTGTCTAATTTTTTATTTTTAATGGTAATATTGGGATTATCCGAAATATTAACAAGATAGTCTAGAGAAACATTGTAATAGTTAGCTAAGTCATTGAGTTTTTCGATGGTTATTAAAGTACTCATTCTTTCAAATTGTGAATAGGCTGCGATGCTTATGTTTAAATATTCTGCAATAGTTTTTTGATTAATTTTTGCATTTAATCTTAATAGTTTGATTCTTGAATAATCAAGTGCGTAATTATATTTTTCCATTCTTGTTTCACCACAGCCATTTTCTCATTAATAAGTATAATAAAAAATAAAATTAAAGTATCGCCGACATTTTTCTTGACTTTTAATATATGAGAGTTTATAATTTTAGTATAAGTTAGAAATTTCTAATATGATTGATAATAAGTCAATTATAAAGAAGGGAAGATTAATGAGAATAGAGAAGTTAGGTAAAGGAAAAAGTAAGAAAATAGTAATAGTTGTATCAATAATAGTATTAGCAATAGGAATAATATATATAACAAATAGCAAAGCAAAATATCAAGTAACCAAAAGTGTACAAATAGTTAATGGAACAATAAATTATTCTAGAGCAGATTTTAGTTTATTAGGAGTGTATCAACAACATCAAAAGGACAGTACTACTTATGATAGTGTAAATAATATTCCTACGTCTGGTTATGTATTAAATGAAACAAAAACATATTGCACAATAGGCTCAGCTAAATATGAAGGTAAAATAAATTATAACGAACAAGGAATAACAATAAATTATAATGGTGGAAGTGTGACATTTGATGGTGTAAAAACTACTAATACAAAATGTTATTTATATTTTGATATATTAAATAATATTTTACCGGCAGATCGAGTAGTAGCTATGGGCAAATCTAAACAAGTAGGACAAACAAGTTTTACAGTGGTAGATACAGCAAATAATTCGGGAAAAATGTACAGCGGGACAGATAATGATGGAACAACATATTACTTTAGAGGTGTAGTAAATGATAATTGGGTAAGATATGGAACGACATATGATAATAAAAGTATATGGTGGAGAATCATCCGAATAAATGGAGATGGAACAATAAGATTAATATATGCAGGAACAACGGATTTAAATTCAAATACTCCACCAGAAACAACTGGGACAGGTACTCAAATAACAGTTGATGGAGCAAATACAGTTTGTTATGGAACTTCAGATTGTCAAAACAAAAATAATAAATATTTAGGATATCAATATGCAGATAGTGATGTACATGGAAAAGAAAAAGATAGCTATGCAGCAGATAGAGCAAATGAATGGTTTAGATTAAATCTTGAAGATGAATGGAATAATGGAAATGGCAAAATAGATAAGGATGCAGGATTTTGTGCAGATAGAAATGTAGCAGTAGGACACTCAAATTATCCAGGCGATGGATTAGGAACAAATAAAACTGTATATATGCCAGCAAATAGATTTAATACTACAAATTTAAATGGTTATAAAACTTCACAATCACCAATATTTAGATGTACAAATGCGAGTGATTTATTTACATATACAGGAGCTACAAAAGGGACACAAAGTTTAACATATCCAGTAGGATTAATAACAGCAGACGAAGTAGTATATGCAGGAGGATTCGGAGGAGGATGGGGAGAAGGTAATAACACTTCATATTACTTATATACACGTCAGGACTATTGGACAATGTCTCCGTCTAACTTTTCTGGAAGTGCTTCTGGTGCTATCGTATTTATTGTGAATGCGTTTGGTACTCTTACTGACGCCAACGTGGGCAATGCACCCTATGGTGTACGTCCAGTAATAAATTTGAAGGCTTATACAATATTTACGGGAACTGGAAAATCAGGAAGTCCATTTGTGCCAGAATAAGGTATAATTGGACAAATGGTAAAAAACACTTTTTTAAGGAGTGTAGCATTGTATTGCTAATTTTAACACTTAATAGTAAATAACAATTAATAAAAAACTTGCCTAAGTCGCTCTAAACTTTATTCTTAGGCAAGATTAAATTCCATGCGAGGATATTCTCCTCGTTTTTTTGAGGGTTAAAATGTGAATAATTAATAATAATGTTACACTTTTTGAATTAAATAATTAGTAAAAATGTTACATATAATTTATCTTATAT
>CANRIB010000017.1 GCA_947630575.1 uncultured Bacilli bacterium
CCTAATTCTTTTTTAACTAATTCTTGAATATATGGAATACGAGTTGAACCACCAACTAATATTACTTTATCAATATCTTTATTAGTTAATTTAGCATCTTTTAAAGCTTTGTGTACTGGTTCAAGAGTTGAATCAAATAAATCACGACATAAGTCTTCAAATTTAGCTTTAGATAGAGTTGTTTCAAAATGTAATGGTCCTTCATCATTTTGAGCAATAAATGGTAAACTAATAGAAGCATTAGTCATACCAGATAAATCTTTTTTAGCTTTTTCGGCTGCATCTTTAATTCTTTGCATAGCCATTTTATCTTTAGATAAATCGATACCATTTTCTTTTTTGAATTCATTAACTAAATAATCCATGATTCTTTCATCGAAGTCATCGCCACCTAAACGATTGTTACCGGCAGTAGATTTAACTTCAAAAACACCATCGCCAAGTTCAAGAATAGATACATCGAATGTTCCACCACCTAAGTCATAAACTAAGATTGTTTGTAGTTTATCTTGTTTATCAAGACCATAAGCTAAAGCGGCGGCAGTTGGTTCATTAATTATTCTTTCAACTTCTAGACCAGCAATTTTACCAGCATTTTTAGTGGCTTGTCTTTCAGCATCATTAAAGTATGCGGGAACAGTGATAACAGCTTTAGTTACTTTTTCACCTAAATAAGCTTCAGCATCTTTCTTTAATTTACTTAATATTTTAGCACTAATTTCTTCAGGTGTATATTTTTTACCATTAGCTTCAACTTTTTCAGCAGTACCCATTTTTCTTTTAATAGAAGAAATAGTATTTTTAGCATTAGTAACGGCTTGGTTACGAGCAATTTGGCCAACCATTTCTTCGTCGCCTTTAAAGGCTACAACAGATGGAGTAGTACGAGCTCCCTCACTGTTAGGGATAACTTTTGGTTCTCCTCCTTCAAGTACGGCAACACAACTATTTGTGGTACCTAAATCTATACCAATTATTTTTGCCATTTTTAATCATTCCTTTCATTTACTTTAACCATGGCAGGTCTTATTAGTTTATCATTATACATATATCCTTTTTGCATACAATCAAGGACTATGTTGTTTTCTTTTTCATTATTTCTTTCCGTCATAACAGCATTCATAATATTGGGATCAAATGGTTTATCAATAACATCAAGGGCTGTAATGCCTTTAGATGCCAGTATGCTTATTAAATTATCATAAATCATTTTAAACCCAGCGAGAAATTTTTCACTACCTTCAGTTTTGATATTCATTGCTCTTTCAAAATTATCGATAATCGGAAGTAATTTCTCTACCATATCGAAGCCATCATATTTATGAAGAGATGCAATATCTAAATCATAACGACGGCGCATATTTTGCATTTCGGCAGTAATTCTTAAAACTTTTTCTTTAAGTTCAAGATTAGCTACTAGTAATTCTTCTTTTTCTTTGTCAATCTTTTTATTCTTTTCTTTAAATTTTTTAGGTTTGGATTCTTTTTTAGTATCAGAGGTTGGTTCTTTATTTTCTGCAATAGAATCTTTTTTTATTTCTTGTTCTTCCATTTATTCACCTTTTTCTTCTAGCCATTTGTTTAAAATATTTAGAAGGCCCACGACGCGGTCATATTCCATACGCTTTGGTCCAACTATAGCAATTGTGCCCTTCTCTCCTCCTAAGGAGTAATTAGTTTTGATAATAGTTACATTATCATCAAATTCTGTTTCTTTGCCAATATAGATACTGATATTTTTATCATCTTTTTTTTCAATTTTACGAATGGTGTCTTCATCTTCTAATTTGGCAACTAATTTACGAATTTCGTTTGAATCGTTATATTCTGGTTGTTCCAACATTTTGGCAGAACCAACAACATGGAAATTTTCTTTGGAACTAACAAAATCATTAAAAGCATTATAGAAAATATCATAAATAGTTTCATATTGTTTTACTTGCTGAGAAATAATAGGTTTTATTTCATATTCTAAGCGTTCGGCGATATTCGCGATGGGTGTACCTACTAACATTTTATTAATTATTTCACTAGTTTTAACTATTTCTTTAATATTAATAGTTTTAGGAATAGTAAATTGTTTATTTTTGACGATTCCTTTGTCAGTACAAACTAACGCGACAATATGCTCTGCATCTAAAGGAATAATAGAAATCTGTTTTAATGTGTTAAGTTCAGATTCTTTGCCTAAAGAAATACTGGTATAATTAGTTATATCACTAATAATTTCTAAACATTCAATAATGGCATCACTAACCATTAAATTTTGATTAGAAAAGATTGTCTGTAATTTAAGCATATCTTCTCCAGTTAATTCTTTAGGTTCCATTAAATTTTCAACATAGTATTTGTAGCCGGCTTCACTAGGAACGCGACCACTGGAAATATGATTTTTTTCTATTAAGCCTAATTTTTCTAAAAAAGCCATTTCATTACGGATTGTTGCACTAGAACAATCAAACTTATCGCATAAATATTTAGAACCAATAGGCTTAGCTTCTTTAATATAACATTCAACTATCTCTTTTAAGATACCTCTTTGTCTTTCATCCATGTTATCACCTAATATTAGCACTGTTTCTTCTTTAGTGCTAATATCATTATAATATTATGCTTAGCACTTGTCAATATATAACTGCTAATTTTTTAAAACTATTTTTTTAATGTCCGTTTAAAATTATTATTTAATTCATAATTTAAGTTAAGATATAAAGATAAGAAATAACGAGCTTTAGAATAATTCCCCTCTTCCCTATAAGATTTAATAACAAATAATAAATTATGAAGATAATCTTTTGGGGTTAGAGAACTTGCTTTTAAGGCTTTTAAAATATCTTCTTTAGACATATTTAAATCAATTATAATATTGGGTTTAGTTAAGTTTTTTATGTCTTGAAAATAAACTAATTCATTTTTAAAAGTAGGATTATTATGAGCATTTAGTTCGGCAAAATAAAGGGCTAATTCATAATTTCTAGCTCTTTCGCTGGCAAACATACATTTAGCATAAAAACCATCTATGTCGGGCTTTTTAATATAAAAAGATAAGAGTTTACTAAGGGCAATACTTAATTCATTTAAGCGATAGTTTAAAAGATGAAATACTAAGTCTTTTAAGATGTATAATTTAATAGGATTTACTTTGATATATTCTTGATTAGCAATTACTATTTTTAAGTATTTAAAAGCATCTTTAGGACTATGAATATAACAAGAAGAAATTAAAAGATTTAAGTAGATATCACCATTAAAGGTAGGATTTTTAGAGAGATAATCTTCATAATATATTGTTGCTTCTTCATAATTACCATTTAAAAAATAAATGTTTCCCAGCTTTAATATAATAGTTGTATCTTGAGGATTATTTTTTAAAGTGGTTTTAAGTTCAATAATTTTAGTTTTAATATATTCGTTCATTTAAGCACCTCGAGAATTATATTTTAACATAATATTTTTTATTCAACAATATATTATAATATGAATATTAAGGAAAAACTTAAAAGACTTAAAACGGAAGATTTAATATGGGTTATTTATTTTTTTATTGTTATTGGAGCATTACTTTCTAATGAATATGAAAGAAATTATTTATTAACAGGAGATACTTCAAGACAAAAGAATTTTAAAGTCCTTAATATTACTATTTTTTGTGTAGCTTTTTTTATTTATCTTTATTTTGTTTTGCTTAATTATGAAGATGTGCAAAGTCTTAGACGAGATGCCACAAGAAAAGAAGTACTTAATGCCCATATTGGGTTAATATCTGCACTTCTTTTTTTAGTCGCGGGCGCTTTAGCAATCGTGGGTGAAATAAACCGCGGAGGCCCTGATGAAGACATAGGTTTTATTTAAAGTCCTAGACTTTCTTCATCTAATAAATTATCGATTATATATTTATTTTCAATTAATCTTATTATTTCTTCTCTAATTATTGATTCTGTATCAATTAAACCATTTAATACTTCTTTTTCATGGAGAAGTAATTGTTTTAGTTCACTTGTAGGTAAATGATTAATATCAGATAGATAAGTAGCACTAACTATTTTTTTCATGTCTTCAATATACGCGCTTATATTAACAATAAAATTATTAACACTTATAGTTAACCTACTAACCATTAAAGTTATTAAAGGATTATCAGTATCGATAGTAATTATTTTTAATAATACTCTTAATATTTTTATTTGATATTCATAATCATTAATAAATATAGTAATATTTTGCATATATCTATTATGTAAATCTAACATATTCATGGTAAACCCCCCTTTGTGGGAAAGATTATATCATAAAGTTAGTAGTTAGTCAAATTAGAAATGACGATAAGCAGAACCACTATTTAAGGTTACACCTTTAATCTCAGCAAGACGACTTACCGTTACAACATTATAACCATTTAGATATAACCAAGGAAGAATAGTTTTTAAAGATTCATAACTTGTTTCATATAATTCATGCATTAAAATAATAGAACCATCAGAAATATTATTTTTAATATATTCCACGATATGGTCAACATTGCGATAACGCCAATCTTCTGTATCTAAATTCCATAAAATAAAGGGATTATTGATATTTTCTAAATTAGTAGCTTTATAAGCCCCATAGGGAGGTCTTAATAATTTAATAGTATCCCCAGTAATTGTATGATATAAATTGTTTACTTTAGTTAAACTTTCATTTACTTTAGTAGCATTAGAAGTTTTAATATTTAGATGTTCCCAAGAGTGAGAGCCTATTTCATTACCAGATTTATAGGTTTCTAAAACACAAGATTGACAACTATTCATCATAGTTCCAACCATAAAGAAAGTAGCACTTGCTTTATTTTCTTTTAAAATATCTAATATTAAAGGATTATATTTGCTACTTGGACCATCATCAAAGGTTAAGGCTACATATTTGGTGTTAAAGTTATCTTGGTCGTCTTTTTCATAGGCTAAATCTAAGATAGGTTTAAATTTTAAGTTGTCTTTTATTTCATTATAATTGATAGTTAAACTTAATTCATGAGGATAAGACAACTTGTAATTATAGTAATAAATTGTTACTTCGTTTTCTTTAACATAATACATTTTATAACCCGTATTATCTTGATTAGCCTGTAATTCATCAAGAATAAATTTAGGATATTTAAGAGCTAAAAGTTCAGTTTCTTTTTGAGAAAATGCAGAATCATTTTTAATTAAATCTAAAAAAGTTAGTTCTTTTCCCGTATTATTATCAATAATAATACTTTTATATTCTTGATTATTTTCATATATAAGACTAGTTATTTCTTTTAAATTAGTACTTTCATAGACTAAAGATAAATCTTTATTATTCTCTTTAATTTCATTAATTAATTCTTTTATATTAATATTAGAATTCAAGTAGTCTATAGGATTTGATAAAGAGGCAATATTCTTAGTTATATAAACAATACCAATAACAAAAAGAATAAAGACTATAACTCCAATAAAAATCATTTCTCCTAAACGCTTACTACTTGAACTCATATTATCACTACCTATATTTATTATAACGCTTTTTAGATATTTTTTACATCTTTTTTGTTAAAATAGATAAAAGTTAGACAGAGCATAACAATTAAATAGATGGCGATTATTCCTAAAGAGAAAAGAGGTTTAAAATTATAAGGATTGGGTGTTTTAGTTAATAAATAATTAAAATTCCAATGTAACGCGATAAAGTAATTAAATATTTTAAGATTATACATTAAAGCTAAATTAGAAATAACATTACTCATTAAATAGAATAAGAAAGTAATAGTTATGGCCGCGCTAGTGGAAGTAGTAATAGTACTTAATAAGAAACATAATACTCCTAAAATAAGAAATTCTGGTAAAGTAGTTATAAGTAAAATACTTAAATATTTAATAACTGAATAAGATTCAATTAAATTAGTAGAACTGTTATAAATTAAAATAGGAATATTTAGGGAATTAAAGCCAAGAGTAAAGCCTCCGATTAGAATTTCAATTAAACACATGAAGATAATTATTAAAGGAATTAATAATAAAACTGTCAGTAGTTTAGAGGCTAAAATAGTGCTTCTTTTATGAGGTTTAGTAAGTAAATATTTGATAGTGCCTTTATTAAATTCTTCACTAACAATAGAACCACTAATCATAATAACATATATTAAAATAAATAAACCAAAGTTAGCCGGAAATTCTTTTAAAACAGCATTTAAATTACTAGTATTATTGGCATCTACTTTATGCTTTAAAATATAGTTATTAAGAGCCATTTCTTCTTGTAAATAATTATATCTTTCTTGTTCTTCTTTACTTAAATTATCTTTAGATTTAAAATTATAATATTCTAATAAATCAGTTTCTATTGCAATAATCGCATTATTTAAATAATTTTTATAACTATAATCTACTTTATTAGTTAGACGATATTCATTTAAAGATATTAATTCTTTCAAGCGAGAATTAGACTCATCTTCTTTTAATTCGGCTTTTAGATTAGTAATTTTTAAATTAACAAAATATTCCCAATCATTATTATTAATATATTTTAATGTTTCTGCTAATTCTTTTTCAATTTTAGTTAATTCTTCTTCATCTTTAGAAGTATATTTAATTTTATTTTTTTCATAAACAAGATTATATAAATAATTATCAATAATATATTCCATGGATGAATCATTGTTCTTTTTAATATCATTAATTTCATTTTTAGTTTTATTGTTAAGATACTCTTCTAAATCTTCTTGGTTTGTTAAATCTAAATTATTACTTATATTAGTATCAGTATAATATGTTTCA
Organism: uncultured Bacilli bacterium; assembly: GCA_947630575.1. Taxonomy (GTDB): domain Bacteria; phylum Bacillota_I; class Bacilli_A; order RF39; family UBA660; genus Caccenecus. The sequence continues at coordinate 6,780 of CANRIB010000017.1, forward strand.
TCAACTTCTAAAATATTATCCATTTCTTTATAAATAACATTAGTTAAAAGACAATAAAGAATAAAAATAATAGTTACGATTAAAAAACTTTTTTTGCGAAATATCTTCTTTAATTCCGCCTTGATTAAATTAAACAATTTTTTTACCTCCTGCAATTTTGATAAAAGCTTCTTCTAATGATAAAGCTTCTTTTTTAACTTCATAAACATTAATATCATTTAATACTAACTCTTTAATAAATTTAGCAATATCATTTTCATCTTTAATAACTTCGATATAATTTTTATCAAGTATTTTATCTATATTACTTAAATATTTTTTTACTTTAGTAGTATTATCTATTTTAAGAATATATTTATTTTCATCAATATTTTTTATTTCTTTAATACTATTTAACGATAATATTTCTCCTTTAGATAAAATACATACTTTATTACAGAAAGTTTCTAATTCACTTAAGTTATGACTAGATATTAAAATACCAATTTTTTCTTTAGAAAGTTTAATTAGTAATTCTCGAAGTTCTTTTATTCCTTCAGGATCTAGACCATTGGTGGGCTCGTCTAATATTAATAAATTGGGTTTATTAATAAGTGCGATAGCAATGCCTAAACGTTCACGCATACCTAAAGAATATTTGCTTACTTTGTCATAGATACGATTTTCTAGACCAACTAACTGAATAATTTTCATTAAATCTTCTTCAGTTATTTTTTTATAATAACTGGCTTGCATAACAAGATTTTCATAACCACTTAAATACATATAAACATCAGGAGATTCAACTAGACAACCAACTTTAGTAATAGCTTTAACAAAGTTTTTCTTGATGTTATAGCCATTGATAATTACTTCCCCTTTGGTTATTTTTTGTAAGCCTAAAATACATTTAATGGTGGTAGTTTTACCGGCACCATTGGGACCAATGAAAGCGAGAATATCTCCTTCATTTATTTCAAAAGAAACATTTTTAAGAATCTCTTTTTGACCAAACTTTTTAGATAAGTTTTCAACTTTTAAAATACTCATATAATTTCCTTTCTTAAAATAGTTAAAGTAGACTTTATTAATATATCATAAAATGTTATTTATGACAAGTAAAGAAAAAAGCTCTTATTACTTTTGAGCTTCTATTTTCTTTTTAATGTCTTTTATAGCATTTAATGGCATATTGGTATATTTGGATATGTTTTCTAGTGAAATATTATCTTTTAGCATATTTTCAATCATCTTTTCTTTTTGTTCCCTTAATTCTGAATTATGCTCACTTTTTACTAATCTCTCTTTGTTAAAATAATCATTTACCCATTCTTCTTGACTAAATTCTTTCATTTTTTCATAAACCTCTTCCATCATTGCATTGCCTTTGACTATTTCTTGCATCTCTTCATCTGTTTCAGCACCTATTAGTTTTATCCATCTCATTAATTCATCATTATTATAATCTTGATTTATTTCTTGGTCAAGGTCTACTATAAACAAGCGAATTATATCTGGGTCTATAGCTTGTAAATTATTTTTATTTATTACTATATAATCATAAGTAACTTTTCCTGTATTAGGCATTAAATTATTTTTAACAAAGTTTATTTGTACTGCTTTTTCATTTAAACTATCTCTTTCTTCAGCATTTAAATTATTATTATTATATTTAGAATAAAATTCAATATTAATAACTTCTGATGCTGGTGTTTCCACGATAATATTCATTTCAAAGCCTTTTTTATTTATTGTTTCCCGAGAAAGATGAACACTATTGCGGATTGTAGCATTAGCTAAAGTACCAGGTTTTAATTTAAAAAATAATTCTAAAAGATGAGCAATATATATTAGATTTTCTTCTGTACCAAATATATATTTAGCCATTAAATCGGCATATAAAGGTTTTGTTTTTTCCATGATTTTTACCTCCTAAATAAAATTTGCTTATCTAAAAATGTTCCTCCTTTCTAATTGATAAGAAATTCTATGGGATAATTTTATAATAGAATTACATATTGGTCAAATTACAGATTTTATAAAATCTGCTAGACAATTTTATAATTTCTGCTTAACAGATTTTATATTTTTTACTAGCAGATTTAGTATAATTAGTAAAATTTAAAAAAATACACTTTTACGTGTATTATTAATAAATCTTAAATTTATCTAATTAAAAAAGGTATTTTTATGTTTAATACCTCTTTCATATGTTATTATTGCTATGTTTACTATGAGAAAACTCAAGCCTCCATATATCTACTTAATTCAAATGTTATCTAGGCTTGAGAGTTAAATTGATTATGCTACACTCCTTGAAAAGTGTTTCCTAATCCATACTCTGTCATGAGACTTCGTATGGATTAGCAGTAGTCCCCCTATTTGCAGAAGAACCATCCTTTAATGTAAATTTTGTATCAGCTTTCAGATTTATTACTGGGCGCACACCATACGTACTGTGCACGTTGCTGCCGCCGAGGGTGCCATACGAAGTCACACAGAACACGCGAGCATAGCTGCCGCTAAAGTAAAACGGAGACATTGTCCAATAATTCTGCTTTGTATATAACCAATAACCATCATTATTTTGATACATAAAACCTCCTGCAAACACTACTTCATCTGAAGTTATTAAACCTACTGGCTTTGTTAATTTACCATTTCCTTCTATTTTTTTACCATCTTTACCTTCTGTTCCTCCACTTTTAGCATTTGGCCCTGTAAACAAGTCATTTTTTGCATTAGCACATTTAAGTGTTGGCTTTTGTTCTGTAGCAGCATTTGTAGTACCAGCTTCCAGTAACCTATCCCATGGCGCATATGCTGTTTGAGTAGTTCCTGTACCACCTCCAGGTCCTTGATAACTTCCATGAGCTGCAGCAGATAAACTTCTATCATTACAGAATCCAGTATCTACATCTATTTTTGCTTCTAATGTTCCTAAATTAGTTGTTCCATACCATGTTTCTAATTCGCTCATTATTGTACTTTTAATATCATTTGCATGAGTTGATTGATAATCAGAAACTGAAGTTCCATACATAAATCCTACATATCTATTATCCTTATATGTTGCATTATATTGTTGAACTGTTGAATCATCAGAATATGTAGTTGTTATTTGAGTTTCAGTTCCTGTAGTATTTGGTGCAGTACTTCCCTTACCAGCGTATATTAGTCTTATTGTTCCATTTCCATTTATTCGGATGATTCGCCACCATAAATCTTGTCCATTTTCTTTTCCAAATTTAACCCAGTTATTTTGCACAAAACCTCTGAAATAGTAACTTGTTCCAAAATCGTCCTCTGTAGAAAATACCCCATGCTGTGCCATATTATTTGTTTTGCCATCTGAACCACCACTATAACAAGTCGACCCTTGACTTCCAGTACAACTTGGACCTGTTATTGTTCCAGCATCTCCTTGCGAGCTTAATCCTAATTTTGCGAGAGTTACATCTGATGGTGGATCTACCTCATCTGCAAATTCTACTTTAATACTACCTGTAAATGTTTGATTTTTGTTATGGTTTTGGTCTGCTCCTGTATCATTAAATTTTATTTCTATTGTATAAGTATAGGTTACTTCTTGTTCTATATTTTCATGAGTTACTTTGGCAAGTCTAATTGTTTCTTGTTTGCCGGTTAAATCATTATCTTCAGGAGTAATATCTTTTTCCCCTTCTTTTATAGTATAAGTTAATTCTTTAGCATTTAATTTACAATTGTTAGTAATACTTTGTAAATCTGGTGTACATTTTTTAAAACCATTTTCTTCAATATCTATAAAGATACCATAAGTAGCTTCTTTATTTAATTCATCACTTCCAGGAGTTAGTTTTACCTGAACTTCTTTAGTAACTGATGTTCCAGGAAATAATGTACCTGTTACTGCATTACCTTTTAAATAAGTTACATCTATTAAATCTGCAGTGGACCCACTGCTACTAGCACCTGTACCCGTTATTGTTGCTCCGATTAAAAAGAAAGCAAAAGACACACCTACTACAATAACTAATAAAGTAAATACAGTAATTAATAACTTTTGTTTTTTCATACAAACCTTCCTTTACTTAATATATTTTAAATCTTTTTAAAATATATTTCATTATGTTCGACAAAACATGTCAAAAAATAATACATATTGTATTGCTCTATGTTATATTTCTAATATACATTATTATATAGAAATTTTCAATATATTTTAGTAAATTTTATACTTGGCTGTGTAAAGTTTATATTAAAAAACAATACTATTATTTAACTTTATAAGTAATAGGTATTATATTATTTTGACTAACAAATGATAAAATAAATTTATCTTGCTCTTTGGTTATTATTATTCCTATCGTTTTATTATGAAAACTTCTTTTTAAGCTATTATCTATATATTCCATATAAAACTCTATTTGGGCTTTATCTTCTTTTTTTAGTTCTCGCATCTTTAATTCTACTACTACATAACAATTCAATTCACAATTAAATAATAATAAATCTATTCTATATATTTTATTATTTATTTTTATTTTATACTCATTTCCAACAAATGTATATCCATATCCTAATTCCATAAAAAAATCTTTTAATTTAGATAAAATAATTAATTGTAGTTCTTTTTCTTTTTTTATTTGTTCTTCTTTTGATAATTTTATTATTATGGGATTTTTTATATGTTCTTTTATATTATATATTTCTTCTTTATTATTTATTATTTCTATATGTTCTGGTTTTTCTAATAATCTTTCATAACTATTATTTTTTATTTCTTTAATTAATTCTCTTTTTGATAAATTATTAGTTAAGCATAAGTTTATATAATAATTTCTTTTATTCTCTTCTTTGATTGGCAATATATATCTTATATGCGTCCAAGATAGGTGGCCCACTGGGCCACCATTTAAAAATAATAAATAAAACTTTCGGAATCTTTTTAAGTTACTACTATCATAACCTTTTCCATAAATACTAGATAATTTTAAAGACCACTCTTTAATTAAATTATCTCCATATTTAGCTCTTTCTTTGCCTCCTTGAGCTTCTACGATTAGTCTTCCAATATTCCAATAAGTATCTAATGTTTCTCTATTGTCTTGTAATACTCTAGCCCTTTTATTTATTTCTAATTTTTTTATTAAATGCTCTACTTCATTATACTGTTCCATCTTAAAAACCTCCCTTTACAAGCTTAATATAACAATTGGTTACAACTTGGTCAAGAGAAGTAGTACTTACTAATTTTTATTATTTTAATTATTAATATTACATAAATTAATATAATAGTTTTTTTATTTTTATCTTCGATTGGTAATAATTCTTGGTAATGACTCCAACTCAATTGGTGCGCCACTGGCGCACCTTTTTGAAAAAGCGTATAAAATTGTCTAAATCTCTTTAAGCTACTTATATTATACTTATGGCCATAATATAAAACTAATCTATCACTCCATTCTTTAATTAAATTATCTCCATATTTAGCTCTTTCTTTACCACCTTGAGCTTCTACATTTAATCTTCCTATATTCCAATAAGTATTGTTTCCAAAATAAAAAACACTGTAAATTACAGCATTTATTATTTTAAATTACTAATAGTTGCACGTTTATATTCTTCACAGACATTATCTAAATCTTGAATAAATTTATCGACATCTTCTTTAGTTGTTATTCTTGCTCCACTCGCATATTTATGGCCACCTCCATTATACTTAGAGGCAGTAGTATTAATAATTGGTCCATGCGAACGAATACTTACTTTATATATTTTATTTTTAGCATCTTCACTAATAAATGTCCAAACTAAGACTTCTCTTATATAATTAAAATTATTAATTAAATTAGAAGGAGTTGCTAAATCAACATTATATTCTTTAATTTTTTCCGCCGGTATTATTAAATAGCCTAAACCATTTTCAGTTACTTTCATGTTAGTAGCTAAATAACCTTGGAATCGTACTTCATCTAGACTACGATCATATAAATAATTATATAAAGAAGTAAAATCTAATTTACTTTTAGAGATTAATTCTTGAACTATTCTAAACGTTTTATTTGTAGTATAGGGAAGTAAGAAACGATCACTGTCGGATACTATGCCTAAATAAAGATTACCCGCGATTTTAGTATCTATTTTTAGGGGAGAATTAAGAATTAATTCTGTGATCAATTGACAAGTAGAACAAGATGTTTCATCAGTCCAATCAACATTGCCTTTAATATCCTCGGCAGGATGATGGTCTATTTTTAGGATTTCCCGATATTTTAAATTTTCAATCCCATCAACACGAGGTAAATTAGGAACATCTAAAACTATTAATAAACAATTTTTATAGTCTTCATGGTCAATTTTATCTAAAATACCATAATATTTAAACTTAGATACACTTAAACCAATAGCAACACATTTTTTATTGGGAAAAGTTAGTCTAATGGAATCTCTTAGAGCAATTTGACTTGCGATAGCATCAGGGTCAGGTCCTATATGTCTTGCGATAACAATTTTATCATATTCTTTTATTTTACGATATATTTTACGAATAATTAAATTATTAATAGGAATCACCTACTTAATAATATTATAAGTATCTAACGCGATCATTAATTCTTCGTTAGTTGGAATAACATATACAGGTACTTTAGAATCAGCTTTAGAAATTACACCTTCATGAGTATCTAAGTAACTTGCGATAGACATATTTTTTTCATTATCAAGTTTTATTCCTAAGCACTCAAGTTTAGACACAACTTCGGCTCTAAATTCACGAGCATTTTCGCCAAGACCTGCCGTAAATACTAGGGCATCAACTTTACCTTCTAATTTAACAAAATATTTAGCTATGTAATCTACGACTCTTTTAACATACATATTATTAGCAAGAGTAGCAAGTTCATTACCATTTTTCATGGCATTTTCAATATCACGATGGTCACTTAAATCACCAGTAATACCTAAAAGACCACTTTGTTTATTTAAAATGTTATCTACTTCTTTTAGAGATTTACCAGTTTTATCTAAATAATATGGAATAATTGAATAATCAATATCACCACATCTAGTACCCATGATTAAGCCCGCATTAGGAGTAAATCCCATGGTAGTATCAATACTTTTAGAATCTTTTATACAACATAAAGATCCCCCACTTCCAACATGGCAACTAATAATATTAATATTATCTTTTCCTAATTTTTCTTGCATAACTTTAGTTATATATTTATGACTAGTTCCATGAAAACCATATTTTCTTATTTGATAATCTTGATACCAATCATAAGGAACAGCATATAAATATTCTTCTTTTCCCATAGTTTGATGAAAAGCTGTATCAAAAACACCTACCATTGGCACATTAGGTAAAGCTTCTTTAAAAGCTTTAACACCTAAGATATTAGCCGGATTATGAAGAGGTGCAAGACTAGATAATTCTTCAACTGTTTTAATAACTTCATCGGTAATTAAAACACTTTCAGCATATTTATCGCCACCATGAACTAAACGATGACCAACACCATCTATTTCTTCTAATGATTTAATAATATTATTTTCTAATAATTCTTTAATTAATAAATCAATTGCAACTTTATGGTCTTTTATATCGGCTTCTTTTTTAATTTTTTCACCATTTATTTTAAGACTATAAATTCCCCCACTTAATCCTATTTTTTCAAAATAACCACTTATAAGTTCTTTTTCTTCAGGTAAACTAATTAAATTAAATTTTAAAGAAGAAGAACCAGCATTAACAGTTAATATTTTCATTATTATCACTCCTTAGATTTAATTATACAAAAAAAAGAATAATTTTGCTATCCTTTTTCCAAATTAATCAATTATTTTTTGCCATTTAGCAATTAAAGTCATATCTTTAGTAACTTTAAGGTCTTTTAATTCTTTATTTTGATATAACCAATATAAAAACTTATAACCTTCTTTGGTGGGAGTAGGTAAATTCTTTAGACTTTCCCCTTCTTCGAGTACTAAATCTTCAATGGGAGTGCCCCCAAGAGAATCAAAGGAAATAGTATATTTTTTAGCGGCCATGATTTGCCATTTAGCTTCAAGATTATAATCTTTTTTTATTTTAGTTGTTAAATCAAAAGGCTCATTATCTAAATACCAACCAACAAACTCATAATTTTTTTTACTGGGCGTAGGTAATTTTTCAATAGAGGTATTTTCATTAACTAAAATACTATTTACAATACTTCCCCCATTAGAATTAAATCTAATTTTATATTTTTTAGGATCTAATATTTGAGAACTAGTAAAAACAAGTATTAAAAATAGACTTATTAAAACAAAACCAAAAAGAAATCTTTTCATAATATCACATTTATAGTTTTAATTAATTTAATTAATTTATGCACTTAATTATAAATCTAAACTATTTTTATTTAAAAGAAACTCTTGTAAACCGATAACTAATATTCCTTCTTCTGTTATCCAATGGTTTATATTATCTTTTACAACAATAATTTTTTTAAAATTATCATCAATATTTAATAAAGATTGTTCTTCTTGTAAAGTTTTTTCTCTTGTTTCTAAATTTAACGCAACTTGGATATAATATCTTTTGTATGATTCATTACAGACAAAATCAACTTCTAATTGTTTTCTGACATTATCTTTTCTTGTTTCTACGACTCCAACATCAACACAGTAACCGCGGGTTAATAATTCATTATATATAATATTTTCCATGATGTGATTTTCTTCTACTTGTCTAAAATTAACGCGAGCATTACGAAGTCCTATATCAGCAAAATAATATTTAGAGGGAGTAGTTATATATTTTTTACCTTTTACATCATATCTTTCTACTTTTTCAATCATAAAAGCATCTAATAAATTATTTAAGTAAGAATTTATAGTATTAATAGAAACATCTTTAATACTGCTGCTGGTAAAAGTGTCAGATATTTTTTTGGGGTTAGTTAGAGAACCAATGGAAGATGCAAGAATATTAATAAGAGAATCTAAGACATCAGTACGATTAATATTATTTCTTTCAATGATATCTTTTAAATAAGTTGTATTAAATAAAGATATAAGATAATTTCTTTTTTGTTCATCACTTTTTTGATTTAATATTAATGGTAAGCCTCCATAAGTTATATATGATTTCCAAGCTTCTTCTTTAGTACCATCATAAGCACTTATATATTCACTAAAAGTTAAAGGATATATTCTAATTTCATCTCCACGCCCACGAAATTCAGTAATTATATCGCTAGATAAAAATTTAGAATTACTACCTGTTACATAAACATCTAAATTAGGAATTTTTAAAAAGCCATTTAAAACTGATTCAAAATCTTCAACTTTTTGAATTTCGTCAAGTAATATATAATATGTATCATTATCTTTAATACTATCTCTTATATAATTATCTAAATAATCGGGATCTAAAAATTGTTTGTTTTTACGCAAATCTAAATCAATTTTAATTATATGATCTTTTTTAACTCCTTCATTTAATAAATAATTTTTGTATATTGGATCTAATAAATATGATTTACCACTTCTTCTTATCCCTGTAATTATTTTAATTAAATTATTTTCTTTTCTATTTATTAGTTTGTTTAAATATAAATCTCTTTTTATCTCTTTCATATTATCTCCCATTGAAAATTTTTGGCATTTCTGCCACTTTTTTTCAATAGTAATTATATATAATTAGATTAAAAATGTCAATATTGCATTGAAAATTTTTGGCATTTCTGCCACTTTTTTTCAGTCACTAATATAAAATAATCTTTAGTTTATGAATTAGGTAAAAGATTAAATATTATTTCAGATATTGCGGATATTATAAAAAAAGGAAATAATTTTGCAATTTAATTTAGGTAAAAGTGTTTTGTACTTAATTTATTAATTAAAAAGTGGTATTATTAATAACGAGGAGTGATATTTATGAAATCTAAATCTAACAAAATTAGCATGACTATTAGAATCGACAAAGACTTGAAAAAAAGTGTAGATAGGTTATTTAAAGAATTAGGAACTAATACTAGTTCTGCTATCAATATGTTTTTAAGACAATGTGATAGAGAGCAAGGGTTAGATTTTATGCCTACAATGACACCAGAACCAAGTGAAGAATTATTAGAAGCCCTACAAGAAGTGGAAGATTACAAAAACGGAAAAATTCAACTTCCTACTTTTGAAACAACAGAGGAATTGTTTGATTATTTAAAGAATTAAGGCGATAAGATAAACTTTTTATTAATAGCTAAGTGAGTTGTTTGGAAAATAGAGTGTAACTACTCTATTTTTTAGTTTTAGATTGATGCCATAAAAACAATTAAGTTATTTTATATTTAAAAGGCAATATATTTTTATTGGCTTTTTATTTTTTAGAGATATTTAGGACTATTCCAACACTTAACATAGATACTAATAAAGAAGAACCACCATAGGAGAAAAATGGTAAAGTAACTCCGGTTACAGGGATTAAGCCAACAACGACGGCAAGATTAAGAGATGCTTGGATAAGAATTGCAAAAGCTAGACCAAATGCTAGATATTTATAAAATAAATCATTAGTTTTAAGGGCTATTTTAAGCATGCGATAGAAAATAAAGAAAAAGAAAAAGCAGACAATTAAGACACCTAAAAAGCCAAATTCTTCACTGATAATGGAGAAAATGAAATCGGTTTGAGGTTCAGGCAAATAAAAATGTTTTTGTCGCGAGTTCATAAAACCTTGGCCTAATAAACCACCGGGACCAATCGCATAGAGGCTTTGAATTATTTGATAACCACTACCTAAGGGATCACTCCAAGGATTTAAAAAGGAAATAATTCTTGCCATACGATAAGGAGCAGCAATAATAAGGGCGACAATACCAATTAGACCTAATACTCCTAATTTAAGAAAAAAAGAGATTTTTAAACCAGAAATAAAAATTAAACAAACTAAAGATAAAGTAATAACCATCGCGGTTCCAAAGTCAGGTTCGAGCATAATAAGTAAGAAAAAAAGAGCAATAACTAAAAAGATGGGTAAAGCACCTTTTTTAACATCTTTCATATCTTTTTTATTATGGGCTAAATATTTAGCAGTATAAATAATTAGACCAATTTTCGCAAATTCGCTTGGTTGGATGCCTAAACTACCTATTCCAAACCAACTTCTTGAACCATTTCGAATACTTCCAATCCCAGGTATTAAAACAAGAATTAAAAGTAAAAAACATAAACCTAAGATTTTATTAGCATTCTTTTTTAAAATTTCTAAATCAATTTTAGAGGCAATAAGCATAATAAAAATACCAAGAAGAAAAAAGATACTTTGATGTTTAACATAGTAAAAAGCATCATGAAATTTATATTCACTCCAAATAGAACTAGCAGAATAAATCATAGTTATACCAAATAAACTGATAATTATAACCGCGATAAATAAAATATAATCTATGGATTTCTTTTTCATAAGTCCACCTAAAATAACTATATGGTAAACTTAAAAGATTATTACTTAACAAATAAAAAGAGTTGGTTTTTTTAGAGCCAAACTCCATAGGTTATAGCCGCCATAGCAAGGATTAAGCCAGCGACCCAAAAATATCTTACTATATCTTGTTCATTCATGCCTAAAACTTCAAAATGGTGATGTAAAGGAGCCCTTTTAAAGACTTTTTTATTGAATTTACGTATAGCCACGATTTGAATAAGACTACTTAATGTTTCAATAACAAATATACCACCAATTAAAGCAAGGGATAATTCATGGCGAGTAAGGATCGCGATGGTAGCGAGGGCGCCTCCTAGAGAAAGAGAACCTAAATCGCCCATGAAAACTTTAGCAGGATAAGCATTAAAGACTAGGAAACCTAATAAAGCTCCGGCTAAAATAAAACAGAATATGGCTATTTCTTGATAACCAACAAGCCAACCGGTATTCCAAGAAATAATGCCAAAAGCAAAGAAAGCAATGGCACTAAGGCCGGCAGCAAGACCATCTAGTCCATCCGTAATATTTACAGCATTACTCGTTCCAACTAATAAGAATAAAATTAGTAAACCAAAAGTCCATCCAAGAGAAATATTAATGCCTAAACTAGTAATAACTAAATCTGATTTGCCCCCATTACTCATAAATATATAGAAAAATACTAACGCGATAAGCATTTGGCCTAATAATTTACCAATGATAGTTAGACCATGATTATTATGATGATAGATTTTTAAATAATCATCGATAAAACCTAAGACGGCATAACTTAAGAAAACAAAAACTAAAATAATTAAAGTATGAGTTATTTCAATACTTTTATTAAAATACAATAAAATTAAAGCTAATATGGTGGGTATTATAAATATTAATCCCCCCATTGTTGGAGTTCCTTCCTTTTTTAAATGTCTTTCACCAACATAATGACTGACATATTGCCCAATATGAAAATGCTTTAATAAAGGAATTAATATAACTCCGGTTACTATTGCTAAGACGAAACCTAATAATATGGCCATGGCAGCTTTTGCAAGTATTAACATAACCCACCTCTTCCTTTTTATAATTATACTACAGATTAAGAAAAAATACTTAAGATAATAATTTATTTGACATTATATTCACAATTAACCTAATAATAATTTGATTGTTTCACCTTCAGGAGCATAATAATCACTCGCGGGAGATTGATAAATTACTTCTTCACCAGTACCAGAATATTCCACTTTAAAGCCTTTTAGAGCCGTGGTGGCTTCTTTTTTGGTAAGGCCAACAACATTAGGAATTTTTAAATATTTTTTATCTAACCAAGTATATTCACGAGCCATACCTTCTTTTGAGGGTGGTATATCTAATATTTCGATAGCACTGGTTAAAACACTTTTAGCAATAGGCGCGGATACTACTCCTCCATATTGAGTTACTCCTTTAGGGTTATCAATCGCCACATAGACAATAATTTCAGGATCATTGGCCGGGAGAAAGCCAATAAATGATAAAATATAATTACCATCTAAATATTTGCCATCTTGGACTTTTTGGGCGGTTCCAGTTTTGCCTCCCACCCGATAATTTTCAATATAAGCATTTTTACCACTGCCGTTTGCAACAACACTTTCTAGAGCATATCTTACTAAACTACTGGTGTCGGCACTGATGGGATGGCCTATTAATTCGGGTTCATTTTTTTTGATTAGACTATTGGTTTCACTTTCTAGAAAGCTATCCACGATATAGGGAGTATATAAATTTCCTCCATTAATTGCCGCGGATACTGCTCTTATTTGTTGCAAGGGAGTAACACTTATTCCTTGACCAAAAGAGGTAGTTGCAAGTTCGACAGGTCCCATTTTGTTTACATCAAATAAAATTCCTGTTGATTCGCCATTTAAATCAACTCCAGTTTTTTTGCCAAAACCATATTTATGAATATAACTCATAAGTTTTTCAGCACCTAAAGTGTTACCAATACTAACAAAGCCGGGATTGCAAGAATTTTCCACCACTTGAAGCATAGTTTGGGTACCATGGCCACCAGCTTTCCAACAATGGATGGTGGCTCCATCAACATTTATCGCTCCCCCATCATGAAAAGTATCTTTAAATAAATTAATAGTTTTTTCTTCTAAAGCCGCCGATAATGTAATTATTTTAAAAGTAGAACCGGGTTCATAAGTCATCCAGATTGGTAAATTGCGATTAATTATTTCATTGCTATATTTTTGATATTCATTACTGTTAAAATTAGGACGGGATGCCATCGCAAGAATTTCGCCAGTTTTAGGATTCATAGCCATAATTAAACCTTGTTCAGGATTATATTTAGACATCGCATTATCAAGTTCATTTTCGATTGCTAATTGTAAATCCATATCGATAGTTAATTTTAATGTTACTCCACTTGTAGGTTTTTCATATACTTCTGTAAGTTTTAATTTATTACCTTTACCATCAGAAAAATATTTAATGGCACCATCAGCACCAGTTAAATAATCATCATAATAAAGTTCAAGACCCGATAAACCTTGATTATCAATTCCAACATAACCTAAGACATGAGATAAAATGGTTTCATAGGGATAATATCTTTTACTTTCTTTTAAGAGATAAACTCCATCATAACCTAAATTATTTATTTTTTCGGCAACATCATAAGATAATTGACGGCCTTCGGGATGGACTCTTTCAATAGAGGTTGATTTAGTTACATGGGCTAACATATCTTTATAATCGGTATTTAAAATACGCGCTAGATTTTCGGCTACTTCTTCGGGATTTGCAATTTGACCCGGAACAACCACGAGGGAAACAGTCGTTAAATTGCTAGCTAAAACTTTCCCATTGCGGTCTACAATCTCACCCCGATCAGCTTTAATGGGTAATTCTCTACTCCATAAACTTTCGGCTAGAGTATTAAGTTTTTGATAAGAAAAGACTTGGATATAAAAAACTTTAATAATAATAGAAATTAAAATTATAATACAAACTAAAAATACAAATCTAATACGAGCATGAATTTCACTAAAAAACATATTGTCACCTAATTTAAGTTTATGAGAATAAGAAAAAAGTTAGAAATTATTTTCTAACTAATTCATAAATATTGGTTATAGATGGTAAGAGAGCTTTACTTAATATTTCTATTTCTTCTAAATTATAATAACTGTTATATATTAAAGCATAAAATATGGTTTCATTATTTAAATCATCTAATTTACTTAAGTTTAATAATACCCGATTAATTGATACTTTAATACCATTAATATTTAAAGATATAGGACTTTCTTGGTATGGTATTAATATTTCTGGTAAAGCAATAGTTTTTATTGGACTACAAGCTAACTTTTTAGAGATAGCTTCAGGAATAAAGCTGGTATAAGGATTAAATATTAAATTAGAATTGTTTTTAATTTTACTAAAAGGAATATTTAATTTGGTTGCTAAATTTAAATTATAAATATTAGCTAAAGAATAATTTAAAATATCTAAATTAGATAAAGGATACATATTTAGTTCAATTATTAAATCTAATTTTAAGTTTAAGTTTGATTCTTCAAGAAAACTGATATTAGTTGTATTTTTAGTGATAGTTAAATTATATTTAGTGAGTAATTCTAAATTATTAATAAGATTTGGTGATAATAAAATAGTTAAACAAGAAGAATAATTTTTAATATTTATATTATGGGAACTTAAATAATTAATATTATCTATTATAAATGATAAAGTATCATTATCCCCTCTTAAGATATAAATATTATTATTGATAAATTCTTTAGTTAGATTACCTATTTTAATCATTTCTTGGGTTTGTTTCATTTTTGATATAGATAAATGTATAATACTTGATTCAATGTCGCTTAAGTCAAGTATTTTAGCTTGTTTTAATATTTCTTCTATTTTAGAGTACGGTATATCTTTTAACAGATGTTTTTCACTCATAGTTAAAAGTGCATAGTTATAATTGTACATTTGAAATAAATTAGTTAAATTATTATCAGTATTAGTTTCTAGAAGAGTTACTTTAGAAATTAATTCTTTATAATAGATACTATTATTATCAATTATGTAGTCTAAGACAATATTTTTGATGGTGTCATTAGGACATAAGCTCATGATTTCATCAATATTTTTTATTTCTTGCGTTTTATTTAATTTAGTGATTAATTCATCTATTTTAGCATTAAATTTAAGTTTTTCTTTTAAAGATTTTTCTAATTCTTTTAGTTTATTATTAAATTCTTCAAATAAATCATTTAAATATTTAATAATATCCGTGATAAGACGATTATTATCTTTTACTAATAAATTAAAGATATTTTGGGCTTCTTCAGGAGATATATTATTTATTAAAAATAGTTTATTTATATCAGTTAATATTTTATAACATGAGTGAGCTTCTTCCATTTTATTATAAGATAGATTAGAAAAAATGGTGGATAGTTCTTGAGCTATTAAAGGATTATCATCTAATTTTACTAGTAAAGATAAGATATCATCAATACTTATTTCCGAAGATGCGGCGATGATAGCTAAATAATGGAAAAAAGTTTTATTTTGGTAATTCTTTTTTAAATTTTGATGCATGATTCTTAGACTATTTGTATTAAAATAATAAACTAAAGGAAGTGTAAATTCATAATAATTAGAACTTAAATATTCTTTATATTTATTAAAAATACGCATAGTATGAGAAACATGGGAGGGATTAGCTAGGATAAGAGAATTTTCTATTAAATCTTCTAAAGTTATACTCATTAATTTATTAATATTTTGAGTGGAAAATTTATTAAAAAAGTCTTGGATGTAATTTTTAAATAACTTAATATTTTCTGTTTCTTGGGTAGTAATTTCTTTTTTATAACCTTCTAATTTATAAGTTAATTTAGACATGAGATAAAACCTCCGTTTTCTTTTCTTTTAAACTTAAGAAAGCAATGATGTCATTATAATAATTAGTATGAATATTGATAAAATCCGGATTAAACATAGAATTAAAGTACTTTTCTTTTGCCGCTAAAAACTGATTATTTCTATTAACTAACATACTTTTGTAATAAGCACTAGTATCTTCTTTTTTCATAAAACCATCAATAATTAGATAATTATTAGAACTTAATTTAGCAAAAGTTAATCTTATCTTAAATAATTTAATTTCAAAATAACTTAGAGCTTGAAGCTTTTTTAGACCGGGGAATTTACCATTTTTAATATTTTCTAAGAGAGTTATAAAATCGGGGTAATATTCTTTAGGAACATTTTTACGAATACTTTCGAAAAAATAAATATTTTCACTGAGGGATGTTAAAAAGAAGATATTATTATTTTCAGTGGCAGTTTCTAAAAGTTCTTGTTCTTCTTCTAAAGCGTCTAATAAATTTATTTTACGATATAAATCACTGATGGTAGATTTTAATTCCATTAAATCTTCGGGACTAGTCAATTCTATAATTAGTTTTTGATAGCCAATTATCTCCTCATATAGTTTCAATTTTAATTCCCAGTTAGAAAGATTATATTCTTCTAAATATTTTTTTAGGAAAGTACTTAGTTCTTCATCACTATAAGTATCAGAATCAAGTAAACTTATTTTAGTTGCTAAAGCATCTAGTTTAGCATTTACAGTTGAAGTAACAGGATTTGATTCCATTTGGGCAGGTTTAGTTAGAAGTGATTCGGCAAGATAAGGTGTTTCTGGTGCAGTTTTTAATCTATCTTTTAATTTTTGGGCTATTTGATAATTACTTTTGATAATTGCAATCTTCTCGGTGATGGTAGCATCTTTACTTGGTGTTTTAAAATAATCTTCATACAACATAAAAAGTCCCCCTTTAAGTGAAGACTATTATATCATATTAGAAAAATTTGTCAAATAATGACTTAAAACTCTTTTTAAGTTTAGTAAAGAATTTAGGCTTATTAGAAATGGAAGAATCTTTAAGACTTTCTTTTACAGCCTTTTCTAGCATATCTAATTCTTTAATGCTATTGCCATTATATATCCAACATGGAAAAGAATTAATAACTAATAAGACCTCTTTATATAATTCAGGAATATTACCAGCGATATTATTTAAAGCTTCATTATTATTAATATCAAAACCAGCATAAACATATAAATCATTTAAAAATAATTTAATGATTTGGGGTTCTAAATGACTTTCTAAAAAGCCTAAAAAGTTAAATATTTCTTCTTTAAATAAGTTTAAATTATATTTACCCATACTAATCATTTCTTCTAAAGTATATGGTGGTCGGGGAAGATTATTTTGACTTAAATTTAGAACATCTTTATAATAATTAAATTCTAAAGATATGATATAATCCTGTTTTTGATATTTTATAATGGCGATTAATTTATTTAGACGCATATTGTTGTTAATATAACTTTTACAAGTTTTAGCATCTAAGATGATATTATACTTTTTTAAATATTCGAGAAAATTATTTAAAGTTAAAACATTATGCATCCTAATTAAACCAATAATGACACTGTCGGAGATATCATGATAGGTATATTCTTGTTCATTATAGATATTTAAAGCCATTTTAACAAAGTTAAAAATATCGGTGGGAATATAATATTGATTGTTTTCTTCATAAATTAAATAATTTTCTTTTAAATTATTTAAGAGAAGATAATCTAAATAACCATTAGTGGGTCTTACAGGTTCTTCGGCAATTAATCTTTTTAAGATGTTTACTTCTTCAATAGTTCCCATTTGAGTGATAACTTCTGGATTTTGGCGAAATACATCATAAATATATTTATACATTTCTTCACGAGTGATTTTGGAATACTCTTTGGGAGTAGAATTAAATCTTTGATAATAGTTATAGATTTCTTCTTTTTTATGAGATTTAAATATTTCTTTTAAAGAGGTCATTTATATTCCTCGATTAAACGTTTATGAATGCCCGGCTCAACTATATTTATAGCATTTATCGCGTTTTCTAAACTAGATTTAAAATTACCTTTATAAAAAGCATTTTCCGCTTTAATTAAACCAACTTCAACATCTTTATAGACTGCCCTATAACGATTACCATAGACGATAGCCATTTCCGCCATTTTGGCAGTTTTAATTGCTTCTTTAGTCGTGTTAAAAACTTTAAATGTTAAATCTCTTGCCGTATCAACACGAGTATTTAAGGTTTTAATTGATATTGGTCTTTTGTCTAATTCTTTCATCATATCCCCGATAGCACTCGCAGCTTCGCCAAGCTCAATATAAAAGTTTTTAGGAGTTACAGGTAATTTGTAACTTTTTAAGTTATTTTTTGCTTGATTTAAAATCTTTTTAATTTCATCTAATTGTTCTCGAGCTCTTTTTTCATCTTCTTTTAGACTACTAAAACTACGTAGAGCTTGGTCTAGTTTTTCTTCAGTTTTAATTAGCTTATTATTTAGCATTTCCATTTCTTTAGATAATCTGGAATATGCAAAACTCCCCTTTCTTTGCATTTCCACGATACGATTATAATCATCTTTTATTTCAATTATTTCACTTACAATATCATCTAATACTTTAGTTTCTTCTTCTGATAATTCATAACTGTATTTTAAATCATCGATACGACGATTAATATCATTACTCACTTTATCTAATTTAGTGGCTTTAATTAAAATACTTCTTTGATAATCTTCATATACTCTTTTGGATACTCTTTCTTTATCAAAGTTATGATATAAAGAATCAAAATAATCTAATATGGTTTTAAGTTCAAAGACACTGTCTTCTAGATTTAAGACATTTAAACGAGAAAAAACATCTTCTATTTTTTTACCAGCTTCCGTGATGTTATATTCAATATTTAAATATTCAAGATTATAGCCTTCTTTTTCCATTTTGGTCGCGATTTTAGTTATTTCTTCAATTTTACTTGGAATTAACTTTTTGCCCATTAAAATTATAGATGGAGCTTCTTCAATAACCATTTTTAAATTACCAATGGTATCATCTATAGCTTTAACAATTTTACCTACTTCAGTATATTCATTGTTCTCCATAGATTTTTCAAAAGCACTAAATAATTTATCTACATTTTCAAATTGTAATTCTAATGGAGTTTTTACTTCTTCATATTCTTCTTTATTAGAATTATATTTAGCTAAAATGCTGCGATAATCGGCTTTTAATTTAGTGATGGTTTCCCTATTTTTTTCTTCACTTAAAGTTATTTCTTTTACTTCATCTAATAAAAAATTAGATTTAGTTTTAACATAGGCAATTTCTAGTTCTAAGGCCGCGATTTTGCTTTTTAATTCTTTATAATTCTTGTCTTCAAAGGCTTCTTCGATTTCAATTAGAGCATCCGTTATTTTAGGTACTTCGACTTCTTTAATTTCTTTTAGACGACTACACCAATTATCATATTTTTTTTGCATAGCATCATTATTAATTAAGGCACCAACTTTGTTTAATTCGGAAAGAATAGAGGCACCCACGATTAAATTCTTATCTCTTTCAAGAGTAGATATTTCGTTTTTATATTTTTTTTGCTCTTTTTTATTTATTAAATTTAAAACAACAATAATAGTAACAATGGTAAAGGCATAATATAATATTCCAATTAGAATAAATGTTGTTCTAGACATATGAGTCACTTCCTATGATTATATTTTATCATATATTATATACTTTTGTCGAGATATGATGTGGCAAAAACTATTATTTACGTGAAAAAAATATTTTGGTTGGGATATTGTTAGAAGTTTATTTACTAATTATCTTGTATGTTATTCTGTATGTTATCTTGTATGTTGGAATATTTAAAAATGCAAGGAGAGAGCCCTGCATATATATTTCTTGCCCATAGATAAAGTTTAGAGCAATATGAGCAAGTAGTTTTTATTTTAAATTTACTTACCTACGGACAGTTTTTTAAATCAAGTTAATTTGATTAATTATATTATCTATATAAAAAGTCGCTTAAA
>CANRIB010000018.1 GCA_947630575.1 uncultured Bacilli bacterium
TAGCACTTACTAGTCGTACTTTTTATTCTTTTATCCCTTATAAACACTGGGTTTATTCAAAACTGTCCGTAGCTAAGGATATTTCATATGGAGAATCTATTGTGCCACTTCCTGTTATTGATATATCAGCCTTCAGATTTATTACTGGGCGCAAACCTTGAACTTTTTGATATGTATAATAAGAAACTGTTCTTCCATTTTCATGAATTCCAAACATTAAAGCTCCACTTCGATAAAATTTTGGACTCATACTCCAATAATAGTCACCCGTATATAACCAGTAGCCATAATTGCTTTTACCTGCAAATCCTCCGGCATATATCATTTCATCTATAGTTATTAATCCTATTGGTATTGATAGTGCACCATTACCCTCGCCTTTTTCATCTTTAGTTGTATATAGATCTCTTATTTTATTTCCACATTTTAATGTAGGTGACTGAATATTAGATGGAGTTCCTTCTCCAGAATTTGTAGTATATAATCTATGAAATGGGGCATATGCTGTAGAATTTGTTCCAAATCCTCTTTTTTCAAAAGTTGTTTCGTCATTCCACCATTTTTCTTCTTTTTCGTTTATTTGCCGATCATTGCAAAAACCCGTTGCTCCATCTAAATATTTTTTATAATTTTGTAAACCTTTTCCATTACCTTCATACCAAGTTTTTATTGTATTCATAATGTCACTTGATATATCATTTTGATGAGCGTTTTCATAGCTATTTGATTGTGTTCCATACATGAACCCCACATATTTATTATCTCTATCTTCAGCATTAAATTCTACATCTGATACTGCATTGGCTTCTTCTCCTATAGCCCATCTTCCATCTGATGGTTTAACTATTCCAGAATAAATTACTCTAATTGTTCCATTACCATTTATTCGGATGATTCGCCAGTACATATTTCCTATTTTTACCCAATTATTATTAATTGTTCCTCGGAAATAATAACTTACTCCATAATCATCTTTTGCTTCATATATTCCATTTTGATTTGTTTCTTTGCAGCTGCCTTCTGATGTATCGTCGGCATTATGATTAATATTATTTGTGTTTAAAGCACATGCATTACCAGTAAATGAATTCCCCAATGAGCCTTTAGAATCTAATTTTAAAGCCACTAGTGTTTTTTCTGATGCAGACTTTATTTTATCATAATATAAATAACATGATGTTCCTTCTATAGTCAATCCTTTTATATTTACACTGTTATCTTCTTCATTTGTGCTTACTTCTGCTCCATTAGTGCACTTGCTTTCTTCTGTATTTATAATGTAGTGATTATCTGGCATTTCTGTTGCTTCTTCATATTTTCCTGTATCTTCATTTTTTATAAAATATCCTAGTATATTTACATCTGCTTTGGTATTACTTATCTCTCCATATGCTTTTCCTTTAAATCCTTCTCCTATATCTATACTTTGATCTCCACTATCTGGATATTCTACTATTATATAATAATATTTAGTTGCTCCTTCTTCTTTTGATGTTATAAATTCTGTATCAGTTATCTTTATTGTTTGTTCTTCTGTTGTTTTTGGTATCTCTCCTTCATTTATTGGTTCTCCTAATTCTCCATTTATGGTACATACTTCATTTAATTGTTGGGCTCCATTTACTACTTTCTTCTTTTTTTCACAAGTTAAACTTATTTCTTTTTCTATATCTGATACATATACTTTATATT
Organism: uncultured Bacilli bacterium; assembly: GCA_947630575.1. GTDB lineage: Bacteria > Bacillota_I > Bacilli_A > RF39 > UBA660 > Caccenecus. The sequence continues at coordinate 1,693 of CANRIB010000018.1, forward strand.
TTAAATTAGTATTTAAATTATTTGTTCCTACCCATGTTAAGTTATAGGCTATAAGTTCATTATTACCTGTTGCAGTTGCTGTTACTTTGGATAATGTTTGATGTCCTGGATATATATCTACATCACCAAAATCTATATTACCACTTATATCTAATGTTGAACCATTTACTGTTGCCGTTCTTCCCTCTGTTGTTGCTCCTGTTCCACTAAAAATAGTTTTACCTACAAAGTATGCCAAAGATACTCCTATTCCCAATATTAATACACTTAACAATATTATTACTCTTTTATTCTTTTTCATTTTCCTTCCTACTTTCTTTTTATCATTATAGCATAAAATATTACCCGTGTGTACTATTTTTTACCCTTTTGTACTAATTTTTTAATATTAAGGAATTTTATCGTGTACAATACAGCTGGTGATAATAATATGAATAATATTAAAACAAATATTGGCTTATCATTAAGAGATAAAAGAGAATATTATGGTTATACAAGGAAAGAAGTCGCTAAACTTTTGGGAGTTACTGTAAGTGTTTATTCAGATTTTGAATTAAATAGAAGATTAATACCAATTAAACACTTAATTCAAATATCGAATTTTTATAATTGCTCCATTGACAAATTATTAGGATTAACTGATGGAGATAAAGTTATTAATAATGGGGAGTTAAATTTGAAAATGATTAGTCAAAATCTAAAAATTATTAGAAAAGATAATAACTTAAATGTAACTGAATTAAGTAAAAAATTAAATATTGGACAGAATACTTTATATAGATATGAACGTTGTGAAAGAACTATACAGACCTATGTCTGTTATGATATTGCAAGAAAATTTAATATTTCTGTTGATTGGTTACTTGGAAGAACTAATAATAAAGATATTTAAAAAAAAAATTCTAAATTTAATATTAGAATTTATGTAAACTTATGTAAAACTTATTTGACCAAAATATATTTAGCATTTTATAATTTTATTAGAGGCACAAGTTTGGTGTTTTATTCCTCAGTCCTATTTTATTAGAAATAATATTATAGAAAGTGAGATGAAGTCCATGAAGCTACTTAATTTTAAGGAGAAGTATGGAGTACTTGATTGTACTTATTTTGATTTTGGTACTTATTGCCAAAATTTTAAAATAACTAATAAAAAAATAGAACACCTACGATTTGTTAGGTGTTCTCCCCAAAAAATTATGGACTGAGAACACCAACAGTGCCTCTTTTTGTTTGTCCTACTCATATTATATACTAAAATATAGATAAAATGCAAGTATTTTTTTCTTTTTATTAATATCTGGATTTTATTCTTTTTACGCTATTATCTTCAGAATTTAATAATAATGGTGGGATGATATTAGCTTTATTTTTAAAAGATTGAAATTTTTTAGTGTTTATTGTATATTCTTTTAATTCAGTTAATAAGCCAGTTTTATCTAATAATATAGTAGAATTATAGAGATATTCATGACGTTTAATTTCGGCATTATTTAGGGGATACAAAGTGTATTTTCTCATATCATCTATATCTATTAATATTCTTATCCCATATTGTTTTAGAGCTTCATTATTACTATATATTTTATTATAAGAATTAATTAAACTTAGGAAACTTTTATTAATATTACTATCTGCAACTAAAGTTAATTCTATTAAATTATCTGATATTTTTCCTAAACCCTTATATGGAGCAAAATAAATACCTTTAATACTTTCGTATTTAGAAAATTCTAAAGTAAGCATAGTTAATTCAATTTTTAAATTATTTCTTTGTTCATTAGTTATTTTTATATTTTTCATCTTGTATTAAGTCCCTTCTAATATTTTTATTATTTCCTTAAAAAGCAGACAAGATGTATTGTACCATATTTTATACTTATTGTAAGTAAAAAAGAAAAGTTTTAAAATTTTTAATAATTTAGCAATTTAATCTTTAAATTATATTTTATCATTTTTAAAAACTCGAACCATAAAAGTTCGAGTAGCAATCTATCTGGTGCCCTAAAGGAAGGAGTTCGATAAATTTTATTTTTATAATTATTTATTTAAATTATATTTATTAATAGCTTTAATCAAATATTTACAACTATCAGTTACTCCATCTGATTACAAGTTGAAATTGATAGATATATAGAGTATTATAATAATTATAGATATCAATGGAATTAAAAAAAATGAGTCCTGTACAATACAGAAATCATCTTCTTCAAATCCATATTAAATAAATTTTTAATCCCTATCGTGTCTATTTTATAGGGTACAATTTACATAAATTAAGTGCTTACCACTTAATGGCAAGTACTCAACTCGGCAAAGTTAAGTCTTCCCCTTTTTTATTTTATGCAAGTTTCCTTGACATATTCATTATAACATAAAAACGTACTTTTATCAAGCGCGCTTTATATTTACTCGAATTTCCGAGTTTGATATCTATCTGGTGCAAGGAAAGAGATTTGAACTCTCACGAATTAATTCACTACCACCTCAAAGTAGCGCGTCTACCTATTCCGCCATCCTTGCTTGTAAGTTTATTATAGTTTTTTAAAAGAAAAAAGTCAATTATTTGACCTTATTTTCCACCTGTTATTATTTTCATATGACGTTTTAAATAATCAAAGAAACTGGCTTTTGCGACATCTTTTTTTACAATAATATCTATTTCCGAGATAATATTTCCTTCATTATCAATGATTTCAGCAGTACCTACAGTACTGTTCTTTTTTAAGGGAGCAGTTACTTTACCTGCTTTAATATTGAAACTATAATCTCCTAGTTTTTCTGTAATACCTAATAAGACTGTAGCATTTTCTTTTAAATATACTTCTATTTCTGAAACTTTTCCCCTTTCAACGGGAATTTTGCCTAAACTTTGGTCCTTGCTATAAATTATGTTATTTTTAAAAGAATTAAAACCATAGGTTAAAAGTGTGGCAGTATCTTTGCTACGAGCATCGGCACTTGAAGATTTCATAACAACACTGATTAAACGCATATCATTTTTTTTGGCGGTAGCAGTTAGGCAATAACCAGCATCAGTAGTATAACCAGTTTTTAAACCATCTACCCCATCATAAAATCTCACTAAACGATTGGTATTAACAAGCCAGACTTGAGAGCCATCTGGTTTAGTTAAATAGTCTTCATAGATAGAAGTAAATTTAAGGATTTCTTCATGTTTTAATAATTCTTTAGCCAGAACACTCATATCTCTGGCAGTAGAATAATGATTTTCATTATCTAGACCATGAGGATTAGCAAAATGGGTATTAGTAAGACCTAATTCTTGGGCTTTTTTATTCATATTAGCAACAAAAGCATCAACACTGCCATTTACTTTTTCAGCCATTGCTACAACGGCATCATTAGCACTTGATACGGCAATACATTTTAATAAATCTTCAACTTTATATTCTTCGCCTGCTTGTAAAAAGACTTGAGAGCCACCCATACCACTGGCATTTTTACTAATTAAAACTTTATCAGTATATTTTAAGTTTCCATTTTCTATTTGTTCCATGATTAATAACATACTCATAATTTTAGTCATACTAGCCATTGGAAGTTTTTCATCAGCATTTTTTTCATATAAGATTTTACCACTGCCATTATCAATTAAAATAGCACTGGTGGCATCTAAATTAAGAGAATCTTCAGCTTTAACTAATATAGGAAAAGAAGAAAATAAAAACGTACATATTAGAAAGATAACACTTATTTTTTTCAAATATAACACCTCTTAATAAAATGTACGTTTTATTATTTTTTTTATGACTTTTACTATTTATTAGTTTGAGGTAAATTAGTAATTAAATATTCTTTTAGAGCTTCATTTCCTTTTTTAGATAAATGCATATTATCTATCATTAGATATTCTGGGTGATTTTTTATTTCGGAATAAAAATCATAAATTTTAGTATTTGATGTAGCAAGATTAGTTAGATTTTGAGTACTTAAATTAATGATATATACTTCTTTATTTTTTAAAAGTTTAAGTATTTCTTGGTAATCTTTTTCTTTTAAATTAATAATATTATCAAAAACTAAAATTACTTTATTAGTTAGAGTATTGTTTTTTAAATCTTTTTTTAATTCTTCTAGTAAAATTTCATATGTATAATCTTTATTAATTAAATATTTAGCATTTGGGTAATCCTCTTGGATATAAGGAAAAGCATTTAATAATAATTCACTTCCAATAAAAGTCATTTTATTTTTTAGTCCTTTTTCATGATCTTTAATAGCTTCATCTTTCTTTTCTTCATAAACTTTGGCATATTCATTATATATAGCTTCATAAATAGCATTTGTATAGGCAACTCGACCTTTAGGTGTTAGATGGATACCATCAGCATAAAAATATTCTTGATGACCTTTAGAAATATTATACCAATCTATAATATAAAGATTAGAATAACTTTTAGCAAATTCTTTTAAAGTATCATTAACGGATGTCAGATTCGTCGTGTTAAGCCAAAAGACTTTTCTACTACCACAGGTGGCCATAATTTTTTCTTTGCAAGATTTTGAACAATCACCATTGGCTCCTAAGTTAAAGATTATTACATCTCCTAAAATATTTTTGCTTTTTAAATCTAATAATATATCATTAATAGACCAAGCTGTACGAGATATTTTAGCATCAAAATAACTATTTTTAAAAGTACCATATAAATTATCTACAGCGCCAAGCATGACAGAATCACCAACACCCGTAATTTTTAAATTTTTAACAATGTTAGCTAGTTCTTCTTTACTCGCGGTTAGTTTACTTAGTTCTTCTTCCCAACTATTGTTTTCTTCAATAAGTTTAGATTGATATTCTTGTTCTTTTTGTAATAATTTTTCTTCATTACTAGCAAGTTCTTCTTCTAAAGCTTTCATTTCTATCGTGTAATCTGGGGTTTTAATGTATTTATAAACACCTAAAATAGTAAATATTAATATAGGTATTAATACTAATGATTGGAAAATTTTTAATTTTATTTTAGTATGTTTTGTAAGGGCAAAACGGAAAATATTTGATAGAATAAATACTAATATGATAACAGAAAATATTAAAATATAATTGTTAGTAATTAAAATACTTAAGATATAAATTAAAGGATATTGTAATAAATAAATTTCATAACTAATACTAGCAAAATATTTAAATATTTTACTAATAATATTTTCTTTATTAGGTGATAAAGTAGCATAATCTATTAATCTTAAAGTAATTAAAGTTGTTAAAATCATAGATATACCATAATATTTAGATTGAGAATCAATAAAAATAAATAAGATAATTAAAATAATTAAATAAAGATAAAATATAATTTTACTTAAAGACTTTTCTTTTAGTTTATTAATAATTAAGGGATGATAATAAATATGAATAAAGCCTAAAAATACTCCAAACCATAAAGAAAACATTCGGGCAAAAGTATTATAATAAGAAAACATTATATTAGAAAGAGTACTAGTTTTATAGAAATATAAAGTACTAATGATACTAATAATTAAAGTTATAATAATAGGTATAATCTTGTGAATTTTATCACCTAATTTTTTTAATATTATATAGATAAAAGGAAATACTAAATCAAATTGGATTAAAATAGAGGTGTACCATAGATGAGTAAATGGTGAATTAATGTTACCAGCAAAATAATCAAGATTAGCTTTTAATTGCCAAAAGTTATTATAATTAAGTAATATAGATCTAATTTCAGGTTTAATATTTAACCATATTATATTAGGTAAATACGAGACAATAAAAATGGTTATAAAAACAATTAATATTAAAGGTAAGTATATTTTTAAAAATAAATTTTTATAATAAGATAGTATTGATACTTTTTCTTTTTTAAAAAGAGAGATACAAGATAAATAACTACTTAATAAAAAGAAAGTACAAACTGCTAAATAGCCCCCTTTTAAAATATTTAAGTGATGTAATAAAACAGCTAACATAGCAAGTATTCTTATAATATTTAAATCTTTATAATACCTATCAGACTTCATTTTATAACCTCTTTTATAATTTGATTATACCTATTATTTGATAATTAAACAAGATAAATAATTGTTGATTGCTTAAATTTGACATATTTTATGAACAATAATTTAATAATTCGTTAATTGTTGGATTATTATTTTTTTTAATTGTCCAAGATTCGTTTTCTTTATCAAAATGACAACGATAGACATCATAAAATAAAGTATCATAATAGATTACATCTCCAGTTGTGGTGGTTCTAATTCTAAACATGGGAGCTTCATGATGAGTTTTTACATTGAAATAATCTGTAAAGAGTAATATGCCCATTGTAAGAGTAAATATTAGAATAATAAATAAGATTTTTTTATACCATTTAGAGATATTTATTATTTTAGTTAAACCCATGATAAATATCATAATGCCAAAGACTGAATAAATAGAGCCCCAACTACTTTCACTTGGAAAAATCATTATAGCAGACAAAGAAATAAATAAGCCAAAGATAATTAAAGTTAAAGAAATAAAATCACGATATTTATTGATTTTTTTAGTAGAGTATGCGATTGTATTAACAATATTTTCTTCAAATTTTTCTTGATAGTCTAATTCGTTTAAATTTTTGCCACTTAATAATTCATTAATTGTAATATCTAGTATGCTACATATAGGTTTAAATAAAGATAAATCTGGCATATTTTTACCATTTTCCCAGTTACTTATGGAGCGATCGGAAACACCTAATTGTTCGGCTAATTCACTTTGAGTTAGTTTTTTGGTTTTTCTTTTTTCGGCAATAAATTTACCAATTTTTTCTTGATTCATAGATAATCCCTCCTTTCTCACTTTAATTTTAAATGTTAAAAGAAGTTTTGAACACGAAATAAAACTGGAGTTGCTATTTTTTATTTTGGTTATAATTATTATACTAGAAAAAAGAATAATTTCCTATCTATTTATTGGTTCTTAAACATTAAGGAGTGATGAATTAATTTTCATCGCTTCTTTTTAATGCAAAAAAATAGACATAACAACTATATCCTGTTACAATTATAATTGGAAAAAAATAAAGGAAGTTGTTTATGTCTATATCTAATTCTATCTTAAAAATCTTAAATATGGAAGATGAAAATGTTATTTTTAATGAAAATTTTATCGAAAACAGAAAAATTAATAATAAAAGGGTTAATATCTTTAAAGGGTATTTGAAAAATGATTATGAATATTGCCCTATGTGTGGTTGTATTAATGATACAACAATAGTAAAAAATGGCACCAAAATATCATTAATAAAAATACCTAAAGTTTCAGAAGTAGCAAGTTATTTAGAGCTTAAAAAGCAAAAATATAAATGTAAAATGTGTAATAAAAGATTTACAGCCAAAACTAATATAGTTGATTATAGATGTCGAATAAGTAATAATACTAAACATTCAGTAATAAACTATGTTAAAGATATTTTATCAAATACGCTTATAGCTAGACATCATAATATAAGTAATATGACAGTCCAAAGAATAATAGATAGAATATATGATGGTGCTAGAATAGATATTAGGACACAAAATTTTGGACATTTAATAAAAAATATTGTAAAATAGAAATTAAATGAAAGGAATAGATGTTCTATGGGAAGGACGAATAAAAAATATGGCTTTTAATATATGTGATGCAAAATCGGGAAAAACAATAGATGTAGTATTAGATAGAACAATAGATAATTTAGAAAAATATTTTAACTATTATTTAAAAGAAACAAGATTAAAAGTTAAATATGTAGTAATGGATATGTATAAACCATATATAGGATTAATAAAAAATATGTTTTCAAATGCTTTAATAATAATAGATATGTTTCATATAGTACAATTAATAAGTAGAAGTTTAAATAAAACTAGAATCAAAATAATGAAGAAAGATAAATTAAATTATCGAAAATACAAAAGATATTTTAGATTATTATTTAAGCCAAGATTAGAATTAGATAGTAGTTATTGGAAAAAATATATATGTTTTAAAAATTTAATGACAGAAGTGGATATAGTAAATTATTTATTAGAACAAAGTGATGAATTAAAAGCAACATATAATTTATATCAAAGTATATTGTATTCTTTACAAAGAAAAGACTATAAATTATTTGATAAAATAATAAAACAAGATTATAAAAATATATCTGAATATATGAATACATCATTAAATACATTAAGAGAATATAGTTGTTATATAAAAAATACATTAGAACAACCATATAATAATGGAGTAATGGAAAGAAATAATAATACTTGTAAATTGATAAAAAGAAATGCATATGGATATAGAAATTTTAATAATTTTAAAGCTAAAATACTAATAATTACAAATCTTTTTAGGAAACCTAAAAAAGCGATGAAAATTAATTCATCACTCCTTAATGTTTAAGAACCTTTTTATTTTATAAAATTTAAAAAGTAATAGATTTTAAAATCTACTACTTATAAATGTTAATTTAGAAGTTTACTCATACTTTCTTTTTCTAGCTCTTTAAGACTTTTTTTGGGTGTAGGTAAATCTTCAGGCATTGTTCCTCCATTTTTTTTAATAACTTCTCTTATGTTTTTGCCAATAATATAATGGGTTTGGTTGGCATCATTTTCATTTTTAATATTTTCTCTTTTTAATTTAGCTTCAGTTTGGGTAATGCGAAATAAGTTTGCGGCAAGTTCTTCACTACCCATATTATCTAAGATATCTTCTCTGTATCTTAGTTTTTTTCTTTTAGCTATATCATCGGCGGTTTCACCATTATATAATCCTTTGTAGCCAAAGTTATGAAATCTAGCAAAGTTTTTTACTCCGGCTTCTTTGGCAACTTGATTTAGGGAATAGTTACCTTTTTTAGTTAAGTTTCTCTGATAAAATCTTTTTTCGTCTTCAGTTAATGAACTATATTCTAATTCGGAAATTTCTTGCTTACGAGTTTGAATGGCAAAATAGGTTTGACCTAAAGCAACAGTTTCTTTTTTAGGATTAGCATTTTGAACAATTAAGTAACAAGCATATCTAGTTAATTTATAATCTTTTTGTTTTCTTTTTGCTCCTGAACCTATTTCTACCATTTTCCCCACTTGGAGAAAATGGTCATCAACTAAATTAGCACTTTTACTACAAGCAATTTTGGCATTTTGTATTACATTAACAAATTTATCCCATTTCTTATACCCTAGTGCTTGCATTAATTCTCTGGCGCTCCAATATTCTTGACCATATTCATCAAGATGTTTGATACTTTCAAATGTTTCAGTAGTTTCTTCAATTTTTATGAGTTCTTTTTTCATATTTAATTTTACCCCCTATAATTTCTAATCTAATTATATTTTATCACTAAAACAAATGTTTGTAAATGCTTTTTTGCTATTATTTTATAATTTATTATATTCTTCATCAGTTACAGGCTCTAACCAAATATTTTCTGTTTCTTCACCCGGTACTTCAACGGCAATATGGCTAAACCAACTATCTTTTCTTGCTCCATGCCAATGCTTAACATTAGCAGGTATTACGACAATATCGCCGGGAGATAATTTTTGAGCTTCTTTTTCCCATTCCTGATAGTAGCCATAGCCAGCAGTACAAATTAAAACCTGTCCTCCACCAGACTTAGATGCATGGATATGCCAGTTATTTCTACATCCTGGCTCAAATGTTACATTGGCAAAACTGATACCATTTTCTGTCTTGGCAAGAGGATTTAAATAACTGTTACCAATAAAATACTTGGCATAAGCATCATTGTGATTTCCTAGTCCAAATATATTTAATTTAGTAAATTCTTCTTTATTCATTTTTATTATCACTCCCATAAACTTCTTCAATTAAAGGAAAGGTACTCCATGCTTTAGGCCATCCTGCATAAAATGCAAGCTGAGTTATAGTTTCTACAACTTCTTCTTTTGTAAGACCATGTTCTTTTCCCATGATTAAATGAGATTTTAATTGAGGATATAACTCCATTGCAAATAATGCAGATATAGTAATTAAACTTCTATCTCTTAGTGATAATTTATTCTCTCTACTCCATACCTTCCCAAATAAAACATCATCATTTAATTCGGCAAATAAAGGTGCTATACTACCTAAATTATCACGACCGGCTGTTTGTTTTTTCATATATTCCTCCTATTAATTAAGCCAACTTGTTATATCATCATCTTGTATATTACTTGATAACCTTTTGGCACTTATAAAGTTTAGATTACGATAAGTAGTTCGGCTACTTTTTTTGTTACTCCACTAGCTGAAAAATAACTAACTAAAATTTTTTTCATAAAATATTCCTTTCTTTTTTATATTATTTTTTTATATTTTAGTACCAATCATGTTTTTCATTTCTATCTAAATTGTTGATTTCCTGCATTTCATCGGGAGTTAATTCAAATCCATAAATGTCGGTGTTTTCTTTAATATGAGTGGGATTAGAGGATCCTGGTATTACAACAACTCCTTTTTGGAGGTTCCAACGAAGTATTACTTGAGCTCCTGATACATGATAGTTATCTGCGATTTTAGTAATTGTTTCATTGTTTAATAATTCACTAGTATGCCCTCTTCCGCCAAAAGGATACCAACCTTGCACGACAATATCTAAATTTTGAATAAATGGGATAACATCATTTTCTTGATAATAAGGATGGATTTCATTTTGGACTAGTGCTGGCGCAATATTTATTTGAGGTAAAAATTCTTTTAGCTCTTTAACATACCAATTAGATAAACCTAAAGAATGAATTTTGCCCATGCCCACATATTTTTCCATAGCTTTATAGGCCTCAACATCATTAGTACCGGGATGATGTAAAAGCATCATATCAATATAATCTATATCTAATTTTTTTAAAGCAAGTTCTATGGCACTTTCTGGATCATTAAATTGACTAGGATAAATTTTCGTAATAACAAATATTTCTTCTCGAGGGATGCCAGAATCTCTAATAGCTTTGCCAATTTCTTCTTCATTACCATACATATATGCTGTATCAAATAATCTTACCCCTGTTGATAAAGCACTAGATACAGCATCATAACAAGTATCACCGGTTAGGCTGTAAGTTCCAAGACCATTTAAAGGCATAATATCACCATTATTTAAAGTAACTTGCCTCTTAGTTAAATCAAAATTAATATCTTTATAATTAGATTCTATAATACTATTTTTATTATCATTATTATTCATTGTATTTTCTCCTACGTTATCAAAAACTTTAATTCCAAATATTTTAATAATAATTCCATTATCATAACCACTTGGAGAATTACTATTTAATTTGTGTACTTTACTTACCTGATATAATAAGGCTTTAAATTCTATAGTTCCTCCATCTTTTAAATGAAATGGTATGGGGATAATTAATATTAAAATTAGGATTATAATTAGCAATTTCTTTTTCATTTTAAGTTATCCCTAAAAAACTTTTCTATTTTAGCAAAAGGGATTATTTCTTTATTATCATATAAATCAGTATGAACAGCATCCGGAATAAGTAAAAGTTCTTTATTATCTGGGTAATTACTATTTGTTATCATATTTTGATAAGCATCGCGACTAAAATAACAAGAGTGAGCTTTTTTTCCATGAATCATTAAAACGGCACTTCTTATTTCATTGGAATAACAAAGTATTGGTTGATTAATAAAAGACATACACCCTATTTTATTCCAACCACCATTAGAATTTAGACTTCTTTTATGATAGGCTCTACCTTTATAATATTCACTATAGTCTTTGACATAAAATGGAACATCGTCGGGAACTGGTAAATCGAGGCAGCCTCCTCCAAGCTCATAACTACCATTTTGATAATCAACTATTCTTTGATGATTAAGATTTTTTTTCATTTCATATCTTGCTTCTTCATTATCATTGGCATCAAAATAGCCATTAGCGTTTACTCTTGACATATCATACATAGTTGAGGTAACAGTTGCTTTAATTCTAGTATCAATGGCCGCAGCATTTAGAGCCATACCTCCCCATCCACAAATACCAATAATACCAATTCTTTCAGGATCAACATTAGGAAGTGTAGATAAATAATCAATAGATGCTTGATAATCTTCGGTATTTATATCAGGACTAGCCATATATCTTGGTGTTCCTCCTGACTCTCCTGTAAATGATGGATCAAATGCTATTGTTAAAAATCCTCTTTCAGCAAGTTCTTGTGCATATAAGCCACTTGCTTGTTCTTTTACTGCTCCAAAAGGTCCACATACAGATATCGCAGCTAGTTTTCCTGTATAAGTTTTAGGCTCATATAAATCGGCAGCAAGAGTTATTCCGTAGCGATTATGAAAAGTTACTTTCTTGTGTTTTACCTTAGTACTTTTAGAGAATGTTTTATCCCAAATATCCTCTAGATTTAATTTTTCTTCTTTCATTTTATCCTCCTCATTACAAATATTTTATTATTTTATCGTTTATTAAATATTTTAATTTAATTATATATTATAATTTTTTGTTTTATAAACTATTTTTATAATTTTTTAGCTAATATTTTTATAACTAAATATTGTATGCTGAAAAAGCTAATCACTAAATATTTGAACTGCATAATAGCCATATTTAGAACCACTTAATGATACTAAAGCAAATCCCACTTTTTTATAAACTGGATTAATCATATTCTGATAATGCCCTTCGCTATTACGCCACCCATTCATTACACCCTTAACTGAAGACACTCCTGCGGCAATATTTTCACCATTTGTAGAACGACCAATCTGAAGATCAGTTAAAACAGTAAAACAACTATCATCACCACTCATATTAGGTCTTTCATGAGAAAATTTACCAGAATAGGCCATTTCCATAGCTCTTACTGTAGCGGCAACAGATAGTTCAGTATCTAATTCTAATGGTGATACTCCTACTTCACTTCGATAACTATTTAAAATAGTCATCATTTCAATATAAGTAGAATCCGGTTCATCAATAACAAATTTAGTAGCTTCATAAAGTAAATCTTTACTGGTAGCATTAAAGCCATTAGAATCTAACTTATTATATGAATAACTATATTCTTCACTAGTTGTACCATCAGAATAAGTATATACTTTATAGACATCATAAAGCTCAATTGTTATTCCATACTGATGAATAGTATCTGCTTTAACACTTTTCGTTTCTGTTTTAACTACTTTTTTACCACTATTTACATTATTGTTATTACTAGTACTATTTCCATTGCTACTCGTTTGAGTTTTATTATTAGTTGTTGTTTTATTATTAGTTGCTTTTTTTTCTTCTTTTTTATTTATTTTTAAAGTAAATTCTTCTTCTACTTTATTATTACTACTATCAGTAGCTACATATTTTAAAGTATATGTACCTTCTTTATTAAAATCATATTCTCCTTCAACTGTAGCTTTTATTTCTTCTAAAGAATTATCTGTTACTTTGACATCTTTTAATAGATCAATTTCTGTTCCGACGGTGGTACTTAATTCTTTTTGACACTCTATACTAGGAAGAGTTGTATCTTTTATATTAATACTAAATTTATATTCTTTTTCTTTTTTATCTTTATATTTAATAATTAATTCTTTTTCTCCTAAAATAGAGGTATCTACTTTAGTGTCCTCACTAATTATTTCTAAACCATTATTATCTTTAATAAAAGACAATAAATTAACTTCACTATTTATTTCGACATCTAAATTATCTATTAAAGTTATTTTTAGTTCTGGAGTATTGTTATTCTCTTTTTTAGTTTCGTTATTGTCTTTTTTATTATTTATTAAAAGCAATATGCCTACTGCTAATAATATAATGATAATGAGTAATACAATAATAATTATTATTTTCTTTTTAGGGTTTTTCTTTTCTTTTTTAATATTTTTTTCCAACTCTTTCATAGCTAACTCCTTTTTTATATAGTATATTAATATCGATAAATAAATTTATATCATTTTATTTTTTATGAATTAAATCTTAATAAATATCCATCAGGATCTTGAATTAAAAATTCTTTGTCATAATATATCTCATTATTTACTTCATATTCATTTATCATTAATTTTTGAAAAAATTTTATATTTTTGCTTAACAATTTATTATAATAATTATCTAAATCTTTAATACTCATGCTTAAATTTATTCCCCTACCAAAGGGATATTCTAACTTACCAGTATTCCAATTTTTATTTATTTCTTCAATCATTATTTGGTTATTCTCAAGTTCTAAAAAAATAAATTTATCTTCTGGACGTTCATATTTAATTTTAAAACCAATATTAAGATAAAACTCTCTACTTACCTCAATATTTGATACACTGAGTTCTGGTATTAAACTATTAAATTTCATATACTACTCCCATACTTAATTAAATAATAAATAACAATTAAATTATATCATTTATTTAAGTTTTTTTCTATGATATCTATGTGATTTTAATTTTAAATATTTTTGTCTATAAAAGAGCATAAGAAAAAAACCTTTATTTAAGGGCTTTTTAGATATCTTTTTATGGTGGCTCCAACGGGAATTGAACCAGTGACACAAGGATTTTCAGTATGGTTACAATGGCTTAAATATGTTTAAAAAGGAGTTTTTAACTATAAGTTTAATTATAACTAATTTTTAAATTTATTTAAATTTAATATTATCATTTTGGACCACAGATGGACCATAAAAGACACTGGGATTTTTTATGATATTTTTTAAAACATAAAAATAAAGAATTTTGTTTTATATTTTTTTATAGAACGAATTTTTTAAATTTTTCGTTCTATAATTTTTTTAAGAACGCTTTTTTTTGATTTTTCGTTCTATATTAGTCTGATAAAAATATTTCTACATATTGAGAAAAGACAAAAATTTGATTTCTACTATATCCAGTTGTTTCTTTTATTATATTTGCATACTTTAATTCATTTATTACCCCATTAACGGTAGATTCTGGCATTTTTAATGCTTCAGATATTTTTTTTCGCGATGAATATGGTTCATCATAAAAATAATCTATTATTTTTTTGGCATTATCATATTTAACTTTTAAATCTGATATTTGGAGATCAACTTTTTTAGTAAGTTCTACAACTTTTTTGAATTTTTCTTTGGCTATTTTAGCAGTTTCTATTATTCCCTCTAAAAAAAATTTTATCCAACCAATTATATCATTTTTAACTCTAACATCATTTAATTTTTGATAATATAAATCTCTATGTTTTTCAAAAAAGAATGATATATATAAGCATGGATTATCTAAATATTTTTTGCTTTGTAAGTATAATGGAATTAATAATCTTCCAATTCTACCATTCCCATCTAAAAATGGATGTATTGATTCAAACTGGTAGTGAATTATGGCAATTTTTATTAAATCTGGTGTATCAATTTTTTCATTATTTATGAATAATTCTAAATCTTTTAAACAATCTGTAATATCTTCTACTAGTGGAGGTACATATGCGGCAGTAGAGGGCATAGTTCCACCAATCCAGTTTTGTGAAAGTCTAAAATCTCCTGGAGTCTTTTTTTCGCCTCTAACACCACTTAATAGTATCTTATGTATTTCTCTAATTAACCTATTACATACTGGAAATCCTTCATTAATTCTTGCAATACCATAATTAGTTGCTTTAACATAGTTTTGGACTTCTTCCCAATCATCTCTTTTTTCCGGATTTATATCTTGTAAGTCAGATAAATCTTCTTCAATAGTTGTTCTAGTTCCTTCAATTTTACTAGATTTATTTGCTTCAATTTTTACATGCATTTTAATATACAAATCAACATTAGGAAGCAATAATGAATAAGCATTTAATTCACCAATTTGTCTATTGGCTTCTGATAATAAAGCATCCAATTTTGTATCATCCCAACCCCAGTTGTAATTAACATTACTTGGTAAAAATGCTTTATACCCATTTCCTTGTTTATATTCTCCAGCTTTATATTCTTCTAATTTCATAGTTAGTTTCCTTTCTTTTTTAAAATCATATATTTATTTTTTTAATTTTTATAATATAATTGTCGATTTTGTTTTCATTAAAATTATAACATCTATTATTTATAATTACAATTATATAAATTTTTAATTTTAAATGTAGTAAATAAAGATTTAAAGAAATAATGTCTTTAAATAAATTTAATACTTTTGGACTATAAATTAGCAAATAAAAAAGCCTTTATTTAAGGGCTTTTTAGATATCTTTTTATGGTGGCTCCAACGGGAATTGAACCAGTGACACAAGGATTTTCAGTTATGGTTATGATGAGTTAAATAGGTTTAAATAAATTTAAAATTTTTCTTAAATTCCTTTTAATTAAAGGGATTTTTAACTATAAGTTTAATTATAACTAATTTTTAGATTTATTTAAATTTAATTTAATATTATCATTTTGGACCACAAACGGACCATAAAAGACACTGGGATTTTTTAATATGTTTAAAAAGGCAAATCTTTGAATGGATCTTCATAATCATCAATTATTTGTTTTAATTCTTTTTCTTCAAAATATTTTTTCTCTCTTTCTTTTATTTTTTCGCTTATATAATTATCAATATGATCCTCTAATTTATTTATATCGCAAATTAAACTATTATTGTCTTGGATATTACATTTATAAAAATTGATATAAATTGGTTCTTTATTTCCTTTTCCAATCGCTTGTTTTGGAATCAGATATTTTCTAATACTATCATCTAAATCTTTTTTTAGCTCATTATTATAAAGAATTAGATGGTAATTTACAAACCAATAATCTTCATTCGTATTAGTTTTTAAAACCTCAATATCTTTGGTATCAAAATAATTATACATTAGATAATATGATTGTAATAATTGATTTTCAGTTTTAAGAACAATACTAGCATTATTTTTAATTATTTTATCAAAATTCATAGTTTTTAATGCGTAAAAATAATATAATTGTTCATCAAAAAAATTAGTACTTAAAGATTCTTCATATCTAATTTCTAAAAATTCACCAATTTTATTATTAAAGATTTCATATTGTCTAAATTTTGGTATTGTATATAATAAAATTTCAGGACTAAACTTAAACATTGAAAACAGTTGATGACAATTAAAAGATTTTAAGTCATATTTATCCCATTCCAAATTATTAAAATGATTTGATTTAAAAAAATTGGTTATAAATACTTTCTGTAATTTAACATCTTTTAAATTGTTTTTTCTATATATTAGTTGGTTAATAAAATAAAATATTCTATTCCCTTCTTTTAAATTTCCCTCTTTATCTCTAAATCTACTTTTATCTTCAGATGTAATTTTTTTCCAATACTTTTCTACTAGATTATAATTACTATATTCATCATAAGACCAAAATTGTGTTTTTTCTTCATTACGTTCTAAATCAAAAGATGAAAGTACAGAATCAAATATTTTAATAACATTTTCGTTATCATTCCTATTACAAAAAATGTAAAAATCATCTGAAAAGTACGAAAGCTTAAATTTTATATTGCTTTCTTCTAATTTTGAAATTATACTATCACTAATTATTTTTAGAAAGCACTCTGCTAAGTATAATGAAAGATAATTTCCTAATATTATTTCATTTGTTTTTCCATCATTTAAATTATTAATGTATTGTTCCTTTTTATTAAGATTTAAATTATGCAAATATATTCTTCCGTAAAACGATTTAATATCTAGTTTTATTAAATTATCATAAATGCAAAGCCTTTCAAAATCAATTTCAAGATTTTCGCTATAACTATTTACTTTAAAGTCACCCGTAATTATATTAGGGGAGCATCTTTTATTTATATCAATCTTATCAATATTATAAAAATCATTATCTTTTTCAAATTGTAAAACAGCACATATATAATTTAAAATATTTGGAAATTTAAGAACTCTAAATTTTAAATCGTCCTTTCTTATTCTAAATTTTATTGGAGAAGTCCAAGAAAGATTTTTAAGTTCTATGTTTTCAATATTTTCGGGCAATTTAATATTATCTAAATTAAAAAAGTGTCTTATTGGATTTTTAAAATTATATAAATTATTTAGATTATTCATAGCAATTATCCCTCTAACGCATTTATTATATTTATAGCAATGCGTTCTATAACTGGTACAGCTACACTATTTCCGGCTTGTTTGTATAATTTTGCATCGCTCATGTTTTTTGGTAATCTATAATTTTTGGGGAAACCTTGAGCATAAAAGCATTCAATAGGCATTAATTTTCTTATACCCGATTTTGTTTTTATTAATGGAACATTATGACCGCCTTCGCCCATATTAGCAGTAAGTGTAGGTATTAAATTACTTTGATTTTTCCTTACATATTTTCTTCTCCATTGATAAACAGTATTGTCATCATCCATACTTTGTTCAAGTAAATTATAAATTTCACCTTTATATTTTCCTTTTGTATAATAATATTTATCATCAACTTTATTTTTAAAATCAAAAATACTTTTTATATTTGTCTTTAATGGTGTTGGCATTGGCATATGAAATTTATCAAAATCTTTTTTATATTTAAATGCAACTATGTATATTCTTTCACGATTTTGTGGTATATTTCCATATTCGCAAGCATTTAAAATTTGATGACTTATTTTATTTTTATAACCGGCTTTATTTAATCTATCTATTATAGTCATAAAAGTTTTTCCATGATCATGGCCCACTAAATTTTTAACATTTTCTAAAAAAATTACACGAGGTTTTTTGATTTTAAAAATTTTTTCCATTTCAAAGAATAAATCTCCCGTTTTGTCATCATTAAATCCCTTTCTATAACCAGCAACTGAAAAAGATGTACATGGAAAACCTCCAATCATGATATCAAAATCCGGAATTTCCTCAACTTTTACTTCATGTATATCTCTGCAATCAACTTTATTCTTAAAATTTAATTCATAAGTTTTAACAGCATATTTATCAAATTCATTAGCATATACTATCTCACATTTATTGGTTTTAATGAAACCCAAATCTATACCTCCGACACCTGAAAATAAACTGCATATTTTATACATTTTTATCATTTCCTTTCTATGCGGCACGCTGCGTTATTAGAAATGCTATTAAAAGAGTAATTAACACTCTTTTCCTTTCATTTCTAATTTTCTATTTGACCTTTGCGAATATTAAAAACAACGGTTGGTTCTAAATTTTTCACTTCAATAATTTCTTTTATTATGCTAAAATGAGGCCTCTTTCCAATTTCTTGGTAATCAGCAACTGTTCCATATTGTGAGAGTTTAATTTTTTTTAATTCATCTGAACTAACTCCGGTATCATATACATATAGCATATTAGTTTCAAGATTAAATCTTAAAAATACCAAATCATCAAATTCACATTCTGGACCAAAGCTACTTAAATCATAATCATAATTGCTAGTAGCTTTGAATTCAATTTTTTTGCCTTCTTTTGTTTGTGCATCTCCGCCAGAACTTTTATTCCATAAAAGATCTAAACAATAGCAACCCATAGGTTCACTAATTGCATCAGGTATATTGATACCCCTAGAAACTAAACTTTTAACATAGGTATTTAAATCTTTCCACTTAAAATACGCATCACAAGTTTCTTGTATCCTAGGTTCATCAATAACAACTAAGTACTTATTTTTCACTCCATTACTACCTAAGTGTTTAATTACCCCACAAAAATTATATCATAAATTTTTTTTATTTTATATACCATTTTAATAAATAATTAATATAAAAAACGAAGAAAAACAACCTATATTTTTTCAAACAGGATATGGGTTGCCACCATTTTTTTATACAAAGCCTTTATTTATAAGGCTTTATAGTAAAAAAAATAGCGCTAAAATCTTTTCGCACTTGCGAAAAATTGACAAATTTAGCACATTTTGTATTACTTTTTTAAAAGAAATCCTTTATTTATCTCTTAAAAACTATGTTACTTTTTACTGATTTTGTATAAAAAAGCTTCAAAATTTAAATTTGCGACTATATTATTAAATGCTTCTAAATCTAAATAATTATATTTTTTAAAAAAATTATCTTGTATATATTTAAATTTATCTTGTATTAATTTTATAATTTCATCTTTGCTTTTATTTTTTATGGTAATTCGTAAATTAGTACCACCATTTTTTTCAAATCTCATTTTATTAATTTTATTATAGAAAACTTTTCCTACATGCTTGTACAATTCAAAAATTAAATCTCCGTTTTTATACTTTATTTGTATAATTCCAACTAATTTATTATAATCCCATAGAGATTGATATTTATAGCATTTTAAAAAACTATCATTTTTTTCTGATTGTGTTGCATTTTTATTTGTTAATTTATCAAAAAATTTCTTTTTGGCTTTTGACCACATTTCAAGATGTTTTTCTTTACTGTAATTATAGACAGGAATTTCAAATAATTTATATGCTTTCATAGTATAGTTTCTCCTTTTAATTACAAATTAGTATACCATTTACTATGATTTATTGCAATAGGCACATTATTACTCATATTCAGTAATACATTCGAAATACATATCTTTAATGTCTTTATTAATTTTTCCCTGTAAAAAATCATAATGACAATCAAGTAATCCATTTATATATTCCTGATTAATCATTTTTGATTTATCGGCTTTTAGGTTAATGTGATTATTTTCTAGTAAACAAGTTAAAACAAAACTTGTTATTTCCATATCACTTAATACTTTTATATAAATGTTTTCCATTTCTCTTTTTTCTACTTCTGATATTATTAATTTTTTATCTTTACTCTTAATTAATACACCACCATTATTTTTGTTATTAAATACTACTAATTCCTCATTTTCTTTAAGTTTTAAATATTTTCTTTGCATATAAACACGTCCTTAAAGACATAATAATATATTTTAATTAAAATTAAAAGTCATTTTCTTTAACACTTGTGCTAAAGACATTTATTTTACACTTGTATAAAATAAATATAACAAGTAGAGGTGTTAAATATGATGAGTAGTAAAGAAATTTTATCTATGAATTTAAAATATTATCGCCAAAAATATAATTTATCACAAGAAAAGTTTGCAGAAGTAATTGGCACTAATTTAGTATATTTAAATCAAATGGAGAATTGCAAGAGAAAGCCAACTATTGATATGTTAGATAAAATGGCATCTTATTTAAACAAATATGATAAAACTTTAAATGTAACTTCTTCCGATTTAATTAAGTATGATGAAAAGCACAAAACTAATTTTAATAGAATTGATGAGAAAAGATAATAAAAAATAGCTATCAATAAGTTAAATTAAAGATAGCTTTTTTTATTGTACTTTATATTTTGATTTATCAAATTTATTTAAGTTAGGTCGCATTGTACGAGATATTTCTTTTAATTTATTTGATATTTCTTGCATTGTTAGTTTATCTTTATAAAAGTCTGGATTATCAATTCTATCAATTAAATCACTTAAAATATCTTTGCATTCTAAAGCATTCTTGCGTCTTATTTCAATATCTTCTAAAACATCAAAATAAAAGTTTTTATAATTATTAACTATTGTATCATAATCTTTATTAGATCTATTATCTTCTTTATTTTTACCCCAAATTAAATCTACATCATTATATCCGGCAAGTTTCATTAATTCCACTAAACTTAAATTTAAAGCATTGGCAATTCCCTGTAAAAACAAAACATTAGGTTTCTTCCTTTTGCCTGCTTCAATTCTTGATAGTTCAGCACAATCCATATTTGCCATTTTGGCTAGTTGTCGCTGTGATATATTTAAACTTTCTCGTTTGTTTTTTATTAATTCTCCTAAAGTAATATTTTCTTTTTTCATAGAGTTTAACTCCTTTCGTAATAAAATTATAACATATTTTGTTGTAAAAATCAACATATCATTTTATAACTATTGATATTTACAACAATATATGTTAAACTATCTCTCAAGTGATGGATAACAACATCACAGAAAGGAGGAAAATTTGAAGGTAAGGCATCAGGAAGTTCCTGAAAGCGTTTGGAAAGATAAGCGAATACCTTATGAGGGCAAAATAATATATGGCTATATATTTGCTAAAGGCATTGATAGGTTACTTATTAATCTAAATGTTGGAGAACTACAACAAGTTAATAGAATAACAAATCAAGGGCTTAAAAATAACCTTGATATATTGGAAAAATTAAAGTATCTACTCTATAAAGAGTACGATCGAGGAATGTACACAATAACATTACTAGATAAGTAACAAAATACTTCTAGTAATAAAGGTACAGTAAGATTAAAGGCTTATGTTAGTACCATTTCTATATAAGAAATAAAAAAAAGAAAAATTGGGACTTAGTCCTTACAGGGAAAGTCTGACTCTTTTTTCTTATTATATCTTGTAAATGATATTTACATAAACTTTTAATAAAACTTTAGGATAAATAAAAAAAAATAAATTTGGGGGTTGATATGAATGAGAAAGAGATTTACGATTATTTAAAGAAAACAAGTTTTATTGATGTACTTAATTTAATATTTAAACAAGCAAATAGCAATATTTCAAACATTGATAATATAAATACTTATTACACAGCAAAAGACTTATATAAGCTATATCCTAATGTTTTTTCAAAGTATAAACTTGATAAATATATAAAAGAAGATAATTTACCAGTAATTAGAAATGGTAAAGATAGATTATTTTTAAAATCTAGTATCGAAGAATGGCTAAAAAAGAAAAGCGATTCTTTTTTTTAATAGTATGAGGAAATAATGGCTAAAAAGTTACCACCTCATGTTACTAAATTAGATAATGGTAAATATCGAGTAAGATATAAAAAAACAAGCAAATATCCTTATGAATTTGATAAAACTTTTGATACTATTGAAGAAGCAATAAATGTAAATGAAGAATATCTTGCCAAAAATAAATTAAATTTGCTTACCGAAAGTAGTTCTAAAGGTAATATGTCTTTTACAAAATTTTGTGATTATTATTTAGATTGGTTAAGAAATAAATCAAAAAGACCTAGTCATAATACAATTAAAGGTTATATAAGTAAAATGAATCAATTAAAAATCTTATTAGGTAATAAAAAGCTAAATGAGATTACAACTTATGATATTGAATTATTGCTTTCAAAAGAAAAAAATAGACCTAGATATTCTAATGGTTCTAAAGGTAATTTAAAGATTAGTAATCACACAATTCACCATGAATATACAATGCTTCGTATTTTGTTTAATAAGGCCTTTAAATGGGGCTTTATTGATAAAAATCCTATAATGGGTGTAGAAGAACCTACTTTTGAAGAAAAAAAGATTATAGTACCAGAATATGAAGAATTAGATGAAATAGAATCAAAAATATTTACTGCACCTATAAGAGAAAGATGCCAATTTCTTCTAGCTTTTTATACAGGAATGAGAGAGGAAGAAGTTTGCGGAGTTCATTTAGAGGATTTTAATTTTGAAGAAAAATATATTTTAGTTAGTAGAGCTATAGTACAAAATGAACTAACTAAAGAATATATTGAAGATAGAACTAAATCGCAAAGTAGCGTTAGAAAATTACCTTTACCAAATAAATTCTTTGAAGTATTAAAAGAATATTTAATTTATAGAAGAAGCATTATTGATTATTTAAAGCTTAAAACTAATGGTAATTATCAAGAGTTACCAAATATATTTTTAAATAAAGATGGGCATTTTTATAGGCCACATAGATTATATGAAAAATGGTCTAAATTTGCTAAAGAAAATAATATTAATCTAACATTTCATGGTTTAAGGCATTATTATTTAACTAATCAAATGAATTATAATGATGATTTATCGCCAAGAGATGTACAAGAACTTGCAGGACACTCTAATATTAATACTACTTTTAAATATGTTCATCCAAGTAAAAAACGTATTCAGAATAATGCAACTAATCTATTTTCTAAATTTTCTAAAGATGATCTTTACAAAAATGGCAATAATTGTCTTACAATTCCTATTGCTCACATAGCAAGTATAATATTAGGTAATTCTAATTTGGCAAAAACAAATGATTTACAAATAACTTTAAAAGAATTAAGTGATAAAGAAATAGATTTTTTTAATATTTCTGAAATTATAGAAAATTGTAAAAATTATTTAATTACTAATTATCCTTCGTTAAATAGAATTGAAAAATATAAATATGCTAATTTTTCTGATAAAGAAATAATTGAGAATATATCAAAAGAATTTGGTAAAGAGTTTATAATTGAAAAAAATATACAAAAAGATTTTGATATATCTATCTAAATGTAACTAAATAAAGAATAATATAACTAAATATATCTAAATAAATCTAATAATTTTGGACCACAGATGGACCATAAAAAACACAATAACTTTTGGACCATAAATTAGCAAAAGAAAAAAGCCTTTATTTATAAGGGCTTTTTTGTTGTCTTTTATGGTGGCTCCAGCGGGAATTGAACCAGCGACACAAGGATTTTCAGTCCTCTGCTCTACCGACTGAGCTATGGAGCCAAATCTGGCGGTTCGTACGGGATTCGAACCCGTGGTCTTCTGCGTGACAGGCAGACGTCATAGGCCTCTAGACTAACGAACCAAAATTTGGTTGCGGGAGAAGGATTTGAACCAACGACCTTCGGGTTATGAGCCCGACGAGCTACCAGACTGCTCCATCCCGCGATGTATATAAAACCGGTTAACAATTAAGATGGCGGAGGAAAAGGGATTCGAACCCCTGCGCCGATTGCTCGACCTCCCGGTTTTCAAGACCGGTCCCTTCAGCCAGACTTGGGTATTCCTCCAAGACAACTTTTTGTCAACGAATAAATTATAACATAATATAATTTATGATGTCAACCAGTTTTAAATCTAAAAGTTGGAAAACCACCACTTTTTGAGCTCATAATTGTAGTATATGTAAAAAGTTATGAATTAATACTTTCATTATTAAATAAAATTAATTTATATTTAGAGTTTTTTTAAAATTTATATGTCACATATATAATTTAAATTATTAAAAAAATAAAAAAACTAGATATAATTCTAGTTTAATTACTAAGATGGTGCCCAAGGCCGGACTTGAACCGGCACGAGCTTTAACACCCGCAGGATTTTAAGTCCTGTGCGTCTACCTATTCCGCCACTTGGGCAGGCACTTGTCTTAATTAATAAGACTACTTAAGTATAATATATTTTTTTTGATTTTGCAATAGTTTTTTAAGAAAAGTAACAATAAATTTGAAAGTTCCCGGATATTTATATATGGGTACTAAGTTGTTAAATCAAAAATTAAAGTATGAT
>CANRIB010000019.1 GCA_947630575.1 uncultured Bacilli bacterium
ACGGTACGTACGGTGGTGTGAGAGGGTATCATATCAATAAATCATAAAATTTATTGAAAACTTACTCTACTCGATTGTATAGGCACCTCTATGCCAGCATAATCAAACCAACCATCTCCATTGATTGTTAAAGTATAATGCAAATCAGTATTAGCTATATCATAAGCTATATATCCTGTTTTAGTAGCATTAGGATTAATAGTTTCATATGCAAACATTTTAATATCAGCTGATATTAAAGTACTGGAAGCATAAGTAGCTCCGTTTTCATCTGTTAGAGAAAAATCAGTAGAATTAATATTAATTGCGCTTTCACTATTATTAGTTATTGTTATTTGAATTAATAAATAAGTTCCATCTGCTGTATATTTTAGATATCCACCTGCAGAAGAAACAGATTTTTGAAGTTTTTTACTATTAACAGTATAATCAACCTTATTTATAGTGATTTTATCACCAATTTCAGCTTTTTTAACTTCACTATTTGAATTTGAAGAATTATTATTATCTTTTTCTATTTCAGTATCGTCTAAACTAGTTACAATAACAGATACAAAAATTAAAAGTAAGATTCCGATAACAATATATTTTCCTATACTATTTTGTTTTCTCCAGCAATTAGTGCAAACTTTTGCGTCTATTGCAATTTCTTTTCTGCAATATTTACATTTTTTTGTTGGAGTATTTATTTTTTCTCCTAAATTATCATTTTTACTCATATCTCAAACTCGCACTCCTTTCTATAAATATTTATTAAAACACATATATAAATGTGATTTAACCATCATCTTTTCCATCTAATTGTTCATCAATTTCATTTGTTACAACATCACCAACATTTAAAATAATTTTTTTCTTTTCTTTAACTTTAGAAACTTTTTCCCATTTAAAAGGTATTTCATCTTTTAAAGCTTCACTTGCCGTAATTGTTCGACGTTTTAACTGAAAAAAACCAGCAGGAAATTTAGTGATACTTTTCTTTTCCATTTCTAACAACCTCTTTCATGATACTATTATACTTGAATAAAATAAATATAACAATAAACTTAAAAATATTTTAACAAAATAATAAGTACCTGTCAAATTATTGATTATAAATTTGTAATAACGTTAATTTCCCTGTTTTCACTATGAAGTTCGATTATCAATTGTACTAATTTATCTAATAATTCTGTATTCATATGAGCAATTACTTTATATTTTATTTTCTTTTTTTAAAATAAAATAAATCATCCGCTCTAATATAGCCTTCCTTATTATTTAATTTTTTACCACAAATCTGATGTTGTTTAATTTCCAAATTACTTTTAATGCTTAATTTTCTTTTTTTATGTTTCTCATCATGAAAACTACACATAACATTAGAAATAAAATCATATTCCAATCCTTCAATAAAATCAGGTTCATCATTTATTACTACAAAAGAGTGTTTAGGAACAAGATTTCCATTTCTATCTTTAAATTCTTTTACAACAATTATATCTCCTAATTTACACATTTAACCATCACCACCCTTTAATATTATTTATTAATAATATTATAAAGCACAAATATATGTATGTCAAACAAATATTTGCTATAAATTTTAAAAAAAATAACAATTGTAACTTACTTGTAACTTTAGTATTATATAATTAACCATGAAAGGAGAAAATATATGGAAATATTAAAAGTTGAAAACTTAACAAAAATATATGGTAAAGATACAACCAAAGTTGTTGCCTTAGACCATGTTTCATTCAGTGTTGAAAAAGGGGAGTTTGTTGCCATTGTTGGTGCATCCGGCTCTGGAAAATCAACTCTTTTACATTTAATTGGAGGTGTAGATCGTCCTACCAGTGGCAAAGTCTTTATAGATGGTAAGGATATATTTAGTTTTAATGATGATAAACTAGCCATTTTTAGAAGGAGACAAATAGGTTTAATTTATCAATTCTATAATTTAATTCCTATTTTAAATGTCGAAGAAAATATCACGTTACCTCTTGCTCTAGATAATCGTGAAATCAATAAAGATACTTTAAATGAAATGTTAAAATTATTAGGCCTAGAAAAAAGAAGAAATCATTTGCCAAATGAATTATCAGGCGGTCAACAGCAAAGAACTAGCATTGGTCGTGCGCTAATTACTAATCCAACCATTATCTTAGCCGATGAACCAACTGGAAACTTAGATTCTAAAGCGAGTGATGAAATCGTGGCCTTACTTAAAAAAACTAATAAAGAATTAAATGAAACCATTATCATTATTACTCATAATATGGAAATAGCCAAGTGTGCTGATCGAATTATTAAACTAGAAGATGGAAAGATTGTGAGTGATGTCTAATGAATTTACTAAATAAACTAACCATCAAAAATCTTAAATTAAACAAAAAAAGAACGATTGTAACTATCATTGGTATTATTTTATCTGTTGCTTTAATAACCGCGGTTGCATCTATTTATGCCAGTGGAATTAAGTCTTTAATTAACTATGAAACTTATCTAAACGGTAATTTTCATTATGAATTTTTAAATGTGCCTAAAAATGAATTAGCAACTTTAAAAAATAATCGCAAAATAGATACTCTTAATATTACCGAAAACATTGGTTACGCTATTTTAAATGGAATAACTAATCCTGATAAACCTTATGTTTATATTAAAGCTTTTGATAGTAATGCCCTAAATAATTTATCAGTTAAATTAGTTGAAGGAAAATTACCTGAAAAAGAATCTGAAATTCTTATTCCTACCCATTTAAAAACTAATGGTCACGTTAATTTAAAAATAGGGGATACCATCACTTTAGATGTTGGCTCAAGAATCTCTAATGATGGAGTTATTTTAAATCAAAATAATCCTTATCGAAATTCCCCAAAAGATAATACAACTGAAAGTTTAATTAATACTACATCTAAAACTTATAAGATTGTTGGTATTATAAAAAGGCCTGCCACTAACATTGAAAGTTACTCTGCTCCCGGTTATACATTTATAACTTATATGAATAATCCTACTAAAGATAATGTTGATGTCTATGTAAGATACACTAAAGATGGCTTAAAACATCATTATGAAACAACGGCTAATATTTTAGGAGTTGATGCTTCCATTTTTAAAAAGCTTTATGAAGGCAAATTAACTGAAAAAGAATTTGCTTTAGCCGAAAAAGATTTAGAAAAAGCCAAATATCAAATAAATAATAATTCTTATTTAATTACTTTAGAAGTAGATCCTCTTGGTGATAATTCTCTTGGTGGTATGGGTGCTGTTGCTGTTATTGTGTGTCTAATTATTGTATTTACTTCTGTATTTTGTATTAAAAATAGTTTTGATATTTCTATTACAGAGAAAATAAAACAATATGGTATGTTAAGAAGCATTGGGGCTACTAAAAAACAAATTAAAAAGAATGTTTTCTTTGAAGCGACTATTCTTGGTTTAATAGGTATCCCTTTAGGTATCATAAGTGGTATATTTGCATCTTTTATTCTAATTATTGTTTGTAATTATTATCTGGGTGATATGCTTAATTCTAACATTGTTTTATCATTTACATTATCTTATATTGCTATAATTATTGCAATTATTTTAGGTATTATAACTATTTTCTTATCTGCCTTTAGAAGTGCTACTAAAGCATCTAAAATATCCCCAATTAATTCTATTAGAAACAGTGGAAATATTAAAATTAAAAAAAGTAATTTAAAAAGTCCTAAAATAATTAATCATATCTTTGGTATAGGTGGTGATATTTCTTATAAAAATATAAAACGAAATAAAAAGAAATATCGTACTACAGTTATCTCTATTATTGTATCTGTAGCCGTTTTCATTGCTTTATCATCATTTATGAATCTTGCTTTCTTAAGTATAGAAAATGAAGTAAAAGTAAGTGATTATAACCTAGATTTAAGTGCCCATTATACTGATGAATTATATAATGCTTTATTAACAACTAAAAATCTTTCTAATATAAATAAATATGCCATTGTAAGACATAATACTTTAATAATAGATAATATAAAATATGGAAAAGACTATCAAGAATTTGTAAAACCCAGTGATACTATGGATTCTATCTCTATTTATAGTATTGGTGTTGATGCCTATAAAGATTATTTAAAAGCTTTAGGTCTAAGATATGAAGATATGAAAGATAAAGGCATATTACATGATAAAGTAACTCTAATTGAAATTAAAAATAATAAAGAAAAAAAATACTATGTTAGAGAATATGCCTATAATAAAAATGATGTTATTGCATCAACTCTTGAAAATGGTAATGCTTTATCTTTAACTATTGGTGCTACAACTGATAAAAGTCCTTTCTCATTTAATACCACCATGTCTAGTTATATTATTGTAAGTGATGAATTTTTTGATAATTATATAACATCTACAATTATTCAAGCTTATTATGATAGTACTGCTGCAAGCACCACCCAAGATGAAATTGAAAGCACTTTAAAAGGTCATGAATATAACCTAAATAACAATGAAGAAAATGTTAAAGCGATGCGTAACTTATTTACTTTAATTGGTATATTCTTATATGGCTTTATTATTGTTATTTCTCTAATTGGTATTACTAATATCTTTAATACTATTACTACAAGTATGAATTTAAGAAAACCAGAATTTGCTACCTTAAAATCTATTGGCATGACTAAAAAAGAATTTAATCGGATGATTAGATTAGAAAGTCTTTTTATCGGTCTTAAATCCTTAATCTTTGGTGTTCCTCTAGGTCTTGCTTTATCTTATTTAATTTATAAAGCATTAAGTAGTAATGTAGTTACATATCCTTTCCCAATAATACCAATTATTCTTTCTATAATTGCTGTATTTTTACTTATTACACTACTAATGAAATATTCTATGAGTAAAATAAACACTCAAAACACGATTGAAACTATTCGTAATGAAAATATCTAAGGGCTTTATAAGCTCTTTTCTTAATTTTAAAATTAATTAAACTATGTTATAATAACCAAAGGAGGAACTTATGAATATTCTACTAATTGAAGACAATTTACCCATAATTAAAGGTTTAACTTATACATTTTCTAAAACTAATTACCATTTAATTATTAAAGAAAATATTAAAGATGCTAAAAACTATCTTTTAACTAACCCTAATATTTCATTAATTATTTTAGATATTACTTTACCCGATGGAAGTGGTTTTAATTTATATCAAAATGAAATTAAAAATTTAAATATTCCCACCATTTTTCTAACTGCAAGTGATGATGAAAATCAAATTGTAAATGCTCTTAATCTAGGTGCTGAAGATTACATGACTAAACCCTTTAGTTCCAAAGAATTACTTGCCCGTCTTAATCGTATATTACTTCGTAATGAAAAAAAATCTCTTCTTAAAATTAAAGATATTAGTTTTGATTTAGATAAAATGGTTGTCTATAAAAATAATGAAAAAATTGAATTAACTTCTCTAGAATTAAAATTATTAAATCTTTTATTCTTAAATCTAAACAAAGTTGTTACAAGAAACTTCATTTTAGATAAAATTTGGGAATGGACAGGAAACTATGTTGATGATCACACCATCACAGTTTATTTTAATCGTTTAAGAGAAAAACTAAAATCAGATATTATTATCACTATTAAAGGAATGGGGTATAGAATTGATGGCTAATAAACTAAAACTAAAAAAATTCTTTCTTAAAATCTTTTTTATCTCTTTAATAATAATTTTTCTTTCTTTATTTTTAAATATTTACGAATATCATACCTATACTAAAAACTTTAATTATAAAATTGGAGAAATACTAACTCTTATTAAAGATAAATATCCTAATTTAAAAGAAGAAGAACTAATAGCCCTATTAAATAATAAAAATATTGATTTTAATATATTAACTAAATATGGTATCGATATATCTAAAGATAGTATTATCATTAAAAATGACGAATTTTATCACACCTTTATATTTATTAATACTACTTTTATAATTTTAATTATAGTTATTTTATTAATTATCTTTTTAAAATACAATCATGACAAATCCCGTGAATTAAAAGCCCTTACCAAATATCTAGAAGAAATAAATAAACATAATTATTCTTTAAAAATAGATGAAAATACCGAAGATGAATTATCCATTTTAAAAAATGAAATATATAAAACAACGGTAATGTTAAAAGAATCTGCTGAAAGTTCTCTAAAAGATAAACAAGAACTAAAAAAATCTTTAGAAGATATATCTCATCAATTAAAAACACCTTTAACATCTATTTTCATAATGCTCGATAATCTAATTGATGATGATTGCATGGATGAAGAAATCAAAAAAGAATTCTTGCATGATATAAAAAGAGAAGTTATGAATATTAATTTTCTTGTTCAAACTTTATTAAAATTATCTAAGTTTGATGTAAATGCGATAGTCTTTAATTCTAAAGAAATACCAGTATCTAAAATAATTAATGAAAGTGCTAAAAATGTTGCCTCTCTATGTGATTTAAAAAATATTAATTTAATTATAAAAGGGGATAATTCCCATTTGCTATGTGATATTAACTGGCAGATTGAAGCTTTAACGAATATTATCAAAAATGCAATTGATTATTCAAAAAATAATAGTAAGATAGACATTAATTATCAAACCAATAATATATATACAGAAATTAGTATAACTAACTATGGAAATGAAATATCTAAAAATGATATAAAACACATATTTGAAAGATTTTATAAAGGAAAAAATGCCAACTCTGAAAGTGTTGGAATAGGTCTTGCTTTAGCAAGAACTATTATCAATAAAGATAATGGCTCTATCAATGTTCAAAGTAGTAATAATAAAACAACCTTTACTATTAAATATTTTAAACTATAAAAAAACCTCCTAATAAGAGGCTTTTAAAAAGTTAACAAACACAATCTACATAAGTGTCACTTAAACACCTAATAGCACATAAGCAACTACAATCCATTGTAAAGAAAGAATTTGTGGCAATATATGGATTTAAACTAGTTGTATCAGGATTATCTGCAAGAACTCTAAAAGTACAACAATTACCCTCAATTTTTTCAACTCTAAATATACTTGAACATTCTGCTGTTGCCGCACCTGCACAAGTAATTGTTGAATCTTTAGCTATTGGCATACTCCAAGGAGTTCCACAACAAGAACAAGTATAAAGCATAACTGGTCTTGTATTACAAATTAAACAATTTGGGCCACCTCCTAAAACAGGACGATCACAAGCATCTAAACAAGACTCAGGACAAGCATTTTGTTGTAAAACTAAAATAACACTTAATATTTCATTGATACAATTTCCAGTTGTATTATTATCACAATTATTCATCTTATTCACCCTTTCATATATTCTCACTATTAATTTATGTTAAATATTGAAAATCGTGTCTTCTATAGTTCTTTTTTTTTCTAAATATTTATGTTATAATTTAAATACAAAAAGCGGGTGAAGTACATGAACGAAAAACCAACTGAAAATCCTAATGCTCAAGATTATAATCCTAATCGCCCTCAAAGTACCAGTGGGGGAAGCCATCAAGATACCCAAAAAGTTGTTGATACTGTTGCCCAAGGAGCTGCCGAATATTTAGCCCCTGGAATAGGGGGGAAAGCCTATAATGCCGCCAAAAGTGCTCCTGTTATTGGGGACCAAATTGCTGAATCAACAAGTAAAGTCGCTGAAACTGCTGATAAAATACCTGGAGTTCAAAAAGCTGCTCAAGGTTTGAATCAAAGTGGAATTACTGATGCTGCCCAAGATGGTATTGATAAAGTTAGTTCCAGTGGTGGTCTAAGTTCTAACTCACCAACAAATATGAGTCCAAACAGTAAAGATAACTCTCCATTTTCATCACCAACTATAACCCATAATCGTGGAAGAAATAATGGAGTGAGTACTCCATCTAGTACTAATCACCTAAACTTTCGTAAAAACTCCACTATTAACAATAGAGCAAGTCTAGATTCAGAAGATGAAACTTTATATGAAGATAGTATTCCTAATGAAAATGAAGAACTACCAAACGATACTACCTCAGTACCATCTGATTCATCAGTTTCAAATACTCCGAATAATAATTCAGAAGAACCAAATTCTGAAACTTCTCATGATGTCGAAAAAAAGAATCAGAAAAATATTTTATGGGAAATATTAAAACGTAATCCTTGGCTCTGGGGAATTATAGGTGCCATAATTATGTTTATCTTTATTTTATTCATTGGAATAATGCAAGATTATTCTAATAATAATGAAAATCTCGAAGGCTATTATGAATCCACTTGTAATATTAATGAAACATATGTAACTTTAACCAATTGTTATGATAATGATACTAATAAAGAGATATTAACTAATTTATCTTTAGAAGATTATGTTTTAGGAGCAACTTATGCCTATACCAAAGGAGATAGCTATAATGATGAAACTTTAAAAGCCCTAATGATTACTTTAAAAACTAATGCTTTAAGTTATGGGGAATATAATGGTTCAACTCAGGAAGTAAGTATAAAAAGTTGTTCTATCAATAATAATTATTGTGATATTGAGAAAGGCTGTTATTTAGAAAATGAAGGCTATTATTCTAACACGCCTACTTATAAAATAATTTCCGAAGAAAATAATGATAAAGAAAATATAATTTCTCCTGCAAGTGAAAGTTATAAATCTAAATTAAAGACAATTTATAATGAAATATCTTCTTATTTATTTATTTCTGAATCATATACCAGTGCTATTGCTTCTCTAAATTCTAATAATTCTTTAAAATTCGATGCCGATACCTTAAAAGAAATGGAAGAATTAGCTCTTAATAATAAAAAATATGGTGATATCTTAACATCAATTTATAATGATGGCTCAGTTGAAAATATTGAAACAACTACCACCAATGAAAATTTATTTTTAGGAGATTCCCGAACTCAAGGAATACTTAATACGGGTGTAACTAATGATAATAATACCGTTTATGCTGTATCCGGAAATTATAATTGGATGACTGGAGCAGGGGATTTCTCTAATTATGTTACGAATTCTGCCACCGGTGGTATTGTCGGTATCAATAAATTAATAGACCCTAACAAATCCTATAATATTATTATTTGGATGGGTTGCAATGACCTTAACAATGTTAATAACTACTATAATAAATTTGTTGAATTAGCTGAAGGAGATTGGGCTAGACATCAATTATATATTGTTTCCGTAGGTCCTGTTAAAGACAGTGTAGCAAGTGTAACCAACGAAAGTATAAATAATTTTAATAATACAATGCGTGAATTAATTGCAAGTGGCACTAATAATAATATTCATTATATAGATTTAAACTATACAGAAACTAGTGTTAATACCTATGACCATAGTGGATTACATTATGGTAGTGAAGATTATAAAAAAATATATAATATAATGTTAACAGGAGTAGGTCAAAATATAAGTTCTAAAAAAGCTATTTATAATTTTACCGATTATTGTACTTATTATAATTATTCTAATAATGACGCTTGGTGGTGGCCAATAGGAAGCAAAGAAGCAACTCCAACTGGAAGTAATATCTATGGTGGTGAAGTACCTACTAGAAACTTAAAGATTAATTCTCCTTTTGGATATCGTTATATATTTGGAGAGTATAAACATCATGGGGGAATTGATATTGCTGGTGATTTTGGTGATATTGTCATTGCCGCCAAAGATGGTGTTGTTACCGAAATTTACAATGGTTGTGCAACTATCGGAGGACCTAACAATAGTTGTGGAGGTTATCGTGGAAATAAAGTTGTAGTCGATCACAATGGTGTAACGGCGATTTACCAACACTTAACCAAAGATTCTATTGTTGTAAAAGTTGGCGATCAAGTAAAACAAGGTCAAAAATTAGCATTAGTTGGTTCCAGTGGTAGCTCTAGTGGTGCCCACTTACATTTTGAAATTCAACTATCAGGAGCTAAAGTTGACCCTCTAAATTATGTTAGTCTTGAAAATCCTCGGCCTGTAAATATGTCTAGTTCTGGTTTAAAATATGCGGGTAATCCTAATGATGGTCAAAATTTTGTTTGCTCAACTTTTACTGCCAGTGGATTTAATAAAAATGCTACAATTGGTATCATGGTTAATATGCGACAAGAAAGTAGCTTTATTCCTACTAATTTACAAAATCATTACGAATCAACACTAGGTTATACTGATGCAACATATACCTCTGCAGTTGACAGTGGACAGTATTCTGAATCAAGATTTGTTCATGATAGTGCCGGATATGGTCTTGTTCAATGGACTCACTGGTCATTAAAACAATTTTTATACAATAATACTAAGAAAAAAGGTAAATCTATCGGCGATATTTATGCCCAAATGGACACTTTATATCTTGAACTTCAAGATTCCAGTGAAATATTAAATTATTTACAAGGAAATCATACCAGCCGAGAAATGGCCAAAAAGTTCTGCAACAGTTTTGAACGACCTGGAAATTATAATAATCCCGATCCTACTAAAAATAGTTGTGAATTAAGAATTAATAATTATTTAACAAGTATGACAAACTATGTTAATAATGGCTGTAAAGGAGAATAAAAATGGATAAATCAAAAAGGAATATATTAATTATCGTTGGTTTAATACTTATAACTATTGCTATTATAGCTTTAATTTTAAGCAATTTTATACCTAATAAAGAGAACATAGATAATAATCCTTCCCCTGAAAACCCTACTGATTCTAACCCAGATACAACCTTCAACACTAAAATAAGCCGCTTAAATGAAATAAATGAAATATTTAAAGTTCAAGAAGCTATAAATAATTTTTATGAATTTGCAGTTTATGAAGATTCTAAATCCCTAAATGAATCTTTAGAAACCGAATATAAAAAAGAAAATAATTTAAATGAAAGTAATGTTTTAAAAAAATTTAATGTTGGATATAACAGCCCATCTTATACTGTAAAAGAAATATATTATAATGCTAATAGTAATCTAACATATTATTTTGTTAATGGTTATTTTGATGATATTCCTTATGATGAAGAAAAAAGCATAACTTTTCTAAATGATATTAAATACTTAGTAATCATGGACTCATCTAATCATTATGTTATTAGACCTTTAGAAACTAATTCTGAAATTGAAAAATATGCTAATAATTATCCTTTAAAAGAAATTACTATTGCTAATAATTTAACTGTAAAAAAATACAATGTTACAGAGTTAGATAAATTAACCATCTATCTCTCAAAATATTTTAATACTCTTTTATATGAATCACCATCTACTGCTTATGATATGCTTTATCATACAGTTAAAGAAACCTATAGCACTCTTGATGAATTTAAAGCTAATTTAAATAATATTTATAATGATAAAAGTACTAAAATATTTAAATATGGTAAAAAAATATATAATGATTACACAGAATATAGCATTATTGATAACAATCAAAACAAAATAACTATTTATGAATATCATATATTTGACTATAAAATCGAATTTTAACTCAAAAATTTCTTGACTATTTTTTGATATTTGGTATACTAAAAGTAACCAAAAAAAGGGCGTGTCTAATTGAATCACTATTTCACCAATAATGACAACTTAAAAAGCGAAAGAAGAATCATAAAATATAACTATGGTTCTTCTTGTTTTGATTTTATCAGTGATAATGGTGTTTTTTCTAAAAATAAAATAGATTATGGTAGTAGCCTATTAGTAACTACTTATCTACAAAATAAAAAGAATATTACCAATTTTTTAGATGTTGGCTGTAGCTATGGTTTTATAAGTATCATTTTAAGTAAAGAGTTAAATGTATCAGGCGAGGGTATTGATATTAATAAAAGAGCTTTAAAACTTGCCACTGAAAATGCCAAATTAAATAATGTTAGTGTCTCTTTTAAAGAGAGTGATATATATAATAATGTTGATGCATCATATGATTTAATTATTACTAATCCTCCCATTAGGGCAGGGAAAAAGGTTGTGATGGAAATATTAAAAGAAGGGTTAAAATACTTAAATCATGATGGTGAACTTTGGGCAGTTATTCGTAAAGACCAAGGCGCTAAAAGTATAATTCAAGAATTAGAAAAATTAACTCCGGTTACTATTGCTGCAAAAAGTAAAGGATTTTATATTTTTTTTCTAAAAAAGAATTGACATAATAATATTTTATTGTTAAAATTTTAAATTGGTGACGTATTTGTTTTTTCTTTAAATGAGCACTAAAAATTTTAGATATTGGGGTGAAATCGTGGCTTATAAAGTTGAAAAATTTGGAGACCATAGAGAAAGAAGAACCTTCTCTACGAGTCGTAACACTATGGAGTTACAAGATTTACTTGAAATTCAAAAGAAAAGTTATCAAGAATTCTTAGAAGTTGGTATCAAAGAAGTTTTTGAAGATTTATTCCCAGTCGAATCATTCACGGGTAATATATCTCTAGAATTTGGAGATTATTCTTTTGATGTTCCAAGATATTCTGTTAAAGAAGCTAAGGAACGTATGGTAAACTATGCTGCTCCACTTAAGGTTCAAGCAAGAGTATTTATTCACGAAACTGGTGAAGTAAAAGAACAAGAAATATTCTTAGGTGATATGCCATTAATGACTGAATCTGGAACCTTTATTATTAATGGTGCCGAAAGAGTTATTGTATCACAATTAGTTCGTAGTCCATCTATTTATTTCAAAAGAGAAATAGATAAAAATGGTCGTCGTATTATCAGTGGGGAAGTAATCCCTAACAAAGGTACTTGGTTAGAGTATGAAGTTGATGCTCGTAATATCATGTATGTTCGTATTGATAGAACAAGAAAAGTACCAATTACAACATTTTTAAGAGCCTTAGGCTTATCTAGTGATGAAGATATTTATGCTGTATTTGGTGAAAATGATTATTTAACAAACACTATTGAAAAAGATTCAACTAGAAATACTGATGAAGCATTAATTGAAATTTATGAAAAATTAAGACCAGGCGAACCTGCAACTTTAGATAGTAGTAAAAATCAATTAGTAACTAGATTCTTTGATAGATTCCGTTATGATTTAGCTAAAGTAGGTCGTTATAAATTTAACAAAAAGTTAAATGTTTTAGATCGCCTTTTAGGTTGCACTTTAGCCGAAGATATCAAAGATGGCAAAAAAGTTGTAGTTGAAAAAGGTACTTTAGTTACTAAAGAGATATTAGAAATAATTAAACCAATTTTTGAAAAAGGTTATAATTTAAAGAAAACAATTATTAATGAAGAACTTGATGAATATGATAAAATTCAAGAAGTTTTAGTATATGATAAAGAAAATAAAGAAAGAGTTATTAAAA
This sequence comes from uncultured Bacilli bacterium, assembly GCA_947630575.1. Classification (GTDB taxonomy): domain Bacteria; phylum Bacillota_I; class Bacilli_A; order RF39; family UBA660; genus Caccenecus. The sequence goes on from CANRIB010000019.1 coordinate 13,307, forward strand.
TAATTGGTAATGATTCATCAACAGATGTTAGACGTTTAACTATCCCAGATGTTTATGCTTCCGTTTCTTATTATTTAAATTTACATGATAATATTGGTAATACTGATGAAATCGATAACTTAGGAAATCGTCGTGTAAGACAAGTAGGAGAGTTAATTCAAAATGTTTTCCGTACTGGTATGTCACGTATGGAAAGAGTTATTCGTGAACGTATGACTACTCAAGAATTAGATTCAGTTACTCCTAAAACTTTAATTAATATAAGACCGGTAACTGCGGCTTTAAAAGAATTCTTTGGTTCATCACAATTATCTAAATTCATGGATCAAATTAATCCTATCGCTGAGCTTACTGATAAAAGACGTTTATCAAGCTTAGGACCAGGAGGTTTATCAAGAGATCGTGCTGGTATGGATGTTCGTGACGTTAATGCAAGTCACTATGGTCGTATTTGTCCAATCGAATCACCAGAAGGTCAAAACATTGGACTTATCACATCTCTTGCCGGTTATGCAAAAGTTAATGAATATGGTTTCATAATGACTCCATATCGTAAAGTAGTTGATGGCAAAGTTACAGATGAAGTTGTCTATATGACTGCCGATGAAGAACATGATTATTATATTTCGCAAGCAACTGTTTTATTAGATGATGATAATCGTATTTTACATGATGAAATCTTATGTCGTTTAAATGGCGACAACGTTATGGTTAAAAGAGAATTAGTAAACTATGTCGATGTTGCACCATCTCAAATTGTTGCGATTACAACTAGTTGTATTCCATTCCTTGAATATGATGATGCTAACCGTACTTTGATGGGTGCCAACATGCAACGTCAAGCAGTACCACTTTTAACTAGTGAAGCTCCAATTGTAGGAACTGGTGTTGAATATATCGCAGCGCGTGATTCCGGTTCAACTGTTGTTTGTAAAGCTGATGGTGTGGTAGAATACGCTGATGGTAAAAAAATAATCGTCAAAAACGCGAAAGGTAAAGACACTTATTATCTTGCGGATTTTGAACGTACTAATGCCTCAACTGCTCTAAATCATCATCCAATTGTTAAAAAGGGTGATAAAGTTCATCGTGGTGAAGTAATCGCTGATGGCCCATCTACTGAAAAAGGTGAACTTGCTTTAGGTAAAAATATGACTGTAGCCTTCATGACCTTTAATGGTTATAACTATGAAGATGCGGTAATTTTAAATGAAAGATTAGTTAAAGATGATGTTTATACATCACTACACTTAGAACATTATGATATCGATTGTCGTGATACTAAATTAGGACCAGAAGAAATAACGAGAGATATTCCTAATGTTGGTGAAGAAGCTCGTAAAAATCTCGATTCTAATGGTATTGTAAGAATTGGTACTGAAGTTAAAGAAGGCGATATCCTAGTTGGTAAAGTAACTCCAAAAGGTATGCAAGAATTAACTAGTGAAGAAAAATTATTACATGCCATATTTGGTGAAAAAACAAGAGAAGTAAGAGATACATCTTTAAGAGTAGAACATGGTGCTGCTGGTATTGTTCATGATGTTAAAATTTATACTAAAGAAAATTCTGATGAACTACCTGCCGGAGTATCTAAAATAATTCGTGTCTATATTATTCAAAAACGTAAAATTCAAGTTGGCGATAAGATGTCTGGTCGTCATGGTAACAAAGGTGTTATATCCCTTGTTTTACCAGAAGAAGATATGCCATATTTACCAAATGGAAAACCAGTTGATGTTATGTTAAACCCATTAGGTGTTCCATCTCGTATGAACATTGGTCAAATCTTAGAATTACACTTAGGTATGGCAGGAAAACTTCAAGGCTGTCATTATGCAACTCCAGTATTTGATTCGGCTACTTGGGAAGATATCAGAGAAGAAATGGATAAAGCTGGTATGGAACCTGATGGTAAAACAATCCTTTATAATGGTCGTACTGGAGAACCATTTGATCACCGAATTTCTGTTGGTGTCATGTATATGTTAAAATTACATCACATGGTTGATGATAAATTACATGCTCGTGCAACCGGACCTTATTCTTTAGTTACTCAACAACCTTTAGGTGGTAAAGCTCAATTTGGTGGCCAACGTTTTGGTGAAATGGAAGTTTGGGCTCTATATGCTTATGGTGCTGCTCATGTCTTACAAGAAATATTAACTGTTAAAGCTGATGATATAATTGGTCGTGTTAAAGTTTATGAAGCCTTAGTAAAAGGTAAAACTGTTAATCAAGCAGGTGTTCCAGAAAGCTTTAGAGTATTAATTAAAGAATTCCAAGCTTTAGGCTTAGATATGCAAATTATAGATAATGATGATAATGTTGTTGAATTTAAAACTTTAGAAGAAGAGGAAGAAAAAGAAGATACTCTTAAAATAGAAGAAATTGATGCTGAAGCTTCAATTAGAGATGGTGAAATTGAAGTCAAAGACAAAGCCGAAGAACCCGATGAGATGCCCGAAGAAGATTATGACTTAGTCGATGATGAAGACGATGAATTTGAAGATGATTTTGATGAAGAACCTAATGATGAAGATTTAGATGAAATAGAAGAAGAAACTTTTGGGGAAGAGGTGTAATAAATGATAGATGTTAATAATTTTAAAGGAATTAAGATAGGAATAGCATCACCAGAAAAGATTCGTAGTTGGTCTTATGGTGAAGTAGAAAAACCCGAAACTATCAATTATCGTACGCTTAAACCAGAACGGGGTGGCTTATTCTGTGAAAAGATTTTTGGACCAACCAAAGATTACGAATGTTCATGTGGAAAATATAAAAGATTAAGATACAAAAATGTTATCTGTGACCGCTGTGGGGTTGAAGTAACCAAATCACGTGTTCGTCGAGAGAGAATGGGGCATATTGAACTTGCCGCTCCATGCTCTCACATTTGGTTCTTTAAAGGTGTTCCATCCAAAATGGGCTTAGTTCTAGATATGTCTCCAAGAGATCTAGAAGAAGTATTATACTTTGTAAGTTATGTAGTAATTGATCCTGGAAATGCACCTCTAGAACAAAAACAAACTTTATCTGATAAAGAATATCGTGCTTATTATGAAAAATATGGTAACTCATTTAAAGTCGGAATGGGTGCCGAAGCCATCAAAGAATTATTAAAGATGGTTGATTTAGATAAAGAAATCGCGGAATTAAGAAGTGAACTTGAAAATGCGACTGGTCAAAAACGTGTTCGTTTAGTAAAACGTTTAGACTGCTTAGTTGCTTTCCAAGAAAGTGGCAATAAACCTGAATGGATGGTATTAGATGTTTTACCAGTAATACCTCCTGAGCTTCGTCCAATGATTCAATTAGACGGTGGTCGTTTTGCTACCTCTGATTTAAATGATTTATATCGTCGTATTATTAACCGTAATAATCGTTTAAGAAAATTATTAGAATTAGGCGCTCCAACAATCATTGTTCAAAATGAAAAACGTATGCTTCAAGAAGCAGTAGACTCATTATTTGACAATGGTCGTCGTGGTCGTTCTATCACGGCCGCTGGTAATCGTCCTCTAAAAAGTTTATCTAGTATGTTAAAAGGTAAACAAGGACGTTTCCGTCAAAACCTTTTAGGTAAACGTGTTGATTATTCTGGTCGTTCTGTTATTGTTGTTGGACCAAACCTAAAAATGTATCAATGTGGTTTACCTAAAGAAATGGCTCTTGAATTATTTAAACCTCATGTTATTCATGGTTTAGTTGAAAGAGGCTTAGCTCATAACATTAAAGGTGCTAAAAAATTAATAGACACTAGAGATGAATGTGTTTGGGATATTGTTGAAGATGTTATTACTGAACATCCCGTTTTATTAAACCGTGCCCCAACATTACATAGACTTGGTATCCAAGCCTTTGAACCAAAATTAGTTGGTGGTAAAGCTATTCGTTTACACCCTCTAGTATGTACTGGATTTAACGCTGACTTTGATGGTGACCAAATGGCGGTTCATATTCCATTATCCGAGGAAGCTAAAGCCGAAGCTCGTATCCTTATGTTATCTGCAAGTAATATCTTAAACCCTAAAGATGGAAAACCAATTGTTACCCCATCTCAAGATATGGTTTTAGGTAACTGTTATTTAACTATTGAAAAAGCAGGCGAAGAAAACGAAGGTAAAGTATACAAAAATACTAGTGAAGCTCTTATGGCTTACGAAAGAAGAGAAGTTACTTTACATACTCGTATCGCGGTTCCTGTTCGTTCATTTAAATATAAATTATTTACTGAAGAACAAATGGATAAATATTTAGTTACAACTGTTGGAAAAATAATCTTTAATGAAATATTACCAGATTCTTTCCCATATGTAAACGAAGGAACAAAAGATAACATTGAAGGTATTACTCCTGCCAAATACTTTATTGAAATGGGTAAGAATATCCCCGAAGAAATTGCTAAAATGGAAGTATCTAAACCATTTGTTAAAAAGACTTTGGAATGGATAATTGCTCAAGTATTTAAAAGATATAAAACAACTGAAACATCTATCATGCTTGATAAATTAAAAGATTTAGGTTTCAAATATTCCACAGTTGCTGGTATTACTGTATCTGTATCTGATATAGTAAGAAGTGCAAAAAAACCTGAAATTATTGCCAACGCTAAAGAAAAAGTTGAAAAAGTAAATAAACAATTCAAACGTGGTTTAATAACTGATGAAGAACGTTACAACAGTGTTATTGAAATTTGGACTGAAGCTAACGATGAAGTTAAAAAAGAACTTCAAGAAATATCTGCTAATGACTTTGATAATCCAATATTCATGATGATGAACTCTAATGCACGTGGATCTATTTCTAACTTTACTCAACTTGCTGGTATGCGTGGTTTGATGGCTAAACCAGATGGTTCAACTGTGGAAATTCCAATTACTTCATGTTTTATTGAAGGCTTAGACGTATCTGAATTCTTCTTATCAACTCATGGTTCCAGAAAAGGTTCAGCCGATACTGCCTTACGTACTGCCGATTCAGGTTATTTAACTCGTCGTTTAGTTGATGTCGCTCAAGATATAATTGTCAAAGAATTTGATTGTGGCTCAATCGCTGGCGTTGAAGTATATGATTTATTAAATGATAAAGATGGTTCTGTTATTGAATCTTTACAAGAACGTATCTTAGGTCGTTATACTGCTAAAAAAGTAGTAGACCCTGAAACTAAAGAATTAATCGTTGATAAAGATGAATTAATCACAGAAAACATCGCAGCTAAAATTGTTAAAGCCGGAGTTAAAAAAGTTGAAATAAGAAGTGTTCTAACTTGTAAGACTCAAAATGGTGTCTGCCAAAAATGTTATGGTCGTAACTTAGCAACTGGTAACTTAGTTGAAACTGGTGAAGCTGTTGGTATTATGGCTGCTCAATCAATTGGTGAACCAGGAACTCAATTAACCATGCGTACATTCCATACCGGAGGTGTTGCTGGAGGCGATGATATCACTCAAGGTCTTCCACGTGTTGAAGAATTATTTGAAGCTCGTACTCCTAAATATAAAGCTACTGTTTCTGAAATTAATGGTAAAGTAATATCTATTGAAGATCAAGGTGGCAAACATAAAGTTGTTGTGGAAAATGAAGCTGGTATTAGAGAACATATTACAAACTACAATACTAAACTTCGTGTTGAAGTAGGGGATACTGTCGTAGCCGGTGAAAAATTAACTGAAGGCTCTATTGCTCCAAAAGAATTGCTTGCCGTTACGGACCCACTTACTGCTCAAGAATATATCTTAAAAGAAATTCAATCTGTTTATAAATTACAAGGTGTTGATATTAACGATAAACACGTTGAAATTATCGTTAAACGTATGATTAATAAAGTTCGTATCGTTGATGCTGGTGATTCTGACTTTGTCGAAGGTTTAACTGTATCTTTACATGAATTTACCGAAGGAAACAAGCCTGTAATTTTAAGAGGTGGTATACCTGCAACTGGTCGTCCAATTATGCTTGGTATTACTAAATCATCTCTTGAAACAGACAGCTACTTATCAGCTGCTTCCTTCCAAGAAACAACTAGAGTTTTAACGGATGCTGCCATCAAAGGTAAAGTTGATTACTTACGTGGCTTAAAAGAAAACGTTATTATTGGTAAACTTATTCCAGCCGGAACAGGTTCTAAGGAATATAGTGATATTGATATTTATCTTGAAAAAGAATTCATGGAAGATGATGCATCAGAATTCCTAGAAGATAAACTTCTTGAAGAAGGGGAAACAGCTTCTGCAGAAAATCAAGAAACAGAAGTAACTGAAGAAACAATTGAAAACGTTGAAATAACTGAAACTTCTGATGAAACAACCGAAGATGCTGAATAATTTATAATTAAAGGTAAGAACTAAATCTTATCTTTTTTTATTTAAAAAATTTTAACAAGAAGTTTAAAAAAATAAATATAATCTATTTACAATCTTTAAATTAATGTTATACTAAACTCTAAGGGTGTTTGTAGGTATGGAATTAAAAAATTATTTAGCTAAATTATATGAAATAGAAGAACAAATAGAAGCTTATTATATTAATATGGCCGAATTAGAAAGTCTAGATTCTCTAGACACTTTAGAATATAATAATAATTTAATAGTTCTAAAAAACTTAATTGAAAAAGAAAAAGAAATACTAATAATTTTAAATAATAATTTTCCTATTAATATCATCCAAAAAGAAATTAACAAAACCAAACAAGCAAGTAATCCTCTACCTATATCTTTAGGTCATTTAACTCAAAGTTATCATTTTCGTTTATTAAATATTTTAGATGATATTAATGAAGATGATTTAATTCTTTATGCTTCTATTTTAAAAAATGATATTAATAAAATCTTACTTGCTTTTCTAAATAATTTAATTGGGAATCCTGCTTACAAAAATATTGCAGAAGACTTAATATTCTTTAAATATAATTTAATTTATATGGATTATTATTTAGAAGATAAATTTTTAAAACAAATACCTAGTTCTGAAATATCTTTAGAAATTAATAATTATCGAACAGAATATCTTCCTAGTTATAAATATGTTGATAAAACTATTTTAGTATTAGAAAGTTATAATTATATTAATTATTTACAAGCTATACCTAATGATATTGATATCACACCAAATAAAGAAACTATGATAATAATCTCTATCATAGAACTTTTAGCCAGATTTATTTTATGTAATCAAGAAACTTTAGATTTAATATATCCTGATTTTAAAGCTTTACATGAAAGTGAACTAACCAATGAATTTATTATTACTTCAATAAATGATATAGAAAATATCTTAAAAGACTTAAAAGAGCATATCGGTTGGACTCGTTAATTTGACAAAATATTAATTATATGTTATTATATAAGCCAATTTTAAAGGAGTTGAAATTATGTTAGAATTAAATCAAGAAGTAACTGATCGTAAATTAAGTAAAGCTGTTTTACTACAAGCTTTAGAAATAGAAGAAGAACAAGGCTTTGCTCAAGCTAAAGTATATTATGACATTTTACTTAATACGTTAGGTATTTATTTTCATAATCAAAGAAGAGTAAAAGAATTTATGCTAAATCGTATTGATAGTGCTTTTGATTATTTTGAAGATTTTGAAAATCCAGCTTATGCTACATATCTTGAGAATCTTATCTTAGTAAGACAAAATGAAATCTTTCAATATAATGAAAGCAAAATGAATAATAAACCTTATTTTGAAGCTATTACCGCGGAATGTGAAGCTGCAAAAAATAGACTAAATGACGTCTTAAATAAAAGAACAAGATAATCATAAAAAGTATCTAAAAATGATACTTTTTTTTAAATTTAGGACCAAAAACAAATATTTAAGACATGGAACGACAAATATTTCACTTTCTTTATGTTATGATGCTAGTTGTAACCAAAAGGAGGTGAAATAAATATGATAACAAAAGAACAAGAATTCTTAAGTTTAAGTGATGATTTAATGTTTAAAGAAACATTTGCCCATCCCGATAATAGAGATAAATTAATATATTTCTTATCATGTTTTACAGAATTTAATAAAGAGTATTTAGAAAGAACAAATATAAAAGTAGAATATGAAAGTATATTAACCAAAAGTAAAAGAAATGATAAAAACTTAAGAGGAGATGTAATAATAAAGTTTGATAAATATATAATAAATTTAGAAGCATATTCAACATTTGATAAAGATTCATTAAATAAATCAATAAGTTATATCATGAGGATATTTTCAACTCAATTAGATAGAGGGAAAGATTATAATACCTTAGAAAGTGTTATCCAAATAAATATAGTAGATGATGTAACACCAAAAGATTTAATAGAGAACATAATGGAAAATGAAATTGTTTTGACAAGTAGGAATAATAAACAAGAAATACTATCAAATATGTTTGAGATAAAATGTTTAAGACTTGACAGAGCAAGAGAGATGGTATATGATAAAAATAACATACAACAAAGATGGTTAAGATTTATAGGGGCTAGAAGTTTAGAAGAGAGAAGAGAAATAGCCAAAGGAGATGAGTTACTAATGGAATTAGATACTTGGTGCCAAGATTATGTAAATGATGAACAGACAAAGAAGATATTTGGAGAATGGGCTAATTATATCGCAGAGAAAAAAGGAATCAGAAAAGGTATAGAACAAGGTGCCCAACAAGAAAAAATGGATATAGCTAAAAACCTTTTAAAACTCAATATATCAAAAGAAGATATATTAAAAGCAACAGGCTTATCTCTAGAAGAATTAAAAGAAATTCAGAATGAAGAATGATTAAATTTCATTCTTTTTTCTTAAAAAAAATTAATATTTAGATATATCCCTTCTCCCAAGTAAATAATCGGCACTTACTTTATATTTATTACAAATAGTATATAAAAAAGGAGTAGATATTAATGTTCTCCCACGTTCATAATTTGCTAATACAGAACGATTAGTATTTAAATCTTTTGCTAATTTTTCCTGTGTTAATTTATATTCTTTCCTAAATTGTTTTAATCTTAATCCAGCTTGTTTAATATCTACTTCTTTAATTATATTTTTATAATTCTTTTCATTAGTAAAACCAAATATATAATCTAAAGAAACATTAAAAAAATTAACTAAAATAACTAAATATTTAATCGGCATTAAATAATACTCACTTTCATAGTGGGTATAAGATATTTCTGATATATCTAATATTTTAGCTAAATCTTTTTGCAATAAATTATTACTAACTCTTAACTCTTTTAATCTATTTTTATACATATTTTTTATTCACCAGTTTAATTCTCTCATTAATAAATAATTAAAGAAATATAACCGTTAAAATAGAAACATTTTTCTTGACTTTTAGTATATCAGATATTATAATTTTAATATAAGTTAGAAAATTCTAATAATATTGAAAGTTAGGGCGAATAAAAATGGAAAAGAGAAATGGAATTTTAATTTTAATAATGGTTTTAATTATAATAAGTATAATATTATTAATACCAAAGAATAAAGAATATAAAATAAAAGAAGATAATATTACAAAAGAAGAATATAATACATTATCTATGTTTATAGTAGATGGAGAAAAAGAAACTCCAATAGAAACTGTGCCCAGTGCAAGTGAATATGAAATAGACGAAACAAAAAGCTATTGTAAAAGAGGAGAAGACGAATTACATAATGTTCTTACAACTATAAATAATAATTTTGTATTTAAAGAATTACATACCAATGATAAATGTTATTTATATTTTAGTAAAATAAAACCAAAAACATTTACTCCAGAAGAAAGGGTAATTGCGTTAGGCAAAACAAAACAAACTGGCCAAACAAGTTTTACAGACTTAGATACCTCAGAACATAAAGACAGTAATGGCAATTCAATTATGTATAGTGGAACAGACAATGATGGAACAACATATTATTTTAGAGGAGTAGTAAATGATAATTGGGTAAAATATGGAACAACAAGTGATAATAAAAGTATATGGTGGAGAATCATCCGAATCAATGGCGATGGAACAATAAGATTAATATATGCAGGAACAACAGATTTAAATTCAAATACTCCACCAGGAACAACAGGAACAGGCACTCAAATAACAGTAGAAAATAAAAATACATTTTGTTATGGAACTTCAGATTGTCAGTATAAAGATAATAAATATGTAGGATATCAATATGCAGATAAAGATGTTCATGGAAATGGGACAGATAGTTACGCAGCAGATAGAGCAAATGAATGGTTTAAACAAAATTTACTAGACGAATGGAACAATGGAAATGGAAGAATAGATAATAATGCAGGATTTTGTGCAGATAGAACATCATATACAAATAATACAGGAACTTCTGAAGGAGGAGGTGCTGGAACAACTCCAACATATTATGCTACTTATATAAGATTTAAAAAAAGTGGAAGTTGGCAAAATCCACAAGCGCCAATATTTGCATGTATAAATGCGAGTGATTTATTCACATATACAGGAGCAACAAAAGGGACAAAGAGCTTAACATATCCAGTAGGTTTAATAACAGCAGACGAAGTAGTATATGCTGGAGGATTTGGAGGAAAAAATAATGAATCATATTACTTATATACTGATCAATTTTACTGGACCATGTCTCCGTCTCTCATGGGAAGTGATGCCGACGTATTCTACGTATATATGTGGGGCAGTCTGAATGAAACACGTGTGAATAATACGTATGGTGTGCGCCCAGTAATAAGTCTGAAAGCTGATACCCAATTTACAGGCGATGGAAAATCAGGAAGTCCCTTTGTAATCCAATAAACATATAGCATCTTGTCTATATAGCTCTAATTAATTCATATATAGACAAGTATTTTAAATTCCAGGCAGGGTAGTTATCCCTGCTATTTTATTGGAATTAAACATATATTTTATTGGTGGTATTATTGAATTTTAAATTAATATTAAAAGGTTTTATTGTAGGTATAGGAAAAATTATTCCTGGTATAAGTGGTTCAATGCTTGCTATAACATTAGGTATTTATGAAGATATAATAAAAGCTATAACTAATTTTTTTGGTAACATTAAAAGTAATTCTAAATTATTACTTAATTTTGGTTTAGGAGTTTTACTAGCCATTATTTTATTTAGTAATTTAATTTTATTTATGCTAAAAAACTATTATGCAGAAGTCATGTATTTATTTTTAGGTTTAATAATTGGCACTTTAATACCTTTTATTAAAAGTATTAAATTTAATCCTAAAAATATTTTTATCTTTATTATCATTTTTCTTTTAACAATTTATTTAACAACTCTATCTTCTAATACAGTATATCTTTTTAAAGGAACATTAACAGATTATTTTTATACTGGTATTCTTGGTGCAATCGATGCTTTTACCTCAATTATTCCCGGCATAAGTGGCACTGCCATTTATATGATTTTAGGTAGTTATGAATATGTTCTAAGTATTTTAAAAAATCCTTTTAGTTTAGTCTTTATTATTTATGGAGTAGGCTTAATAATAGGAATAATTACAGTTTCTTATTTAATAAATTATTTATTTAAAAGATGGAAAAATGAATCTTATATGTGTTTTTTTGCTTTAATGATTGGTTCTATAGGCTTATTATTTTTAAGTATTAAAGCTTATTTTAATCTATATTTAGGCTTATTTTTAATATTAGGTATTATAATTGGCTATATATTTGATAAATAATACTTGCTTTTTCTCTTATTTTATGGTAAATTATTAATGAACACGAAAGTGTTTTTTAATTTAAATAAAAAAGAGGAGAAAATATGGCAAAAAAAGAAGTAAAAGAGAAAGTTAATAAAAAGGTTAATAAAGAGAAAAAAATTAAAGAAAAGAAAGTTAAAAAAACTAAAACTCCAAAAGAAAATTATTTTGTAGGAGTAAGAAATGAATTATCCAAAGTAAAATGGCCAAGCAAGAAAGAAGTATTTAAATATACTATTGCCACAATCATCTTTATTGTAGTATTAGTAGTATTCTTTATTCTTTTAAGTATGGCTATGTCTGCAATAAAGGGGGCGTTTAATTAATGGAAAAAGAATGGTATGTTGTTAATACATATTCTGGCCATGAATCAAAAGTAAAAGAAAAACTTGAAGCTAAAGCAGAATCCATGGGAATGCAAGATTACATCCATCGTATTATTATTCCCGAAACTACTGAAGTAGAAGTAAAAGATGGAGTAAAAAAAGAAAAAGTCAAAAAAATGTTTCCCGGCTATGTTTTAGTAGAAATGGTTATGAGTGATGAAGCTTGGTATATTGTTCGTAATACTCCAGGTGTAACTGGTTTTATTGGTTCGTCTGGTAAAGGAGCTAAACCAACTCCCTTATTACCTCAAGAAATTGATAAAATTCTTGCTAACATGGGTATGAGTCGCGTTAATATTGAATCTGAAATGGCTGTTGGCGACAAAGTAAATATTGTTGATGGACCATTTAAAGGTATGATGGGCAAAGTTGACAGCATTGATTTAGAAAATAACCGTTTAAATGTTTTAATTGATTTATTTGGTCAAGAAACACCAGTAGAAGTAGAAGTTTATCAAGTTAATAAAACAGCATAATTTTTGCTATATTATTAAATAAATTAAAGGCTAATTTTAGTCTTTTTTAAGGGGGATAATTATGAATATTAATGAATTAGTTGAAGATATTAAAATTAAAACTAAAGACTTTTCTGAAATAGAAAAAGTAAGATATGTTTATTTAAGATTAGGAAGTATGTTTTATTTTGATAGTAATTTTTCTTTTGGCAATAGTAAAACTCGTCACAACATTTATCAAAGCTGTTCTCCCCGAGTTGAAAAACTAAATGAATATTTAGAAAAAAGAATAATTATTTGTCGTTCTTTATCCTATATATTAAGATATATTTTAAGAGAATTAGGCATCAAAAATGAAATGGGTTATGAAAATATAGAAAGAAAAATTAAACATACATATAATATTGTAAAATTACAAGATGGAGATACTATTTATCTCGATTTACAAGAAGATTTAGAAAATATTCAATTTAAATGTCGTCCTAAACTATTTATAAGTGGCTTAACTAGAGAAGAACTAGAAAAAATTGATAAAAAAATAGGTTATATAAGTGATGAAGAATATTACTATGACGAATATTTTGATTTACTAAAATATAATTTATGTTATTTTTCTAATCTTCAAGATAAAGTATATTTTATTTTACAAAATTTAGATTATTATTATTTAACTAAAGGATATATTGAATTTCGTTGGTTCTATTCTAAAAGCTTAGTTAAATTATTAAAAAAAGAAGCTAGAAAGATTCATATTCTTGATAGTTTAAATCTTAATAATGAAAATTTATTATGTGTCTATGTAGATTTACCATATAATAATGCTTGTTATTATTTAATTAATCCCAATAATAGAAACATTATAACTTTAACTAGAGAAGAATTCCAAAATAAAATGTTTAATGAATTAACATTTAAAGGTAATAATCCCAATTTAAAGTTATTTAAGAAAGATACTAAAAACTAAATAGTATCTTTTTTTAATATAATAGGAAAGTCATCCTTAAATTTTGAATCAAAAATAAGACGAACTTACGTTGAAAGAAAAAATA
>CANRIB010000020.1 GCA_947630575.1 uncultured Bacilli bacterium
AGCACTTACTAGTCGTACTTTTTATTCTTTTATCCCTTATAAACACTGGGTTTATTCAAAACTGTCCGTAGCTAAGCCATACTCCGTCATAAGACTTTGTATGGATTAGTATATGTTCCATTTCCTAATAATTTTATGTCAGCAGAGAGGTTTATTACTGGGCGCACACCGATGTCCGTGCCGTTCACGGGGTAATTGCCGAGGGTGCCAGTCGAATACACATCGAACACGAGAGCATCGCCGCCGTTAAAGTAAAACGGAGACATTGTCCAATAGGATTTGCCTGTATATAAGTAAAATTGTTTATTGTTTGATGAACTATCAGACTTATAATAGTATCCTCCAGCATATACTGCTTCATCTATTGTTATTAATCCTATCGGAGTGTTACCACTTGTCTTATCATAATGGGTTAATTTATGATTTCCATAATCTCCTCCACTTGGTGTTTTTGCTCCTGGAAGTGTGAATGTATCGTCTGTTTGACTACACTTGAACGTTGGTGTATGTTTTGTATTAGCATTTCCACTTGAATCCAATAATCTGCTCCATGGAGCATAAGCAGTAGCATTAGTTCCATATCCCATTGCTGTATCACCACTATACCACTCATTTGCCTTAGTATTTATTTTTCTATCATTACAAAATCCTGCATTTGGATCTATGTATTGTTCATAGCTTGTTTTTAGATTAGTTTTATACCAATTATCTAATATTTGTTTTATATCACTATCATAATTATTTGCATGAGCATCTTCATATCTAGTCGTAGGTGTAGTTTCTTTACCAGCACTACCTTTTCTTTCTGTTCCATACATATATCCTACATATTTATTATCATTATAATATTCATTATATTTGAAAGTTGTTGTATCTCCACTATTTAATTGACTTCCAGTCGCATTGTTATTCAAATATCCATCACTTGTTGGTGCAGTTTCTCCTGTTCCAGTATATATTATTCTTATTGAACCATTGCCATTGATTCGGATGATTCTCCACCATATATCTTGTCCATTTTCTTTTCCAAATTTTACCCAATTATCTTTTACTTTTCCTCTAAAGTAATAGGTTGTTCCTAAATCGTCGGTATCTGAATATAATTTTCCTGTATTATCTGCTGTTTCTATATCTGTAAATTCTTTTTGACCTTCTTGTGTTGTTTTACTTGCTATTAATTCAGTAACTGTTATTGTCCTATTAAAATATAATGTACATTTATCTAACTTATTTAAATTAGCTATTGTATGATTACCATTTATTGTTTTTAATATTGCTTGGTTGTTTTTACCATTATTATTTATACAATAACTTCTTTCACTATCTATTGCATATTTATCTGCTGATGGCATTGTATCTATAGAAGTTTCTTCTCCATCTTCTACCTTATACATCGATAATATTTGAAAATCATATGGACTATAATTAACATTACCATTAACTATTTGTACACTTTTGCTCACCTGATATTTTGCTTTGCTATTTGTTATATATATTATTCCTATTATAAATAGTAATATTACTATAGATAATACTATTTTTTTACTTTTTCCTTTACTTAACTTTTCTATCTTCATTATCAATCCTCTCTCTATGATTATCAATCATATTAGAAATTTCTAACTTATACTAAAATTATAATATTAATAATGTCAAAAGTCAAGAAAAACGTCGGATATTTTAACCTATTTGATAAATTTTAATAAATAAATGAGAAAATTAAACTGGTGATATAGGTGAATTATGGAGAAAATTTAAAATTATTGCGTGAACGAAATGGTATATCTCAAAGAACACTAGCAGAAATAATAAATGTGTCAAGACCAGCATATACACAATATGAAAATGAATATAATACTATTCCTTGTATTCATTTAATAACATTATGTGATTATTTTAATGTTTCATTAGATTATATATTTAATTTTAATAGCAAGATTCAATATAATAATTTAAAAGATAATGTTGATAAATTAAAAGCAGGAATAAGATTAAAAGGATGGAGAAAAGAAAATAAAATTACCCAAGAAAAATTAGCTGAATTTCTACAAACCTCTCGTTCAGTTATCGCAGATTATGAAAGGGGAAGGTTTTTGATTTCAACGTCATTTTTATATATGATTTGCAAAAAATATAAAGTTAGTGCCGATTATTTATTAGGTAGAATTGATAGTCCTAAATATTTAAAATAATTCATAGATTGGATATATGTCGGATTTTGTCGAACGGTTTTTCTAGACAAAATTCTTTTTTAGTTTTAGAATAATAACTTGAACATTTAAGACGGGTGCCTACCCTGTGTTTTTCTTTTTCGTTCTTTCTAACTTTACTGTTTTACAGGGGGTTAAAGAATAAAAGGAGGCATATGGTCATGATAAAAGCAATTTTATTCGTGATAATATTGTTTAAAACAATAAAAATGACACTTATCTTTATCAATGTTTATGTTAAACTTGATATAAAGATAAATGTCAATAAATAAAAACATATTTGTAGGCATTTGTTCTTAAATGTTCTACAACTTAATTGTATCAAATTAAAAACATAATGTAAATAATAAAATACCAAAAATTGATATACAAGAAATTATAATTATCCATTAAAATGTTTAAATACCCAAAAAATTATGCTAAAATAATTATGGTGATGTAAAAATGTGTGGATTTTGTGGATACATAAATAAAAAAGAAAAAGATAAAAAAATAATCAATGAAATGAGTAAAAAAATTATCCATCGTGGCCCTGACAGTGAAGGTCTATATACAGATGATCTCCTTCACATGGCCTTTCGTCGTTTAAGTATTATTGATTTAAATACTGGTAATCAACCTATCTATAATGAAAATAAAAACTTAGTAATTTTATTTAATGGGGAAATATATAACTATCAAGATTTACGCGAAGATTTAATTGCCAAAGGCCATAAATTTACTACTGAAACTGATACTGAAGTAATTCTCCATGGTTATGAAGAATATAAAGAACACATATTAGATAAATTAAGAGGAATGTATGCTTTTGTAATTTGGAATATTGAAACTAAAGAATTATTTGGTGCTCGTGATATTTTTGGTATTAAACCATTTTATTACACTATTATGAATGATACATTTATGTTTGGAAGTGAAATAAAATCTTTTTTACCCCATCCAGATTTTGAAAAAATAGTTAATCCCGATGCTCTAAAAACTTATTTAACATTTCAATATAATCCCTTAAATGAAACTTTTTTCAAAAATGTTTTTAAATTACCTCCTAGACATTATTTAAAATATAAAGATGGTAAACTAGACATTAAAGAATACTATAATTTTACTTATCAACCAAATAAAAAAGTACCATATAAAGAAGTAGTTAAAAATATTGATGAAATAGTTAAATCATCAGTAGAACACCATAAAATTAGTGACGTTAAAGTAGGGGCTTTCCTAAGTTCTGGTATAGATTCATCTTATATAGTATCTTTATTAAAACCCAATAATACTTTTACTGTTGGTTTTGAAAATTTAGGTTTTAATGAAATAGATGCCGCCAAGCATTTAAGTGAATTATTAAAAATAGAAAATAAAAACGAAATTATAACACCTGATGAATTTTTTGAAGTTTTACCTAAAGTTCAATATCATTCTGATGAACCCCACGCGAATTTATCAAGTGTTCCTCTCTATTTTTTAAGTGCTTTAGCAAGAAAAGATGTCACTGTTGTTTTATCAGGTGAAGGAGCAGACGAATTATTTGGTGGCTATCAAACTTATGATAACAGTGTGATTATTCGCGCATATCGTCATTTACCTAAATTTATCCGTAATTTTAACTTAAAAATTGCCGAAAAACTACCTAACATTAAAGGCAAAAGTTTCTTAATTAGAGGCGCTAAAACTTTAAGTGAAAGCTATATTGGTCAAGCAAGTATTTTTAGTGAAGAAGAAGCAAATGATATTCTTTCAACTAATTATAAAAGTAATATTAAACCTACCGACATAACTAAACCCTATTTTGATGAAACCAAAGGTTTAGACGATGTAACTAGAATGCAATATCTTGATATGAATTTATGGCTTCCTAATGATATTTTACTTAAAGCAGATAAAATGACGATGGCCAGTTCCTTAGAGTTAAGAGTTCCTTATTTAGATAAAGAAGTATTTGAATTAAGCCTAACTCTACCAAAAAAATATAAACTTCATAAAAAGATAAGTAAACGAGCCCTAAGAGAAGCAGCATCAAATAGAATACCCAAAGAATGGTTTAATCGTCCTAAATTAGGTTTCTTAGTTCCTTTTAAAGAATACTTAAAAGAAGAAAAATATTATAATCTAATCAAAGAAGAATTTAAAAGTGAATATGTTAAAAAATTCTTTAATCAAACCAAAATATTAAATATTTTAGAAAATCATCATACTGGCAAAAAAAATGCTCATCGCGAAATATACACGATTTATTCCTTTCTTTTATGGTATAAAGAATATTTTATCAACAATTAAGTCAAGACTAAAATCTTGGCTTTTTAAATATTAATTAATAGTAATACCTATATCCAACTATAATTTAATAGTAAATCTTTTTTTCTAACCTAAAATTTGTTATAATAAAATAAATTAAAAGGAGTAATGATATGAAGAAAAAAATTATCACCATAATTATTATCATTTTAATTACTATCCTTATAATAATAGGATTAATATTTGGTATTAAAAAATTATATTATAATTATCAAGTAAAACATGCAGTAATAATTGTTGAATTAAAAGATAATTTAACTGCCGAATTTTTAAGTGATATTAAAGTATCAGATTATATTATTAATATTAATGGTAAAATAATTAATGATTATAAAATAGATACCAAAAAATTAGGACCCAAAAAAGTTAAATTTGAATATATTAATGAAGATAATATTAAAATTAAACAAGAATATACTTTAGAAATTAAAGATCGCGTGCCTCCTCTTGTTTGGTTAGGTAGTTCCTACACCGTAAATGTTAATAGTGATATTAATTTAACTGAAAAAATTATGTGTGGTGATAATTATGACTCTCATCCTACTTGTGAAATAGTAGGCGATTATGACATAACTACCGCGGGAACTTATCCTTTAACCTTTAAAGCAACTGATGAAAGTGGCAATATTACCGAAAAGCCCTTTAATCTTTATGTTAAAGAACCAAAGCCTTCTACTGGAGGAAACAGTGGGGGAGGCTCAACTACTTTACCACCCGGAATTCCTTTTAGTGACGCTATAAAAAATTATAAAACTCCCGATACTGAAATAGGGATAGACATCTCTGAATGGCAAGGAGAAGTAGACTTTAATAAATTAAAAGCCGCCGGTGTAGAATTTGTTATTTTAAGAGTAGGCAGTACTAGAGGTATTGATGGTGAATATTTTGTTGATAAAAGATTCAAAGAAAATATTGAAAAAGCTAACGCGCTTAATATGCCCGTTGGTATCTATTTCTATTCTTATGCCAATAGTAAAGAAAAAGCCATTAAAGATGCTAAATGGATATTAAAGCAAATTAAAGGTTATAAAATTGATTTACCAATTGCTTTTGACTGGGAAAACTGGAGTTTTTACAATGAATTTAATTTAAGTTTCTTTGGTCTAACTGATATAGCCACTTCTTTCTTAAATATTTTTAAAAAAGCTGGTTATGAAGGAATGCTTTATAGCAGTAAAGCCTATTTAGAACAAGTTTGGCTTAAAACTGATTATCCTGTATGGCTTGCTCACTATGTTGATAAAACTAGCTATGCTGGTGAATATCAATATTGGCAAATGTGCAGTG
Organism: uncultured Bacilli bacterium; assembly: GCA_947630575.1. Classification (GTDB taxonomy): domain Bacteria; phylum Bacillota_I; class Bacilli_A; order RF39; family UBA660; genus Caccenecus. Next base: position 5,790 of record CANRIB010000020.1, read on the forward strand.
ATGGTCGAGTAGATGGTATCTATGGTGATGTTGATATCAATATCCGTTATAAAAATAAAAATAACTAATATAATTTACTGGTGATAATTATAAAAACAATTGGAGTTATCATGCGTAAATTTACCGAAAATAACAAAAACTTCTTTGGCAATAGAGCAGATTTATATACATTTTTAGAACAATTTAATATCAATATTATTAGCATACCAATAGATATTAATTTTAAAAAAATAAAAAATATTATTAAACTATGTGATGGTATAATTATGCCTGGAGGTTCTTCTTTTCATCCCAATGATTTTTTATTAGTTGATTATTTATATCAAAAAGATATACCAACTTTAGGTATTTGTCTTGGAATGCAAGCAATGGGAGAACACTTTAATAATCATCAAGAAAATAAAGTATCGAATCATAATTTAAAAGCTAATTATGCCCATTATGTTACTATAAATAAAACTAGTTTATTATATAAAATATTAAAAAAAGATAATATCATGGTTAATTCTCGCCATAATTATTGTCTTCCTAATACTACTCTTAAAGTAAATGCTTATAGTAAAGAAGGAATAATTGAAGGAATAGAAGATAATACTAAAAAATTTTTTTTAGGAGTTGAATGGCATCCCGAAAGTCTTAATGATACCAATAGTTACACTCTCATTAAATATTTTATTAATATCTTATAAATATTTACAAAATAAAAAATAAATGTTAAAATAAATTTGTAGAACATTTAAGAACAAATGCCTACAAAATTGTTATTTTTTATAGACATTTATCTTTATATCAATATTGATTAAGATAAGTGTCATTTTTATTGTTTTAAACAATATTATCACGAATAAAATTGCTTTTATCATGACCATATGCCTCCTTTTATTCTTTAACCCCCTGTAAAACAGTAAAGTTAGAAAGAACGAAAAAGAAAAACACAGGGTAGGCACCCGTCTTAAATGTTCAAGTTATTATTCTAAAACTAAAAAAGAATTTTGTCTAGAAAAACCGTTCGACAAAATCCCTCAAATTTTGCAAAAAAACTTACCCTTAAAAGGTAAGATTTAAATTATATAAAACTGTATTAATATCTATTCTTTTTCATAAAAACTTTTAATTGCCACTAATATTCTTTTAATATTTTCTTCTTTAAAAGGCTTATTTAACACATCTAATATAGGGTAAGTAAAAGCTTTTTTAATTGTTTCTTCTGTATCATCCCCCGTAATAATAATCACCGGAACTTTATCAAATAATTCTTTTTCTTTCATATAATCTAATACTTGAAATCCATTCATATTAGGCATATTAAGATCAAGTAATATTGCATAAATATTATCATTATTTAAAATATCAATTGCTTCTTTTCCATTATTAGCTCTAAGAATTTGATAATCATCCCCAATATTTTTCTCAATAAAATTAAGCATAATATTAGAATCATCAGCAATAATAATTTTTTTAACTGTCGTATCTATTCCTTCAAAATAATTATCTAATAAGTTTTTAATTTTTAAAATAGTATCTTTTAAATTATTAAAATTACTAGTTATAAAATCTTTATTACTTTCTTTACCCGCCATTTCATGTTGTAAAAATATTTCTGCATCTTTCATAAAACCCAAATATTTAGCTTCACTTTTAGTACTATGAGCTAATATTCCATAATTATTAAAATCATCAGTATCTTTATAATACTCCAAGTTTTTAAGTTTATCATCTAGACTATCTTTAAATTCTTTTAAAGATTCATTATAAGAATTCATATCTCCCCAAAATTCTAAACTTGCTTCTACATCAATCCCATATTCTTTTAATAATTCTATCTTTTCCATTCTCTATCCTCCTTTAGAAATTATTTCAAAAATTTATGCAATACTTTATTTAGTAAATATCTATCAATTGGTTTAGATAAATAATCATCAAATCCTGCATTTTTATATTTTTCATCAGTACCTTCAATCGCGTCCGCGGTTAAAGCAATCACGGGCACATCAAACCCTGGAATTTGTTTAAGTTCATTTAAACATTCTACTCCGTTCATTTTTGGCATCATAATATCCATTAAAATCAAATCAAATGTTTGAGTTTTAGCTATATCTAATGCTTCCATACCACTTATTGCCGTTACAATATCAAAATGATAAGGCTTTAAAATATTTTCTGCAACTTTTAAATTAATTTTTGAATCATCAACTACCAATATTTTTTTATCTTTAAGACTATCATAATCAATTTCTATTTCTTCCGTTGCACTTTCCGGAATTTCCATACTGACAATTTCTTGTTCCAAATAAACTCTAAATGTTGAACCTTCTCCATATTTACTAACAACATTTATTCTACCACCCATCATTTCCACTAAACTTTTAGTTATTGCCAGTCCTAAACCAGTTCCTTCAATCGTAGTATTTTTATCTTCATCAATTCTTTCAAACTTATTAAATAACTTATCAAGATTTTCTTTCTTTATTCCTCGTCCAGTATCTTTAACTGATATATAAAGTAAACTAGTTTTTGTATCCATTCTGTTAATAGAATTAACAATAAATTCAATTTGTCCTTCATCAGTATATTTCGCGGCATTTGTAAGAATATTTAAAATAATTTGTTTTACTTTAGCCACATCACCCTTTAATACTCCCGGTAAATCTTCAGAACAAGAATATTTAAACTCAATTGGTTTATCACCTATTCTTGGCTTAACAAGTTTACATAAAGAATTAAATACTTCTCTTGGATTATATTCTTTAGGAACAATATCCATTTTATTAGCTTCTATTTTTGATATATCCAAAATTCCATTTACAATCTCTAAAAGATTATTAGAAGCATCTACTATATCTTTAGCAAAACCTTTAGTTTCTTCACCTAAATCTTTTTGATCTAACATACATTCACTAAAACCTACAATTGCATTTAAAGGAGTTCTAATTTCATGTGACATATTAGATAGAAAATCAGTCTTAGCTTTATTGGCTTTTTCCGCTTGAGTCTTTGCCATATCTAACTGTTCAATCATTTTAACATCCGGATTTTCAATTGTAAAATACATTATAAATGCAATAAATATTAACACTGGATTAATAATATAATTTAAGCTTGGATTAGACATCACTATTCCTAAAATAATCATACCAAATAAAACTAATAAATAAATTGGAATATATTTTTTATTTTTCAAATTCTTATGATCAATAATCATTCTTATTAATTGAAATATATAACAGATAGAAAAAATAGAATAAGTAAGCATTATTGATAAACCATAAGCAACAACACCAGAATCTTCAACAGTAACTTTAGTTGGTAATATTAATATAAGTAATGCCCCAACAACGTTAATTGCAAAGAAAATATTTTCCCATTTTTTAGTATTTTTCTTATTATTTAAAGATATATAAAATGTATAAAAAGTAAGCAATAATATCCAAGATAATAATGAAATTAAATATACTTTATTTAAAACAATTATTGTAATATTTGGAATATTAAAATCAGGATTAACTGCCATTCCCAGTATTAATCCTGTAATTGAAATGGCAATATTAGCCATTAAAAACCATGCATAAGTCGAATCTTCAATTTCTTTCTTTCTTCGTTTTGAAAAGAAAACAATACTAATTGCTCCAATTAAACATAATGCATATAAATTTAATAATAATAATTCTAAAAAATTTTGCACGTATCACACCTCCAAAGATTATTTTTTCAAAACTCTAGTTAAATTATTATTTTTACTAATTATAATGCCCCCCACAGTTAAATTAGTTTCTTTAACAATAACATCTATTTCTGTTCCATCCAAAGTAACTTTCTCTAAAGCTTTAAAATCAACCTTTCCATTTTTAGTTAATGGTAAACTATTTCTAAATTTAAACTTTGATGGAATTTGTCTTGAAGCCATCGTTGAATTACCAATAATATTTTTATAAACAATTTCTTCAACTATCTTAACATCTTCTATATCTACACCATCTTCAAGTACTAATTGACACATTGGCATTATACCACGACATTTTTCCTCAAAATATGGTACTATTGCTACATATTTAACAAGTGGATTAAGCGCGATAGCATCTTCAATTTCATAAGGTTTAACTTTATAACCATCAAATCTTACAAAAGATCTATCTTTTCTTGCTTTATGATAAAATATTCCATCTCTATCCATTTCCACAATATCTCTAGTTCTAATATAATCTTTTCCATCTAAGCTATAATGTGGAACAATTACCTCATCATGTAAAATTCCTTTGGTAGTAGCTTCACTTGAAACTATTAATTCACCTTCAAGTCTCTCTCCATCTTCTGGAAATTTAAGTGGTACTAATTTATCATCAATACTAGAATCCACTAATCCAAATGTTGTATCCGGAAGAGGAATACCAATTGAATCTGCGGGATTATAATTCTTTTGTGCATAAGAACCACATCCACAGAACTCACTCATCCCATAGCCTTTCGCAACTTTAGCCCTACATCCATGTTCTTCTAACCATTTATTAATTCTTGCTTCATCATGGGCAGTCATAGAATCTCCCCCATAAATTATTTTTCTAATACAAGATAAATCTTCATGCTCTAAATATTGACAATCAGGAAGAGCCGTCAACCATGAAGGAACTGTCATAATAACACTTGGATGATACTTTTTAAGTAAATATCCAAATTCATTTATTTCAAATTCTGGTACATCTAAATTACAAGAACCACTTTCTAAAAATACTAACCAATTATCAAAAGCTCCAAATGGTGCAAAATAAGGTAAAATATGTAAGCATCTATCAGTAGGTAAATAATAAGCATCACCTTTTTTTAGTTGCACTAAAGTTGACATAGCATTTCTATTAGTAATTGGAATAGGTTTAGGTCTTGCTCCACTAGTTCCTGAAGTATGACCTATATAAATAGTTGCTTCTGGATCTACATTTTTTCTAAAATTTATAGTTCTACAATCATGAATTAAATCACTATATTTTAATACTTCAAGTACTGAAGATCTAGCTGCGACATTATAAGCTTCTTCACTTTTTCTCATCATTTGAAAATTCTGAAGTAAAACTTGATACCATCTAAGTTTTTCTGCAGTCGTCTTACTATTTCTAATATTTCTTAATTTATTATAATTTATTACATCCGTAAGATAACTAATCATTCCTCTAATATCCATTGAATCACTAGGACTTAAAGTAATAATTCTCTCTATTCCCATATCTTTTAATTGCTTTTCAATTGGTTTTAACATTCCTAGATAACATTTATCTAAAGCAATAATATGTTTAGCTTGCTCAAAGCTAATAATTTCAAGCAATTTTTTCGCATTAGCTTCTATATCCATACTATCTGGTCTTGGATCAACAAAATCACTAGCACATCCCAGTTGAATACCACCAAGCCATAATTCTCCCGCCTGAGGTATATTAGGAACTAAATTTAAAACAATATCGCCACTTTTAACACCAGCCTGTTCTAAAATAGTAGATGCAACATCTGCCCTATGAAATAACTCACGATAAGTATATTTCTTTCCATAATAATCACTAGCAATATTTTCTTGCCAATCCTTTGTTTCGTTTTTTAAATATTCTACGACATTGGTTTCGGGGATTTCTTGAGTCAAATCTCTACCTTGATAAAATTTCATCCAAGGTTTATCTAAATGAGCATAACCCGTATTTTTTTGTAAACTATTTTCCATATTTAACCTCCTTACCATATCATTACAATTATATCATAATTTAAATAAAAATGATATATTATAATGCTTTTAATAAAAATATAAAAAATATTACATTAAAACTTCTCCTTAAATATATAATAATAAATTATATAAATCAATAATTTATTGCATCAAATGTATCATATATGATACAATAATGACGGTGATTTTACTTATGAAATATGATCCTAGTTATGTTGACTACTCCTACGATGGTGAACTTTTAAATGAAATATTTATTAAAGATTTTATTAGGTTTAGAAAAGAAAATAATTTAACTCAAGATTTATTTGCCAAATTCTCTAATGTTTCCCGTGAAAAAATTGCTCGCATTGAAAATGGCAGTCATTCCCCCAGTATTTTAAGCTTATTAAAAATATTAGGACCTATCGGGTACACCATAAAAATTGAAAAAGTTAATCGTACAAAAAGATATTAACTAATTGTTCAATTTATTTTTATATGTTAAAATATAATAAAAATAAAGGAGAATATATATGGAACTAACTGAAGTAATTAAAAATAGAAGAAGTATTAGACATTTTAATAAAGAAAAATTATCCCAAGAAACAATCAAAAAAATTTTAACCAGTGGACTTCTTGCTCCCTCTGCTAAAAATCGTCAACCCTGGAGTTTCATTGTTATAACAGATAAAGATTTAAAAAAAGAGATAGGTGATTTATTAGAAACCAAAACCCCAGATGAAACAAATCTTACTTGTGAAGTAATTAGAGAAAGTGAAGCTCTTATTCTTGTATATGGAGATATTGAACATGAAGTTTTTGATACCATCTCTATTGGTGCCTGCATTGAAAACATGATACTTGAAGCTTATAATTTAAATGTTGGCTCTCTTTGGATTGGCTTCATTTTACAAATTGAAAAAGAATTAAATCAAAAATTTAACACTAATAAAAAACTAATCTCAGCCGTTGCGTTAGGATATACTGACTCTTTCCCTAAAGCTCGTCCTCGAAAAACTTTAGAAGAATGCACTAAATGGTACTAAAATAAAAAGAAGAATTATGAAATTTAGTATTTCACAACTTCATAACTTATGATTTATTTACTCTAAAAGAAGCTACATCTTAGTTTCTTTTTAAATATAATGAAAATAATATGCAAAAATTTAAAAATCTGATATAATATAGTAACAATTAAAATAAAAGGTGATTATCATGAATAGATATGAGAATACTAAAAAAGTAGGTTTTTTAGGAATAATAGGTAATTTATTCTTACTTATTATTAAATTAATTGTGGCGAAAGCAAGTTATAGTAAAGCTATGCTTGCCGATGCCATAAATTCTGCTGGAGATATATTTTCTTCTCTAATGACTTATATTGGAAATAAAATTGCTAGCACTCCAAGCGATGATGATCATAACTTTGGTCATGGAAAAGCCGAATATATTTTCTCTATGCTTATAAGTATTTTTATGTTAATAATAGCTCTTAAAATATTTTCCGATTCATTAATTTCCATCTTCACTAAAAAAGCCATAGTATTTTCTTATTATTTAATTATTGTTTGTATTATAACTATCATAATTAAAATAAGTTTATATTTATATTGTAAAAAATCATATCAAAAACACTCTAATATTTTAATTAAAGCTAGTATGAAAGACCATCGTAATGATGCTATATTAACAGTAGGCACTCTTATATCAATTATATTAAGTAAATATGGCTTTTATTATGCTGATGGAATCTTTGGCTCTATTATATCTATTTATATATTTATAAGTGGTTTAAATATTTTTTTAGAAAGTTATAAAGTATTAATGGATGTATCATTAGATAATGAAACTAAAGAAAATATTATTAATTTTATTTTAGCTCATGAAGATATATTAAATGTAACTGATTTTAATACTGTAGCAACAGGATATAAATATATAGCTATCTTAACAATTAATGTTGATGGTAACTTAAATACTTTTACTTCTCATAATATCGCAGATACTCTTGAAAAAGAAATAACCGAAAAATATCGTAAAATATATCGTGTAATAATTCACGTTAATCCTGTTTTGAAAGACGAAACAAAAGCTCTCTAAAGCATTCAATATGCTTTTTTTCATCTAAAATAATTCTATATAACAAAGCTTTAATATATTTATCTTTAATAATTTTAATATGTTGTTCATATTTTCTAATTGTATTTTTCTCTAACCTTATATTATATATCAACATCTTTTTTATATCATTTTCATAATTAACAAAACTTCCACTGTAATATAAATAATAATTACTTTTTCTATCTAAAAACTTAAATATTGGTTTACCACCCAGTAAAGTAATAGTTTTACCAATCAATTCTAAATGTTTCATTTCCACCATTGCTATTTTCTTTAAAACTTGGGCAAAGTATTCATATTCATTAAATTTACTTAAATATTCATACACATATTGATTTATCGCATTTTCTTCCCCATTAAATCCTGTATAATCTTCTAATAATATATTCGCGTATTCTATATTTTCTTTTTCTACTTTAACTAAAGGATAAGGAATATTTACTCTACATTCCATAACATCACCAATAAAGTATATTCTAAGTAAAAAAATACTTGCATTTTATCTATATTTTAGTATATAATATGAGTAGGACAAACAAAAAGAGGCACTTTGTTGGTGCTCTCAGTCCATTATATTGGTTAAGAACACCTAACAAATCGTAGGTGTTCTATTTTTTTGTTAGCTATTTTAATATTTTGGCAACTAGTACCAAAATTAAAATAAGTACAATCAAGTACTCCATACTTCGCCTCAATTAATATTATAAACATAAAAAGACATATCAATCTACTTTACAATAAATATAGTCAACAGACACATCATATTTTTTACATATTGCATAAGCATAGGGAAGAGATAATAGTTTCTTTCCTTTTTCATATTCACATATCAAAGACTTAGATGTTCCTATTTCCATAGCTAGTGTTTCTTGATAAAGATTATTTTTATTTCTAATACTTTTTAATCTTTCTCCAATTAATTTTTTATCTAGTTCTCGTTTAGGCTTTTTAAAATTATTAATATTGGATAAACACAAGGCATAATCAAAAGATATTTCTAAATAATTGCAAATATTATTAAAATTAATTATAGGAATACACTCTTTCAAATTTTCATATTTAGATAAATTAGGGACTTTAATATTAACTGCATTTGCTAACATTTTTTGAGAAATACCTTTTTCAATTCGTATTTCTTTTATACGATTATTCATTTCAAAATTATATTTGAAAGAAGCCATAAACATCACCAGTTTAATTTTCTCATTATTAAATCAAATATCATATATTGCTTATAAAATAGCGAATTATTATTGACAAGTAAGGTTCGCTATTTTATAATATAAATATATATTAGGAAAATATAATATGGTTGATAAATTTAAAAAGGAGTTAAAAATGAAATACGAAAAATTAAAAACTTATAATAATAAAATAATATTTATCTTTGGTTTTATTATGGCAATATTATTAGTAATTATAATTAATTTATTTATGACTAAAGCCAAATATCAAGTAACCAAAAGTGTGCAGATAGTTAATGGTAATGTTAATTATAGTTTAGCAGATTTAAATGTTTTAGCATTAAAAGTACAAGATAGTAAAGGTAGTGAAAACTATACTTTAGAAGACGAAGTGCCAATTGGTAATTATGAAGTAAATACAGATAAAAGTTATTGTACAATTGGAAGTGATACTAACCAATTAAAAAATATACCAATGGAATATAAAAATGGAAAAGTAAGTATAAGCATTTCTAAAAAAGGAACAAAATGTTATGTATTTTTAGATATTATACCAAATTTAACTCCAGCAGAACGTGTTACAGATTTAGGTTTAACATCAATAAGTAGTGATGGTTGTCCAGCAGAAGTAGACCCAGTAATCGAAAGCACCTATAGTGGAACAGGTTTATTATGTAAAGGACAAGACGATTATGGAGATACATACTATTTTAGAGGAGCAGTAACAAATAACTGGGTAAATATAGGAAATACATATTGGAGAATTATTCGAATAAATGGCGATGGAACAATCAGATTAATATATAATGGAACTAGTGCCGGTGCAACTGGAGTAAATGCTAATTATGCAAGTAATGTGGCATTTAATTCAACACATAATCAAGCAGAATATGTAGGTTTAAAATATACAATAGGCATGAGGAATGGAAATGAAACAGCATCAACAATGCTTAATACGTTAAATAAATTTTATAATGAATATTTTGCTACTGGTAAGTCTTTAGAATCCTATGTAAGCAAATTAGATTATAATGCGGGATTTTGTGGAGATAGAACATCCTATAAAAATTATACAGGAACTTCCGAAGGAGGAGGTACAGGAACAACTGCTACATGGTATGGAGGATATTTAAGATTGTATGGCTCAAAACAGCCAACATTTAAGTGCTTAGAGCAAAGTACAGATTTATATACAACAAATACAGCTGCAATAGGAAATCATGCGCTAACCACCGCGATAGGATTATTAACTAGTGATGAAGTAATGTATGCGGGAGGAGTTGAAGCAGATAATTCAGAATATTGGTTATGTATAGGCGAAGATTATTGGACAATGACTCCACGCCTCTATAACAATGGTTATGCTCAGACGTTTATTGTGAGTTCGGATGGTGGACTAACCAATCCGAACTTGGAATATAAGAACATAGGTGTACGTCCAGTAATAAATCTGAAGGCTGATACAAAATTTACAGGGGAAGGAACAACAGGTACTCCATTTGTTGTTCAATTATGATAAAAGATACTTGCCTAAGTCGCTCTAAACTTTATTCTTAGGCAAGATTAAATTCCATGCGAGGATATTCTCCTCGTTCTTTTAATTTTCTTCTACTCTATCTATTTACAAATCATATTATAATATGTTAAAATCTAATTGTAGAATATTAGGAATAAAATCTACTTGTTTTTCAAATAGACGTTCACTGCCTCTTTGTTGTTTTTAATAATAATGATGGTAGTAGACGTCTTTTCTTGTTTATTAGAAAATAAACCTTTTATCATAACTAAAATCTCTTTTAGCTTGGCTAATATCATCAGTACACATTCACCAAACCACAAGGTTTTTAGCTTTCGCTTAAGGAGGTAGTATTAATAAATTAGTAGACGCCTTTCCTAACACTCTATAAATATTTTAAATACAAAAAAAGAATTTGTCTAGAAAAACAGTTTGACAAAATTCGACCCTAAAAATAAATTTTAAATTAAAGTGAAAATATAAAGACAAAACAAAAATAATGTGTTAAAATATTTTTAGTTATCTAATAAATATAAAGAGGTGTATCATAAATGGCAAAAGTAATTTCATTAGTTAATCAAAAAGGAGGAGTAGGAAAGACAACAACGAGTATAAATCTTGCCGCCGCTTTAGGTGTAGAGGGGAAAAAAACTCTTTTAATTGACTTAGACCCTCAAAGAAACGCTACTACTGGTCTTGGTTTTTCTAATGGTGATTATACTCATGACATTTATGAAGTAATGACTGGAACTTGTGATATTAAAAAGGCTATCAAAAAAACAAAATTTAAAAATTTATCCATCTTACCTTCCACTATTAATTTAGCCGGAGTAGATGTAGAATTTGTTAAAAAAATGTTAGAAAATCCTGAATTTCATCAAAATGAACAATTAAGAATAGCCTTAGAACAAGTTAGAGATGACTATGACTATATTATTATTGATTGTCAACCTGCTTTAGGACTTCCTACAATGAATGCCCTTGTTGCTAGTGATTCTGTTATAATTCCTGTTCAATGTGAATTTTTTGCTCTTGAGGGAATAACTCAACTTTTAAACTCTATTATTATGGTTCAATCAAGTATGAATCCCTCATTAAGAATAGAAGGAGTATTATTGACAATGCTTGATGGTCGCACTATAATAGGTTTAGAAGTTATTGAAGAAGTTCGTAAATATTTTAAAGACAAAGTATTTAATACGATTATTCCCCGTTTAGTTCGCTTAGTAGAAGCTCCAAGTCATGGAAAACCAATCAATGTTTATGATCCTAAAAGTAAAGCAACCATCGCGTATGCTAATTTAGCAAAGGAGGTAATTGCCCGTGACGGAGAACAATAGAAAAAAAGCTTTAGGAAAAGGCCTAGAACAATTATTTTCAAATGAAGTAATTAACTTTAATAAATTTGAAAATGAAATTATTGATGAAGGAAAATCAACTGGAGGAATAGAAGAAATTCCTTTAGAAGAAATTCGTAGCAATCCTTACCAACCACGTGTTGTTTTTGATGATCAAGCCTTAGAAGAATTAGCTAACTCTATCAAAGAACATGGTATTATTCAACCAATAATTGTTAAAAAAAGTATCAAAGGTTATGAGCTTGTTGCCGGTGAAAGAAGAACTCGTGCTGCTCGCCTAGCAGGCCTAAAAACCATACCCGCAATTATTAAAGATTTTAATGATACTGAAATGATGGAGATTGCTTTAATTGAAAACATCGAAAGAGAAAATTTAAATCCTATTGAAGAAGCCAAAGCTTATGAAAATATTTTAAAAATTAATAATATTACTCAAGAAGAATTAGCTCACAAATTTTCTAAATCTCGTAGTTATATTACCAATATGTTAGGTTTATTAAACTTACCAGATATAACTATTAAATTAGTTGAAAGTAAAGAACTATCTATGGGTCATGCTCGAGCTCTAAGTAAACTTGAAGACGAAAACAAAATTAATGAATTAGCTTTAAGAATAGTAAGAGAAGGCCTAAGTGTTAGAGATACAGAAAAACTAATAAGTATGGAAAACTTACCTAAAAAACACAATATTTCTCGTAAAGAAAATTTTGATATTCGTTATAGTATTTATGAGAATTTATGTCGTGAACGTTTAGGTGTTAAAGTTAAAATAAATAACAAAAAAATAGAGATTCCTTACAAAGATGATGATGAATTAACTCGTATATTAGAAGAATTAAGTATTTCTATTGAAGGAGAATAAAATGAATTTTTTAAACAAAGTATACCAAACTATTATGACTAAACAAATTATTGGCTCTGTAATTACTCTAATTTTTGCCTATATTATTGTTACCATCATAAATGGTATTATTTCTAAAATATTAATAACAGGCAAAACCCAATTTGAAATAAAAAAGCGAAAAACAGTCATTAAATTATTTCAAAGTGTCGTAAAATATATTATTTATGCGATAGCTTTCTTAATTATATTAGATTTCTGGGGAGTAGATACTAGAAGTTTAATAACTAGTTTAGGTATTTTTGGTGCTGTTTTAGGTTTAGCAATGCAAGATACCGTCAAAGATTTTATCAGTGGTATATCTTTAGTTTTAGAAAACTATTTACAAGTAGGGGATACAGTAACCTATAATAATTTTACGGGAGAAGTTATTGAATTAGGTTTAAGAACTACCAAAATAAAAGGTTTTGATGGTGAAGTATTAGTAATTGCTAATCGTAATATTGATACTATTATTAATGCATCTCAAAAAAAAGCCAACTTACTTTTAAATATTCCTACAGCTTATGAAGAAAAAGTATCTAAAGTTGAAAAAGTTTTAAAAGAAGTAATTGACACTGCGATAAAAGATAAATTAATATATGAAGACAGTGTTTATTCAGGAGTTAATAATCTTGGATCTTCCAGTGTTGATTATTTAATCAATATTCATTGTGATCAAAATAAAAAATATGCAATTAAAAGAGCTATGCTCGAGCGGGTAAAGCTTGCTTATGAAAAGCATAACATTAAAATACCTTACGATCAAATTGAGGTGCATCATGGACAAGACATTTAATTTAAATGATATAGTAATTATGAAAAAGCCTCATGCCTGTGGTGAAAATAAATGGCAAATAATAAGATTAGGAGTAGACATTAAAATCAAATGTTTAAACTGTAATAGAGAAGTAATGATAGATCGTTTAGAATTTACTCGCAAATTAAAAAAAGTTATAGGAGGAGCTAATGAAGAAAAGTCGTCTTAAAGAAAAAATAACGTTAGACCCAATCATGGCCTTACTAATATTAATTGTCATAACCATTGTTATAAGTGGTTTTTTAAATCTTTTAGGAGTTCAAGTAACATATAATACTATTGCTAATGATGTAACTTTAGAATATACTGAAGGTTTAGCAACAGTTGAATCTTTATTTAGCTTAAGTGGTCTAAAATATATATTTACAACTACGGTAGCAAACTTTGTTTCTTTTACCCCTTTATCAAGTTTAATAATAATTTTAATTGGTATCGGTGTTATGGAAAAAAGTGGTTTTTTAAAAACTGCTGTTACATTATTAACTAAAAGAGTTAAGAAAAAAACTGTAACTTTCTTTATTGTTTTAATATGTTTATTATCAAGTATGATGGGAAATTTACCGTATGTAGTAATGATTCCCTTAAGTGCTCTAATATTTAGTTATGGTAGGCGTAACCCTTATATAGGTATTATTGCCTCCTATGCAGCTTTAACAGCCGGAACTGGAATAAGTATTTTCTTCACCAGTAGTGATTCTGAACTATTAAGAAGTACTTTACTAGGGGCTCATATGATTAATCCCGGTTATACTCTAGGAACAATGTCATTTATATCCATAATGATTGTTGCTTTTGCTTTAGTTGCAGTTGCTATAACTGTTATAACTGAAAATTATATTGCTCCAAGATTACCTAAATATGAATTTCCTGAAACTGAAATGGAAGAAGAATTTACGATTACAAATAGAGAATTAAAAGGTTTAGTACTAGCTATATTTGCCGGTTTATTATATTTATTATTCTTTATATATTGTATTATTCCTGGACTTCCTTTATCTGGTGCTTTATTAGATTATTCTCAAGAATTTTACATTGATAAATTATTTAGTGCTTCATCTTTCTTCAGTAATGGCTTTGTTTTTGTCGTTACTATGTTCTTTGTTATAGTAGGCCTCTTTTATGGCATAGGTGCTAAAACAATTAAAAATAATAAAGATTTATGTGATGACTTAGGTCATAGCTTAGATGGTATAGGAAAGACTTTAGTCTTAATATTCTTTGCCTCAACTTTTATTAGTATTTTCAAAAAAACTAATCTTGGCGAAGTAATAACAGCCTTTTTAGCCAACTTTTTAACTACTAACTCTTTAGGTTCTATGCCTCTAATCATTTTATTATTTATTATTAGTATGATTTGTACTATAGTATTACCAAACTCTGGCTTTAAATGGGCTATTTTAGCAGGTATTGCCGTGCCAACTTTAATGGATGCCGGAATATCACCAGAATTTACTCAAGTAGTATTTAGATTTGGTGAATCAGTTACCATGGGTCTAACTCCTATGATGGCTTATTATGTAATTTATTTAGCTTATTTAGAAAAGTACAATCAAAATAAAAAACCTATAAACTTATTTAAAACTCTAAAATATCAATTGCCTTATAGTATAACGGTAGGAGTAATATTAATCGCGTTAATAATTGTCTGGGCTATCATTGGTTTACCAATTGGTATTAATGGAGTTGTAAATTTATAAATTAGAATGAATAGTCATTCTTTTTTCTTGGACTTTTATCTAATTATAATAAATATTGCTTAATCTAAAATTCCCATAATAAAAATTTAAAAAAATATTGGAAAATACTAAAAAACTTCCCGTGAGTGTGCTATAATAAGCATACATGAGAGGAAAATAATATGCAAACTAACATATCAGAACTTGAATTTACCAAAGCTTTAATCCAAGAATTAAGATTTCATAATGTTATAAAATTTAATATTAATGATTTAGAGTGTGCTTTATATCACTATGACTTTATTAATAGTAAATACTACCCTTTATTTCAGAATATTACTTGTGCCTGTAATCACCTTGATTTATCGGAAGCTATATGGAATCTCACCAATTATGGCATCTTAAGTTTTGATTATCCTGAAGTAGAAATTAAAAGCAGTATTACTAAAATTAATATTGCTCCTAATTACTTAATACTTATCCATGAATTAATAGAAGACTACTTAAAAAGAAAATATTTAGAGGAATCAAGTCCTATTCGAGTAAATATTATCAAAACTTCTCCAAATCAAAATGAATATCCCATAATTGAAGGAGAATATGCTGGTAAAGAAATTAGATGGAATATAATTACAGACGGAATAATTAAATATGAAAATATCCCTCATTGCTTAAATATTGATGAAATAACAGATGGTTATATAACAGTAAAAAATGCCACTTATGTTATTCATAATTGTTATGTAAATGAACGTCTTGTTAATATTGATATATATACAGAAATAACTGAAAAAGAAGAATTAAAAAAAATATATAATATTGCTTTAAATAGTGATTGTAATATAAGACTCTCAAGAAAGAAGGAATAAAAATGAGTTTAAAAGCTGGTATTGTAGGTCTTCCAAATGTCGGAAAATCAACTTTATTTAATGCCATAACTAAAAAAAATATTTTAGCCGCCAATTATCCTTTTGCCACGATTGAACCAAATGTTGGCATGGTAACAGTTCCTGATGAAAGATTAACTTACCTAGAAAATCTTTACTTACCCAAAAATACTGTTCCTACAGCCTTTGAATTTACTGACATTGCCGGTTTAGTTAAAGGTGCTAGTAAAGGTGAAGGTCTAGGTAACAAATTTTTAAGTCACATCCGGGAAACTGATGCTATTGTAGAAGTTGTTCGTTGCTTTGATGATGCTAACATTACCCATGTTGAAGGAAAAACTGACCCTATTAGAGATATTGAAATAATTAATATTGAACTTATTTTAGCCGATTTAGAAATAGTCGAAAATAGATTAGGCAAAATAATAAAAAAAGCCGAAACTACCAAAGATAAAGAATCAATTTTAGAAGTAAGTACTTTAACCAAAGCTAAAACTAATCTTGAAAGTAATATCCCTTTAAGAAGAGTATCCTTTACAGAAGAGGAATTATTAGTATTACGTTCTTTTAATTTTATTACTTTAAAACCATTAATCTATTGTGCTAATGTCTTAGAAGATGATATTGTAATCGGAGATAACGAATATACTAAACTTGTCAAAGAATATGCTGCTAAAGAAAACAGTGGAGTAATAGTCATGTGTGCCAAAATGGAATCAGAACTAGCTGAATTATCAGACGAAGATAAAAAAATATTTTTAACTGAACTTGGTATTTCTAGTTCTGGTTTAGATAAATTAATATTTGCTACGTACAATTTATTAGGTTTAGAAACATTTTTCACCAGTGGCCCTGATGAATGCCGTGCTTGGACATTTAAAAAAGGAATGACCGCCAAAAGTTGTGCCGGACTTATCCACAGTGATATAGAGCGAGGTTTTATTAAAGCCGAAGTAACAAGCTTTAATGATTTAAAAGAATATGGCAGTGAACTTAAAGTTAAAGAAGCTGGAAAACTTCGCTTAGAAGGTAAAGATTATTTAATGCAAGATGGAGATATCGTCTATTTTAGATTTAATGTATAATTAATATAAACATAAAAATTCTTTTAATAAACATATAAATAAATATGAATTAAAAGAATTTTTTTAATATATAAATAATAAAAAAAGGGAACATTTACTTAAATATTAAAATATGTTATAATAAAATTATAAAAGGAGGAAAAAATGAATAAAATATTATCAAAGACTTTTATTTTTATGTTTTTAGGCTTATTAACCACATTTTTAACTGGCTATGTTGTATCTATTAATGAAAATATGGTTAATGCTGTTTATGGAGGCTTATATTGGGTGTTCATAATCTTAGAATTAGCTTTAGTAATTTTCTTTGCTGCTCGAGTTTACAAAATGAAACCAACTAGTGCTAAAATATGCTTTTTATTATATTCATTTGTAAGTGGCTTAACATTTTCAAGTGTCTTTATCTATTTTAAATTATCATCAATCATCTCAGTATTTCTTATAACTGCCATTGTATTCGGCATATTTGGTTTAATTGGTTATTTTACTAAAATGGATTTAAGTAAATTAGGAACATTTTGTTTAATGGGTTTAATTGCCGTATTAATTTGTTGTATTGTTAATATTTTCCTAAAGAATAGCACCTTTGAATTAATTCTATCAATTATAACAATTTTAATTTTTTTAGGATATACTGCCTACGATATTAAAAATTTAAAAACTCTGGCCGAAAATGGTGTGGATAATGAAGCTTTAGCTATCAACAGTGCATTTGAATTATATTTAGATTTTATAAATATATTCCTTCATTTAATATCAATAATAGGTGATTCTAAAGACTAATCTAAAATACATATACTAATTGGTATATGTTTTTATTTGCCCAAAACTTCAAAAGAATTAACAAAAAAGCATATATATCTTGACAAAATCTCAAAAAAAGTATATTATAACTAACTATCAAAAGGGAGGTTTTGTTTATGAAAAAACTATTTATAATATTATTATGTATATGTACAATTATAGCACCAAAAAATGTTTCTGCAAAAAGTTATAATTTTGCAGGATATAGTTGTGATGCTAAACAACCATTAGGAGATGGAACATTCTACATGACATGCCATATTGTTGCTACAACAGATTTTGATATTAATCATGTTCAAGGTAATTTAATATTAAAAAATGTTAGTTTACAAGATATTAAAACTCAAAGTGATTGGAAAAGCAATAATGGCTTATCAAGTACTGTAGATTTTACTTCTACCACAAATCATAAAGGCTCATTTGCTATTGCTGATTTAGTATTTACTGGTAATTTATCAGATACTGAATGTGAAGCAAGTTTTGAACCAATTCTCGCAGAAACTATTGAACAAAAAACTCCAACTTGTGCTATTGTAGATAATGAGTATTATGATAAAAATGGTTATAAAGTAACAGAAGAACAATATTATGAAGATTGCTTTAATTATGTATGTACTACAGTAGATAATAAATATTATTTTAATTCACAAGGTAAATCAGTAAGCTATGATAAATATATTGCTGATTGCTCAAAAGAACAATATGTACCAGATAGTCCTGAAACTGGAATTAATTATGGTTTAATTGCTATTCCATTAGGAATTTTATCCATGATAGGAATAATAAAAGTAACAAAGAAAAATACAAAAATTTACAAAATATAGTTGCAAAAATTAGATAATATGGTATAATCTATATTGTCTAACATGCGAGTGTAGTTTAATGGTAGAGCTTCAGCCTTCCAAGCTGATAACGTGGGTTCGATTCCCATCACTCGCTCCAGTGACGTTTCTGTTCGAACTTTTATAGTTTGAACTTAAATATATAATCAATCCGTTCGGGTTGATTTTT
>CANRIB010000021.1 GCA_947630575.1 uncultured Bacilli bacterium
GGTATATTATTACTAACAACGGAAGATTATATGTACTCTTTCGTTATTGGAAAAGAGTTGTAGATAACTACGACACCCGCTCCGCTCTGCCATATTCTATGAACTGGAACATATGCTGTTATTTGAGTTCCGAACCCTTCTCCATTTCCATTATATGTAGATCCATGATTTGCTGTTGATACTTCTCTATCATTGCAAAATCCAGTTTCTACATCTATTTTATCTCGATATTGTGATTTTATTCCTGAATTTCCTTCATACCACTTGTCTATTTCTTCTTTTATTGTACTATCTGTTTCATTTTTATGTGCATCTGCATAATTTTGAGATGCTACACCTTCTGTTCCTCCATACATATATCCTATATACTTATTATCATTATTTGTATTATTATATTTTTGAACACTTGTATCACTACTATATGTTGTTGTTATCGCTGCACCTTTACCACTATTTAGGTTGGCCCATCTTCCATCGGTTGGTTTTTCTGTTCCTGAATATATCATTCTTATTGTTCCATTTCCATTTATTCTTATAATTCGCCAATACATATCTGCAAAATATACCCAGTTATTATTCACTGTTCCTCTAAATACATATGTTTTTCCATAATCGTCTACTGTTTCATATACTCCTGAATCTGTAGAAGTACAATTAACACTACCAGTATGATTCGAATTGTTCGTTCCATTGTCACAAGCATATGCATTTATTGCAGAAGGTAAATCTCCTGCCTTTGCTAACCTTAAAGCCGATAATCTTTCTTCTGCAGTAATTCTTTTATCTATATTAAAATATAAATAACAAGCGGTTCCACTTTTACTCACATTTGATAATATTATTTCATTATTAGTTATTCTTACTTCCACTTCTTCATTATTACATTTTGTTTCTTTTTGATTTAATACATATCCCTCTTTGGGTATTTCTTCTACTTCTTCATATTTTCCTGTTTCTTCATTTTTAATAAAGTATCCTAGTATATTTATATCTGCTTTGGTATTACTTATCTCTCCATATACTCTTCCTTCAAATCCTTTTCCTATATCTTCACTTTGATTTCCATTATCTGGATATTCTACTATTATATAATAATATTTCTTTTCGCCTTCTTCTTTTGATGTTATAAATTCTGTATTAGTTATCTTTATTGTTTGTTCTTCTTTTATTTTTGTTGGTATTTCTCCTTCATTTATTGGCTCTCCTAATTCTTCTATATTTGATGTACATACTTCATTTAATTGTTGGGCTCCATTTACTACTTTCTTTTTCTTTTCACAATTTAAGGTTATCTCTTTTTCTTCTTCTGATACATATACTTTATATTTTAAATTTGTATTTAAATTATTTGTTCCTATCCATGTTAAGTTATAAGCTATAAGTTCATTATTACCTGTTGCAGTTGCTGTTACTTTAGATAGAGTTTGATGTCCTGGATATATATCTACATCACCAAACTCTATATTACCACTTATATCTAATGTTGAACCATTTACTGTTGCCGTTCTTCCTTCTGTTGTTGCTCCTGTTCCTTTAAAAATAGTTTTACCTACAAAATATGCTAAAGATACACCTATTCCTAATATTAATACACTTAACAATATTATTACTCTTTTATTCTTTTTCATTTTCTTCCACTTTCCTTTACATTACAATTTCTAATATATTAGAAAACCACTCTTTATAATAAAATTATAATATCTCAAATATTAAAAGTCAAGAAAAAGTTCGGCATTTATTCGGATAATATTTTTATCTTAAATAAATATGAGAAAATTAAACTGGTGAATAAGTATGAATTATGGAACTAAATTACAAGAAATAAGAGAAAGACAAGGTTTAAGTATAACTAAAATTAGTAAAGTTCTTAATATAAGCGATAGTTTATATAGTCGTTATGAAAAGGAAATCCAAACAATACCTATAAAACATTTAATAACAATATGTGAATACTTTAATATTTCTATTGATTATGTATTTGGATTTACCCAAAATAAAGAAATAAACACCAAAATAAATCCCAAATTATCTCCTGAAAGAATAAAAAACTTTCGAAAAACCAACAAAATAACTCAACAAAAATTAGCGGACCTTCTAAACACCACTAAATCTGTTATATGTGGCTATGAAAAAGGCAGATACTTAATTGCCACCCCTTTTCTATATGAAATATGCAAAAAATATAATGTTTCTGCCGATTATTTATTAGGAAGAATAAACTAAAAATGTGATTTTAATAAAGCAAAAATTCCAGGAAAATGTGAAAAATGTGCACCAAAAAGGTCAGGAAAATGTGAAATTAAGTTGATATTAATTAAAAATTATGTTAATATTTAACTGGTGATACTAATGGATAGACTTAAAAGAAAAATTGATAAATATCTTATTGAATGGAAAAATGACAAAAATAAATTGCCTTTAATAGTCAAAGGTGCTCGACAAATTGGCAAAACTAATGCTATAAAATTTTTTGGTGAAAATAATTACAAAAGTTATATAGAAATAAATTTTATTGAAAAAAAAGAATACTTAGATATATTTGAAAATGGTTATACAATAGATAACATAATTAAAAATATTAGTTTAAAAGACCCCAGCCTTGAATTTATTCCTCATGAAACTTTAATCTTCTTTGACGAAATCCAAAAATGCCCAAATGCAGCAACTTCCTTAAAATTTTTCAAATTAGATGGTAGATACGATGTTATTTGTTCTGGATCTCTTATGGGAATTAATTATAAGGAAATTGAATCTAACAGTGTTGGCTACAAAACTGATTATATAATGCACTCTCTTGATTTTGAAGAGTTTTTATGGGCCAAAGGATATAAAGAAGAACAAATAGAAGACTTATATAATTGCATGAAAAATTTAAAACCTTTATCTAATACTCAATATAATGTAATGCTTGATAATTTTAGAGAACATATGATAATCGGTGGTATGCCTGCAATAGTAAAAAGATTTGTGGATAATAAAAACTACAGTGGAATTCTGGAAATGCAAAAACAAATAATCCTAGATTACGAAGAAGATATAACAAAATATGCAGGAGATTTAGATAAAACTAAAATATTAAATGCTTATAGAAAAATCAAAGTATTTTTAGGAAACGAAAATAAAAAATTTCAAATTACCAAAATATCCACGAACGCTCGAAATAGAGATTATATAGGTGTAATTGAGTGGTTATCAAATGCCGGAATTGTTAATATAAGTTACTGCATGGAAAATATAGCATTGCCTCTAAACGCCAATTACAACCCTGATAATTATAGACTATATTTTAGTGATACTGGTCTTTTAATAGGTTCATTAGACGAAGAATCCCAAAAAGATTTAAGATTAAATAAAAATTTTAACACCTATAAAGGTGCTATATATGAAAATATCATTTCAGAAGAATTAGTCAAATCAGGATACAATCTATATTTTTATAAATCTGACAAACCTAATCTTGAAATTGATTTTATTATTAGAGATATTGATTCAATTATTCCTGTAGAAGTTAAAGCATCAGATAATACTGCCACTTCCCTAACCAAAGTTATAAATGACAATTACTATAAAGATATAAAATATGGTATAAAACTATGTAATAAAAATATAGGATTTAATGGTAAATTCTATACATTTCCCTACTTTTTAGTCTTTCTGCTAAAAAGATACTTAAAAGATAAAAATTAATTTATATACAAATAGATAGAGCCAATAAGTTCTATCTATTTATTTATAATATGATAAAATTCTTTATTATCTATATTTTTTATAAATTCTTCCGGTTTTAAATCTAACTTTTTAAGTTCTTCAATATCTATCCAAACAAATTTAGCATTATCCTTCTCTTCATTATTAATTATTTCTTCTTTTAAATAAGCTTCTTGATTCTTAAATTCTAATTCATGAATAATAAGTATTTCATGACATAATTTATTTGTATATTTAGATATATAAAAATTTTCTATTAATCCTACACTTCTTACATACTCTGTATCATAATTAGTTTCTTCTTTTATTTCTCTTTTTATCGCCTCAATAGATGTTTCATTTAAATGTACTCTTCCACCCATCAAACACAAATGCTTAACATCATTTTTTCTCTCTGCTAATATTTTATTATTATATTTAATAACTCCTGCCACTCTATAATTAAAAGAACTCTCTTCAAAATTAAAACTAATATCCATATTTACCACCATCTTTATTATATAATAAATATCCAATAAAAAATATCCCCATAAGAGATATTAATCAATTATTTCTTCAATTTTCAAGAAATTAGTAATTCTACCTTCGTCTGTAATAGGAATTCCTCCAGTTACAATTATTTTATCTTCTTTCTTTAACTTAAAGAATTCTTTTGTATTATTCTTACCCATTTCTATCATTTTATCTATATCATGTAAAACTGGTACAATACTAGTATAAACTCCATAATTAAGAGCTAAACTTCTTGCTACTTCTTCTTTTGTACAAGTTGCCATAATTGGACAATGAGGTCTAAAATTACTAATAAATCTAGCTGTAAAACCACTTATCGAAGCACACGCTATTGCATTTACTTTTACATATTCAGTTAAATCTACTGCTCCTTTAGCAATACACTCAGTTCTTCCAATCTTCCCTAAATAATTAAAATGATTAGTAGTTAATCCCTCAGTATCTTGAGCTATTTTAGCCATATAAGTAACTGCTTCAATTGGATAATTACCAGTAGTAGTTTCTCCACTAAGCATAATCGCATCTGTTCCATCTAAAACTGCATTTGCAACATCTGTAACTTCTGCTCTCGTTGGTCTTGAATTTTTTTTCATGCTTTCTAACATTTCCGTAGCAACAATACAAAACTTTCCATGTTCTCTAGCCTTTCTAATAATTAATTTTTGATAAACTGGCAACAAAGAAATAGGCACTTCTTCCCCTAAATCTCCTCTTGCCACCATTACTCCATCAACCACTTCTAATATTTGCTCTAAAGTATCAATTCCAGTTTGACTCTCAATTTTAGCAATAATTTTAATATTACTATTTTGATTCTTTAATATTTCTTTAACTTCTAAAACATCCTCTTTAGTTGAAACAAATGATAAAGCTAAAAAATCTCCCTTATTTTGACAAGCATATATAATATCTTCTCTATCTACATCACTAATAAAAGGAATATTAAGCTGAACTCCCGGAACAAATAAACTTTTTTTACTTCCTAAATTTCCTCCATTAATAACTTTACAAGTAACTCCATCATCTTCTTTAGAAACTACTTCTATTTTCATAAGGCCATTTTCTAATTGAATAACATTTCCAACTTTTAAACTATCTAAAGCTTCGGGATGATTAACTGAAAAACGTTCCTTATTACCTAAAACATTTTCTTTTACTACTCTAATTATGTTTCCTGCAATAAGTTCAATTCCCCCTTCTTCTACTTCACCATTTCTAAATTCTGGTCCTTTCGTATCATATAAAAGACCAACATTCATTTTTTCTTCTTTATTTAATTTTTGAACTAAATCTCTAACTGTTTCTCTTTCTTCAATTGTTGCATGTGAAAAATTAACTCTGGCTACATTCATTCCTGCATAAGCCATTTTCTTAAATGTTTCATAATTATTACTAGCTGGTCCTATACTACAAATTATCTTCGTTTTTTTCATAAAAAACTCCCCTCTTTCTAAACAGCAGAATACCATTTTACTACAAATTATATAAAAGGTAAAGAAAAAAATAATGTTTTTATAAAAAAACTAACTTTCAATTATTTGAGTTAGTCTTTCTTTAATACTTTCTAAATTATTATTATCTAATAAATTTCTTAATTCTTCTTTAAATTTATATACTTTTAATTTATCTTCATACTCTTTTAATTTATCTTCTACTTGCTTTAAAGTTTTACCTACACTACTCTTAGATATCTCTCTAATCTCAGCAATTTCACTTAAAGACAAATCTTCCATATAATAATTAATAAATGTTAATTGTTCTATTTCTGTTAATAAATCTTTATATATATCAAATAAATTATTAAGATAATCCCTATTCTCCATCTTCTATCATATCCTTAAAAAGTCCATAAATATATGCTTCTATATCAAATGGTTTTAAATCTTCCATTTTTTCTCCCAGTCCAATAAACTTAACAGGAATATTAACACTTTCTTTTATTGCTAATACTATTCCCCCCTTCGCTGTCCCATCAAGTTTGGTTAGTACAATTCCTGTAATATTCGTAATCTCTTTAAAACTCTCTGCTTGTAAAATTCCATTTTGTCCTGTTGAAGCATCAATAACAAGCAATGTTTCATGAGGAGCACCTTCAATATGAGTACCAATAACTTTATTAATTTTTTCTAATTCTTTCATTAAATTAACTTTATTTTGCAAACGTCCCGCGGTATCAATTAGAACAATATCCACCTTTTCTTCTTTAGCTTTAATAAGCCCATCAAAAATAACTCCTGCTGGATCTGTATTAGGTTTACCATAAAATAAAGAATTAGTTTTAGTTGCCCATTCCTCTAACTGAGGAACAGCCCCTGCTCTAAAAGTATCCCCTGCAATCATCATTACTTTTTTACCCTCACTCACATATTTATGAGCAAGTTTAGCAATGGTTGTTGTCTTTCCTACTCCATTTACTCCTACCATCAGAATAACTGTTGGTCCATTTTCATTTATTTTAATTTTATCACTTAAAGATTCACCTGATACATATATAATAAATAGTTCATCAACAATAACTTCTTGCAAATATTTAGTATCTGTAATATTCTCTTTTTTAACTCTACTTTTTAATCTATCAATAAACTTCATGACTGTATTAACCCCTATATCCGCCATAATCAAAATATTTTCTAATTCTTCAAAATATTCATCTGTAACTTTATTATATTTAAGCCCCAATATATTAAGTTCATTAACAAATTCTTTTCTTGTTTTTTCAAGTCCCTTATCATAAGCAACTTTTTCTTCTTTATCTTCCTCAGTTATTTCTTTTTTCAAAAAAGCATCTTTAAATTTACTAAATAATCCCATTTTAATACCTCTCTTCTAAATATATGATACCATAAAATAAAGAAAAAAGGCAAGCTCTCTTTACCTTAATTTTTTATACATTGCCTTTTTTATTTTAACTAAACTATCATACTCTTTTTTTGTTATCTCTAAACCATATTTTAATCTTACATCTAAAGGATTACTATAAATACTTGGAAGTTCAATCTTCTTTCCAAATTTCTCTAAATAAAACAAAGTAGGATTTAAAGAAATATCATACCCAACTAATAAATCTCTTAGTAATACATATCTATAAAATTCCTCTAAATTATCTATATGCTCACTTTTTCTTAATCTCTCTATCAATGTTAAGCTTAAATCATTTGCAAAATATTCTGCCAAACGTTCTTCTGGAACACAAGGGTAATAATGATAATAAAGTTTAACTCTTTTAACATATTCTTTATAAATACTCGTTAATTTAGGAGATAATTCTCTTATTTTATCTGGTAAATAAAAATTTAAATACTCCAAATATGTTGTTTTCTTAAATGTATCACCCAAAATTTTTGCATCAAAATTATTTCCTTCTTTTATTTCTAATAACTGATAACTATGAGCAATCTCATGAAAAAGTATCTTATTAAAATATGTATATATTAAATAAACTTTATCATTAGCACTAAACTTAAAAATATCCGATAAATAACTAACTTCCTTTAAAAAATGTTCCAATTGAATAGTAATTCTCTTTAACATAAAACTATAACTTGCACTTTCCTCACTACTGACATTAGAATCATTTACCAATTTTGCACTATGTAAATATTTTTCCAAATGATACTCTTTTATAAATAAAGAAACTAATTGATTCATATAATTCTGATTTATTAATTGCTTATTTCCAGCATATTTTAAAACAAGTTTATTAATCTCTAACAGAAATTTTTCATCTAAACTCATTAAAATTTCTTCAATGCTCTTAGTCATCATTATTTCCCCCCTTTTTTAACTATCATATATTATAATACTTTTTTAAGAAATTGTCAAAAAATGTCAACAAAAATAAAACTTCAGTTAATTTAAGTCTATATTTACTATAATTATAATAAAACTATATAAATAAATTTGGTATAAACATATCTTACATAATATAAAAAAATATTTTAAAAATTTTTGCTTTAGATTTTTTTAATATAAATAATTTATATCCAAAAATAAATACTGAAATTCCCTCAGAAATTTTAAGAATTGCTATATATAATAATAAATAAATTTTGTCAAAAATTTTCGTATAATTGGAGGATATAGTTTGCATTAATGTTTGTTTTAAGGTATAATTATAATGGTGAGTATAGATGGCAAAGAAGAAAAAAACAAAAGCTCAAGAAAAAGAAAATTTTGAATACAGTGTTGAACTTACAGGTTTAATTTTAATATTAATAGGTATAATTGGCTTTGGATTTGGACTTGTGGGGTCTTTTTTAAAGAAATTTGCAATGTTCTTAGTAGGCGGTTGGGCCTGGATTTTTTTACTTATATTTATTTTATGTTTAGGAAGTTATATGTTATTTAAAAGAAAACTACCTAAATTCTTAAGTCAAAGATTAATAGGCTTCTATGTGCTTATAATAGTTATTTTAGTTGCAAGTCACTTTGGATTTATTGAACAATGCAAAAATGCTTCCGATATATTTCAAACAACTATTGACCAATATATGGAAAGAATCGCCACGATTGGAAACAATACTGCTTTATTTACAAGTGGTGATACCTCAATAGAAATTGGTGGAGGTATCATTGGGGCTACCTTCTCTGTTTTATTAAGTAGTTTATTTGGTCTTGGAGGTACAAAAATTGTTTCTGTTATTCTTGTTATATTTGCTTTAGTTTTAATATTTAATATTACTATTGCCGATATGTTTAAAAACTTTAAAAACTTCTTAAAATCATTAAGCAATAATAATGAAGAAACACCAGTTGAACCCGTTAAAGAAACTGAAGAATCTAAATTATATGATTATGAACAAGAAAATAATTATGAACCTCCTAAAGATGATAAAATTATTATTACCAGTATGGAAGAACTTAAAAATATGAAAGAACAACCAATTAAAGAAAACTTAGAACAACCTAAAAAATCTTATGAAGTTAATTCTAGTTATGTTCTTCCTCCCTTATCTTTATTAGACGATGTCAAAGAACCTAAAAAAGTTAATTCTAATAATTTTATTCGCAATAATAAAGAAAACTTAGAAAGAGTTTTAAAAGACTTTCAAATTAATGGTCAAGTAGTAGAAATTCACATTGGTCCTGCCGTAACTCAATATGAAGTTAAAGTCCCAAGTGGTACTAAAGTAAGTCGTATAAGTGGCATTAATAAAGAAATAGCTTTAGCTTTAGCCGCCAAAGATGTTCGTATTCAAGCACCTATTCCTGGTAAAAGTACTATTGGTATAGAAATACCTAATCCTTCCATTAGTATGGTTAAATTCAAAGAAGTACTTGCTTATCAAGGAAAAGATGCTCAAAATGGTAAAATATTAGTTGCCTTAGGTAAAGATATTATGGGTGAACCAAAACTTGCTGATTTATCTAAGATGCCTCACCTTTTAATCGCTGGTTCAACTGGTTCTGGAAAATCTGTTTGTACTAATACCATTATTTGCTCAATCTTAATGCGCTACAAACCTGACGAAGTAAAACTTATGTTAGTTGATCCTAAAAAAGTTGAATTATCTAATTACAATGGTATTCCTCACCTTTTATGTCCTGTTGTATCTGACCCTAAAAAAGCTAGTATAGCTTTACAAAAACTAGTCGCTGAAATGGAAAAACGTTATGACATGTTTAGTGAAAAAAATGTTAAAAACATTGGTGGTTACAATGATTTAATTGACAAAGAAAATAAAAATCGTGACGAAAAACTACCTCATATGCATTATATTGTAGCAATCATCGACGAACTTGCCGATTTAATGCTTGTTGCCTCTAAAGAAGTTGAAGATTCTATCATGCGAATTACTCAAATGGCTCGTGCAGCAGGTATTCATTTAATCGTGGCCACTCAAAGACCATCAACTGATGTTATCACAGGTGTTGTTAAAGCTAATATTCCATCACGTATTGCTTTTGCTGTTGCCAGTAACATTGATTCCCGCACTATCTTAGATTCCAGTGGCGCTGAAAAACTATTAGGTAAAGGTGATATGTTATATTTACCAATGGGAGAAAATGTGCCAACTCGTATTCAAGGATGTTTTATCAATGATGATGAAATAATGCGTATAATTGACCATGTATGTAAACAACAAGGAGCTAATTATGATAGTGAAATGGAAAACTTAAATGTGGCCAGTGGGGCTGGTATTCATGGAACTCCTGGAGAAAAAGAAGAATATGATGACCCAATGTATAATGAAATTGTTGAATTTGCTATCCAAACAGGTAAAGTAAGTACATCTCTTCTTCAACGTCGCTTTAGATTAGGCTACAATCGTGCCGCCCGAGTTGTAGATTTACTTGAAGAAAGAGGAATCGTGGGACCCGCAAATGGCTCCAAACCTCGTGAAGTATTAGTTAAACTAGAAGATAAACCAGAATAAAAAAATAAAATTGCAAATAAATTTAATATATGATAAAATATAGCTGAAAGGATATGATGACCATGGCAAGTCCTAAATACAAAAATAAAAGCCAAACCAAAAGATGGGTTATTATGTTATGTATAATCTTGGCAATTATATTTAGCATTCTCTATTTTTACAAATGGTATCAAGTAAAAGAACAAGAAAAATATCTCAATAGTTATTTAATTACTACTAATACTATTAGTCAAGAAATGACTGATATAAACGAAATTAGTTCTGTTCTTTCGGAAACTGGCAGCTATTATTTTGTTTACATTGGTTATACTAAAGATGAAAAAATTTACGAATTTGAAAAAGATTTAAAACCTATCATTGATAAATATGACTTACACAACAACTTCTATTATATTAATGTTACAGATATTAAAGAACAAAACAAAAATTATTTAAAAGCCCTTGCTAAAGAATTAAACATAAAAGAAAACGAATTAAAAGAAGTCCCTACTATTCTCTATTTTAATGATGGTGAACTAATCAAAGGTGTCTATAATATTAGAGATTTTAAAAACTTATTAACTACCGAAAACATTGATAAAATGTAAAAAATTACTCGTTAGGAGTAATTTTTATTTATTTTTTAACTTTTTATAATATTTACAATACTCTTTAAAAATACACTTATCACATAAAGGATTTATAGCCTTACAATCATATCTTCCAAACAAAACTAATTGATGATGAATTCTACTCCAAAATACTTTTGGTATTTTCTTCATTAACTTTTTTTCAATTGTTAAAACATCATCACTATCTTTAGCTAATCCTAATCTTTTAGAAACTCTAGCAACATGAGTATCAACTGCAATCGCCGGAACATCATATAAATTAGATAATACGACATTACAAGTTTTTCTCCCTACTCCCGGTAAACTTTCTAAATATTTTCTATTATTAGGAACTATTCCTCCAAAATCATCTACTAATCTCTGAGCAATAACTTTCAAATAATAAGCTTTCTTAGTATATGATCCACATGGTCTAATAATATCTTCAATATCTTTTAAAGATGCATCTTTTAATGAATTTATATCATACTTACTAAATAATTCTTTTGTTACCAGATTAACTCTTTTATCTGTACATTGAGCACTTAAAACAGTTGCCATTAAAAGCTCATAATCTTTATTATATAAAAGCTCACATCTAGCATCAGGATATAATTTATCTAATCCCTCAATTAAAACTTCACTCTTCATCATCTAACCAATTATAATCAAATAATTCCTTTCTCTCTATTTTTTCCTCATCTCTTTTTTGTAAATGTTTATTTACATCATCAATTGATTTAAATCCTTTTTTACTCCACTCATAAAGTATTTTATCTATATATCTTAAATTAGATACTCCATTATAAACTGCCTCTTTTAAAGCACCTCTAATAAGTTCTTCGGTATAACCCTTTTCTAACCAAGCATTAATAATTTCATATTCCATACTTGAAATAGGTCTTTTAAATTCCCTTTCAAATTCACTAAAAATATCTGTTTTAACTTCTTCCTTTTGTTCTTCAATTTTTTCCATCGTAAGCATATTATAAAAATTATCTAAATTAACTTTCTCTATCATCCTATTTTCAATATCTTTAGTTGTTTCAATTGTCAGCAATTTTTTAGACACCAAACTATTAAACACTTTATAAGCTTCTTCAAGTTTTAATCCAATATTATCACTTAATCTTTCTATATCTAAAAAATTATTATAATCATTATCAAAATAAGTAATCATTAAAAACTCTTCTAACGATAACTTTAATTCTAAAGCTTTTTTAATAAATAAACTATTAGTAACATATTTAGATGTTTTAAATATTGTACTATTCATTATACCCACCTTGCTTTATTATTAATCAAATATTTTATAATATCACTTTTCTTATTTTTTATTGTTCCATCCAAAATCAAAGTTTCTAGCTCGCCCATAATAACACTTATTTTTTTAGAATAATTAATATCTAAAGCTTTAACAATATCTAAAGGCTTAACATTTATATCTTTCTTATCATGAATAGGTAATTCTTTAAACATTTTATTTATATTTTTTTTACTAAAACCTAATATTTCTCCTGCCACAATAGACAAATAAAGTCCATAATTATAAATTGTTAACTTTGTAATATCATTACTTTTTATAATCTCTTTTAAAGCTTTAATATTATTTTTTTCTGGCTTAGTAAAAGGAAAATTATACTTAAAATCAAGTTGGGCATACATTCCCTCTAAACTTTTAACAGGTACTATCTCCTCATAAGTAATATTAAGCAAATCCAAAATTTTTAAATCTTTCAACAATCCTAAACCCTTTTTCACATAATCAGAAAGTAATATTTTATCAAATTCTTCTTTTACTCTAGTATTTGAAAGTGTTTTTATTTCTTTATAATTATTTTTAATTTCTTTCGTTAAAGTATTATCTAAACTAAAATTAAGAGTTGACGCGAATCTAACTGCTCTAAGAATTCTTAAAGAATCTTCTTTTAATTTTGCTCCCGCATCTCCAATCATAACTAATTTACCATTAGTTAAATCATTAACCCCATTAACTAAATCAATTATATCTCCTTTAGAACTCATACAAATCGCATTAATTGTAAAATCTCTTCTTTGTAAATCTAAAACCAAATTATTAATATAATTATACTCTGATGGTCGCCTATTTTCATATTTAATTTCTTCTCTATAAGTCATTATTTCAAAATGATATTCTTTTATTTTAAAATCAATCCCACCTAAACTCTTAGCTAAAGCCATCGGAAAAATACTCACCAATTCTTTAGGCGTTGCATTAGTACAAATATCTATATCATAAGATATTCTTCCTAACAAAAGCTCACGAACATAACCACCAACAAGATAAGCTTCAAACCCCTTTTTTTCTATCGCACTCAAAACTCTCTTGATTATTTTATTCAAAACGCTATCACCTATTAAATTATACCACGAAATTCATATTCTTAAAACTATTAATCACTATAATTACTATCTATAAACTGTTCTACTTCCATAATTGTATCATTAAAATTATCAAAATTAACATCAAACCAACTAACATCCATTTGATTATTAAACCATGTATATTGTCTTTTCGCATAATGTCTACTGTTTTTCTTAATAAGTTCTTTTGCTTCTTCTAAACTTATTTCTCCATCAAAATACTTAAATAACTCTTTATATCCTATCGCAGTACTTAAAGCCTTAGAATTAATATTCATATTATAAAAGTTTCTTGCTTCTTCCTCTAATCCTTCCTGAAACATCAAATCAACTCGCCTATTAATTCTATCATATAAAATATCTCTATTAGTAGTAAGGCCAATAAACAAAGCTTTATACAAAGGATAACACTCTTCTTCTTGCCCTTTCTTCTTATTTAAAAATCTAATTAATCGTTTTCTGTTATTGATATGAATATCCATATTTGAATCTTTTTGTAAAGCTAACTTATATAACTCATCATTACTTAAATCATCATATGTATTATCATTTCTATCTTCATCTAAAAAAACATAATTATACAAAGCTGCTTTAAGATACAAACCAGTTCCTCCTACAAAAATAATATTTTTATTCTTAAATTCTGTTAATATTTTTCTAGCTTCTTTTTGATAATCATAAACTGTAAAATTAGTTTTAACATCACATATATCAAATAAATAATGAGGAATATTTTCTTTTTCATTTTCTTTTATTTTAGCCGTCCCAATATTCATTCCTTTATACACTTGCATTGCATCAGCATTAACTATAATTGCATTGTATCTTTTAGCTAATTCTACACTTAACTTAGTTTTACCTACCCCTGTAGGACCAACAATACATAAAATCATTATTTACTCTTCTTAGTATCTTCTTTTAATAAATCTCTAATTTCTTCTAAAAGTAATACTTCAGGACTTTTAGGTGGTACAACTTCTTTCTTTTCTTCTTCTTTTTTATGAAAATGCATAAATTTATTAATTAATTTTACAATCATAAAAATACAGAAAGCAACAATTAAAAAATCAATAATACTTTGAATAAAAGCTCCATATTCAATTCTCGCATCTTTAAATGTTATCGCCAGACTAGAGAAATCTACACCACCTAATATTAAACCTAATATAGGAGTTAAAATATTATTAACTAAACTAGTTACAATTGACGAAAAAGCTCCACCAATAATAACACCTACTGCTAAATCAAGCACATTACCCCTTGCAATAAACTTTTTAAATTCTTGTAAATTTTTTCTTATCATAATTACACCTCTTTAAAGTATTCTACCATACTTTAAGCATAAAAAAAAGCATTAATTAGCTTGAGGTTGACTATAAACTAAAATTTGAGTTTTAAATTGCTTGCCCATAATATCATTACCTGCTGTTTCAGCTATCCACAAATAAAGATTTTTTGCTTCACTTGCTTCAGTAAGAGTCCCTGTTTCAATTAAATAAGACGCACTAATTCCCGTACTATCTGCTCCCACAGGCAAACTAACTTTAGAACTTAAAGTTTTTTCAGTTTTACCATCCATAGAATATCTCATTAAACTGGCATCAAGATCCGAAGTATTAATAACATTTAAATATATTTGATAATTTATATTTGTAGTACAACTATTTGCTTTTGAAATTGTAAATTTATATGGATTTTTTGTAAAAGCCGTCCCAGAATTCATTGGATAACTAAGTGGAGTGATATCACCTGTTTCTGAAAAACCAACATCAAAACAAGAAGTACTAATAACATTGGAAGTAGTCTGCACATCACTCAAAGAAAGGTAAGCATAAGTTACCCCAGCGGTTGCCATTATGACAATAAAAACAGATATACAAAGTAAAGTTATTAATTTTTTATTATCCATCTACCATCAACTTCTCCACTATAATACATTATAAATGATTTTTTATGATTTGAAAAGGACTAAACCCAAAAAAACTTTCATTTTAGAAAGTTTAATTTACATATAAGCATAAACTATTAAACTGCCTGTAAAAGTTTGACCCATGATATCATTTGTTGCATTTTCATCTATCCACATATATAATCTATATTTTTTTGAAGCATTTGTCGCCAATCCCGTTGCATTATCTCCTAATTTATAACCATTAACAATTCCCGTCATATTATCTTCTTTTCCCACAATATCAGTTATAGGATAAGAAGTTGTATTAAGTTTTGTCCCAGTTCCAGTTGGAGTAACACTATCTCCTGTAACTTCAACTAATTTATATTTAATTTTCTCAGCGCTTAAGGTATTGCTCCCTTTATCCCCCAAAAATATATCATATTTAACTGGAAATGATCCCTCAGAAGTACAAGCATTTTTTAAAGTAAATTCATAATAATTATTACTTTTTAAAGCATTTGTATCACTCATGGGATACCCATATTTTCCATCACCATTTAATTTTATTGAACCATTTGTACCATCAGTAAATTCCACATTAAAACAAGTAGTAGTAAGATTATTAGGTTGGTCTTGTACATCAGAAATAGAATAATAAGAATAACTTGTTCCAATTGTAAGTGTCAACAATATCATAATTGTCAAAACACCGAGTGTCATTTTATACCCTTTTCGCATTATATCACCTATTCTACTAATATCTATTATAAGCTATTTTAGATATTTTGAAAAGCCCTTTTTCTTAATTCTTCACAAATGTTACCTTTTTTCCATCTAAACTAAAACTTTTAGCATCTTCTATCTCTACATCAATAATTTTACCAATATCACCTATAGCTCCATCAATATTAACAAGTTTCATTGTTTCCGTATATCCACAAACTTTGTTTTCTCCTTTTTCACTCATACCTGTAACTAACACTTTAACTACTTTTCCCTCATATTCTTTGTTATGTCTTAAACTATATTTATTAACAAGCTCATTTAATTTTTGAAGTCTTTCTTCTTTTATTTCCATACTAATATTATCTTTAATTAGGGCAGCAGGCGTTCCTTCTCTTGGTGAATAAATAAATGTAAAAGCACCGTCAAATTGACATTTATTAACCACATCCAAAGTTTCTGCAAAATCCTCTTCACTTTCATTTGGAAATCCCACGATTATATCAGTTGTAATACTAACTCCAGGAATAGCTTTTTTTATTTTATTAAATAATTCTAAATACTCTTCTTTGGTATAACGTCTTCCCATAAGTTTTAAAATACGAGAACTACCACTTTGTAAAGGAAGATGTATATAAGGCATAATATTATCATACTTACTAATAATTTCAATCATTTTATCAGTAAAATCCCATGGATGTGAAGTAACAAATCTAATTCTTGGAATATTAGTTTTAGCTACCTCCTCTAATAAAGTAGCAAAATCATTTCCATCATATAAATCTTTCCCATAGGCATTAACATTTTGTCCCAATAAAGTAACTTCTAAGTAACCCTCATCTCTTAAATTTTTTACTTCTTTTAATATATCTTCCATCTTTCTACTTCTTTGTTTTCCTCTAGTATATGGCACTATACAATAAGTACAAAATTTATCACAACCATACATAATATTAACCCAAGCAGTATATTTAGAATCTCGGTCATAATGAATATTTTCATAGACATTTCCTTCAACAGAATACACTTCAATATCTTGTTTATCTTGATGTTCTAAAA
Source organism: uncultured Bacilli bacterium (assembly GCA_947630575.1). Taxonomy (GTDB): domain Bacteria; phylum Bacillota_I; class Bacilli_A; order RF39; family UBA660; genus Caccenecus. The sequence goes on from CANRIB010000021.1 coordinate 17,250, forward strand.
TTAACTTACCTAAATCACTAATATTATGGGTTCCAAAAACAATATCTACAAATGGATATTTATTTTTCAATAATTCCGCAACACTATCTTGTTGAGGCATACACCCTCCAACACACACGATTAAATCTGGTTTACTTTTCTTTAAATGTTTAACTCTACCTAAAAAACCAAAAACTTTATCATGAGCATTTTCTCTAATTGCACAAGTATTTAAAATTATTATATCTGCTTCTTCATAATTTTCAGTTTCCTTAAACCCAATATTTGTAAGTATTCCTTTTATTTCCTCAGAATCATGCACATTCATTTGACATCCATAAGTTCTAAGATAAAAACTTTTTCCCTTAAATTTCTCACTCTTTATATTAGATGCCATAATTGTTTCTACTGGCTTATTCTCTCTTTTTTTAGCTTCTTTCAAATCTGGTAAATTCATCATAAATCACTTCCATAAGTGCTATTATACCATTTTTTTATACTTTATGATAGGATAACTTTATAATGTAATATAATTTTAATATTTCTCTATTAAAAGAACTATTTATATCATTTAATAAATTATGATAAATTATTTCTATATCATCAATTTTTTCTTTTTTATATTCATAATATAAATATTTAAGTTTAGCATCATCTTTATTTTGATACAAATTATTTATTTCTAACATAATTAAATGTTTAGCTTCTCTTTCTTGTCTAAGCATATTACCTATTTCTATCTCATCTAATATATCATATATAAAATTATATTCTTTTAAATTATATGTAACTTCTAAAATATTAATTTCATCATCAAGTAATAATTTACTTCTATTAATACTTACTCCATCTTCTTTAAATTCTAATGCCAAAACATTTTTACCATCTGTTATTAAACAAGCATAAGGTATTTTTGAAACTAAATTTTTGCCACTTAAAAGTGTTTTATCTTGAATAATATCCATTACTTCTTTAGCTAATTTTATATTATGGGTTAAAATATCTAAAAAAGCTTTATGCTTAATTTTAAATAAAGGTATTTTTTTAATTAACTCCAAGTAATCAGTATCATTCCATTCATAAAACTCATAAGCTCTTAAATCGTTCCAATTTAGAATTATGTCGTAATAATAATTCATATTTAATCCACCTTTCTAAAGCAACACCAAGCAACACTAAACCTAAAATTATAAACCAAAACTCATTTGTCTTAATAATAAATTTCCCCAAATCTAAAATACTATACCCCATAGTAAGTAAATTACAATAAATGATTGTAAAGAAAATGCCAACACTCACTAAAAAAACTCCCAATATATACAAAAAAAATCTAAACATTTCTATTTCCCCTATAATTTTATTTCTTAATTTCCAAAAATATTATATAATTAAATAGGTGATTTACATGAATATCTTAATTTATATCTTATTAGGTATTATTCAAGGCTTTACAGAACCTTTACCAATTAGTTCTAGTGGCCACATATTCTTATTTAAAAATATTTTCAACACTAATATGTTCAATGATTTAAACTTTGAAATAGTTGCTAATTTTGGTTCATTTATAGCTATCTTATTTATATTTCGAAATGATATTATCGATTTAGTAAAAGCTTTTTTTACCTATATATTCAATAAAAAGAAACGAAGCGAAAATAAAGCTAAATTCAAATATTGCTTATATCTAATTGTATCTACTATTCCTGTTGGTATTGTTGGTTTTCTCTTAAAAGATATCATTGAAGAAAAATTAACCAATTTATACTTTTTAGGTTTTGCTTTTCTCTTAACAGCCTTTATGCTATTTCTAATCAGAAATAAAAATGGTACTAAAGAAGATAAAGATATTACTTTAAAAGACGCGATTATTATTGGATTATTTGAAATGATTACTATTATGCCGGGAATAAGTAGAAGTGGCACTGTTTTAGTAGCCTGTCTTTTAATTGGCATGAAAAGAAAAACTGCTTTAAAATATACTTTTATTCTTTATTTTCCCATCAGTGTTGCAACCATGCTATTGGGAGTTAGTGATTTAATTGAAGCTGGTAATCTAACTACCCTTTTAACTCCATATCTAGCAGGATTAATCGCCGCATGCATAGTAACTTACTTTACTTATCGTTGGCTTTCCAATCTTGTTGAAAAAGGTAAATTATGGAAATTCTCTATCTATTGTATCGTACTAGCATTATTTATTTTTATTTATTTTCGATAATCTCTTGGAGATTATTTTTTTTCCCTATTTCTAAAATCAACATATCTATTATTTTTTTATCTTCGATTTTATTAATGGAAAAGGCTCTTTTACCAGCATTATTAAGTGATGCCCCACAGTGATATACAACTTTTTTATCTAATACTAAATATCTATCATGAAATGAATCATTATATATTATTTCTAAATTATGATATTCTTCATTATATTTACTTATATCTAAAGAACTTAACTTTACTTTCATTTTAGTTATTAATATTACTTTTATTTTTAAGTTCTTTATCATATCTAAAACTGTTTTATTAGCATAACCATCAATGATTATTAATTCTTTTTGAGCTTTATGCATTATATCTAGAAGTTTAGAATAAGCATCATATATCTCACCCTCAAAAAAAATTGTATTTATTTCTTCTTTATTTTGAAATTTAGAAAAAGCTTCTTTTAATATTTTTATATCAGCATCATGTTTTAATAACATATTTTTATAATATTTTTGTTCTAATAATTCTTGAGATATATAATTTTTCATTAAAACAAAAGCATTCATAATCATAACACTTACTTTATCGCTACAGGTGTTCTAAGAACCGAACTCAACATTACCACCCCCTTGCTCTGTAAAAACATAAGGAAGTTTTCTAATTCCCCCATAATTATGCAAACTTGAAGTTTCAATTTGAAACTTCAAGTTGCTATATTCATTATAAGTTAATTGAAATATAAAATTATCTGGAAATCTTTTAGGGTGTCTTTTAACTGCTAAATTAATTGTTTTAGTGCCATTTTTACATTCATAAAGACGAGCTAAATCACTATCAAGCATTACTTGTTTTCCTCTTATTTCATAAATTAAATCCGTGATTTTCTCAGTATTTATGGGCTTTATTAAAGATATATTCATATTTTCTTGAGTAAAATTTTTTAATATATTTTGAGTAATTATTTCTTTATTGGGTGTTTTTAAAATAGCACTTAAAACTTCTATTCCTTCTTTAGTAAATACATATGGAAGATATTTACGATGTTGTCCACGATTAGTTTTTAAGGTGACATTTTGGCACCTTAAAAATGAATATTCTTCATTTGTGACTTGAAAATATGAAGCACTTAAAAACTTTTCTTTATGTCTTGTTACCAATCTATTTATATATTTTGTTTCATAGTTATACATTAAAGCTAAATCACTATCTAATACTACTTCTACTCCTCTTAGATTATAAATCTTAATTTCTTTTTTAATTATTAATTCATTCATCCCAAAACCTCCAATAATAATTTAATCCCTTTTCTATTCTAAATCCATTATAACAAACAAATGTATATATGTCAAATCAAAAAAAATAGCTCACAAGAACTATTAATTTTTAAACATAATAATATTAAACACTAATAACAAGAAAACATTGGCAACATAAGTAAATTGAAATCTTTCTAATTCCATAATAGAAACTAATAAATCTGAAAAGCAAATAATCCAACCCTCTTTACTTTTAGGCTTAAATTCTTTAACACTTGCTTTCTCACGTCTATTAATAAAAGGAAAAATCTTTTTTAGTAAAACCTGATGAAACATATGAGTTTTAATTGCTTCGGCCTCTTTATCCGTAACATTAAAGTATCTCTTAGCATTAGAAGCCGCAGTTACTGGATGCCTCAAATATGAATTTTCTGGTTTTTCTTTCCTAGTCCCAAAAAAGAAATCATGAAGCAAACCGGCACGCGCTGCTACCCTTAAATCTCCTCTAAACAATCTTCCTAATTTATAACTTAATTTCGCAACTCTAAGAGAATGCTCATACTTACTTGTTCCATGATGTAAATCCTTTTTTGTTTCCAAAAAATACTCATTTTCTAATATATCACTAACTAAACTATCAAACTCTTTACTTTTATTCTTAGCCATTAATTTAACACCTCTTTAAAATAGTGACTATTAACATTATAATAAATTATATTACTTTTGTAAAGGATAAATACTCAAGTTGTTAATCCTTTTTTAAAATTTCACCATATCATTATTAGAAATTTCACCAAAATTATGCTGTATAATATCTCTTTTG
>CANRIB010000022.1 GCA_947630575.1 uncultured Bacilli bacterium
CAAGTAAAAACAAAAGTAATTCAAAAAAAGAATTGCTTTTTTAAATATAAAAAAATACCTTCTAAAATCAATTTTAAACGACTTTTTATATAGATAATATAATTAATCAAATTAACTTGATTTAAAAAACTGTCCGTAGGTAAGCTTTTTTTATTATATTAAAAGAACTATTACTAGTTCTTATTGATTAAAAAATCTATTAAAATGTTTGGTTCTTTGTGATTGATAGCTATATCATATATAATATTGATAATAGGCATTTTAATTTTTCTATTTTTAGTTAGTTCTTTGATTGATTGTAATGTGTAGTAACCTTCAACTGTATTATTTTTTAAATAATCATTTATTTTCTTTTCTGATGCTTTTTTACCTAGAAGAATACCATATTGATAGTTTCTACTTTTACTTGAGCCAGCAGTTAAAATTAAATCACCAATTCCCGCATATGATAATATAGTTTTAGGATTGCACTCTAGTTTTTCTAATAATTCTTTAATATCATGTAAGCTTTCAGTTAAAAGAAAAGCTCTCGTAGATTCTTTATAACCTAAACCGTCTAATATGCCTGATGCAATAGCAATAACATTTTTAATACTACCACACATTTGAGTACCATAAAGATCATTATTATCTCTTAATTTTAAGTGATTACTTTGAAGAGCCATACTGATTAGAGATTTAGCTTTTCTACTGTTTGAGGCAATAGAAAGGGCAGAAGGCTCAAAATTAATTAAGTCTGTGGCAAAAGTTGGTCCGGAGATAATAGCTATATGTTTTGTTTTTAATATGCTTTTGATAATATCTGAAAGAAAATTACATGTAGTGTTTTCTATTCCTTTACTCGCGATAGCAATAGGGATTTTGTTATTATAGAATTCTTGCATATTTAAACAAGTTTCACGAACATATTTTGCAGATGTTACCATAATAATTAAATCAGTATTATATAAAGCATTTTTTAAACTATTGGTAACAGTAATATTTTTAGGTATTTTAATATTAGCAAGAGATTTTAGGCTATGGGTTTTTTTAAAATTATCTACTAATTCTTTACTTTCGCTCCACATGATAACTTGATGGTTGTTATTAGCGATATTTAGGGCTAAACTTAAACCATAAATTCCAGTTCCAATTATACTTATTTTCATTTTATACCTCGCATTTCATCATATAATTTATTTAAATTTATTTCATATTTATTATCTTTTTTATAATAATATTTACGATTTTTTAATTTAGCAGGCATATATTCTTGGGGATACCAATCATTTTTATAATTATGGGGGTAAATATAGTCTTTAGATGGATTAATAATATGACGGGGTATTTCACCGGCTAAACCTTTATTAACATCATTAACAGCTTCATTTATAGCTAAATAAGCACTGTTGCTTTTAGGAGATAAAGCCATTTCAGTTACGACAACTCCTAAAGGAATAATAGCTTCAGGTAATCCTACTAATTCTGCTGCTTCAATTGCCGACATGACTTTGGGTCCCATGGCGGGATTAGCAAGACCAATATCTTCATAAACAATAACACTCATACGTCGATAAATACTGTCTAAATCTCCGGCAACTAATAATCTAGCTAAATAATGAAGAGAGGCATCAACATCACTTCCCCGGATAGATTTTTGAAAAGCACTTAATACTTGATAATGACCATCTTCGTCTTTATCATGAAAAAATACGGCTTTATTATTGATTTTTTTAATATCTTCAATAGTAATTTTATGATTAGTAGAGGCATAATATGCTACTTCTAGGGTATTTATAGCACTTCTAAAGTCCCCGGATGATAATGAGGCAATATGCATTAAAGCTTCATCATCTATTTTAATTTCCGGTAATTCTTTGGTAGCTCTTTTTAAACCTTCAACTATATCTTCTAATTCTAATTCTTTTAATTCAAATATTTGACAACGACTACGAATAGCAGGATTTATTTTATGATAAGGATTAGAAGTAGTAAGGCCAATTAATATTATTAGACCAGATTCAATATGAGGAAGTAAAATATCTTGTTTATCTTTATTCATGCGATGAATTTCGTCTATTACAAGAATCATTTCACCATACATTTTAGCTTCTTCTATAGCAATATCAAAGTCTGATTTATTATTAGTTGTAGCGTTTAAAAATTTAGATTTAATGTTTAATTCATTAATTAAAGCATTAGCAATACTAGTTTTACCAATTCCAGGTTTACCATATAGAATCATAGAAAATATTTTGTTATTTTGAACTAAGTTAGTTAATACTTTGTTTGGGCCAATTAAATGTTTTTGACCAATTATATCATCTAATTTTTTAGGTCTTAATTTATTTGCTAAAAGTTCCATTGTTAATCACCTTTAATTATTATATCATAAATCTTTAAATAGTGGTATAATGTTTGTATGGTGAAATAAAAATGGATGAAAATGAAATAGTAGAATTAAAAAATAATAATCCAGAGTTAGTTAAGTATTTAGAGGAATATTTATACACTGAATATAATTCTTCTAAAAATACAAGAGATTCATATCAGTATGATTTAATTCATTTTGCAAAGTTTTATAAAAATAAAAATATTGTTTATTTAAAAAAAGAAGATATTCAAGAGTATTTAAGAAAAAGTGATAGAAAAGCAAAAACTAAAGCTCATTATTTAACAAGTATTAATAATTTTTATAAGTATTTAGTTAATAATAATATTATTAATATTAATCCTTGTGATAATATAAAAATGCCTAAATTAGAAAAAAAATTACCGGTTTATTTAACTTATGACGAAGTAGATAATTTGCTTGATATACCGACTAATACAGCTTATGAAAAAAGAAATAAAGCAATGTTAGAAATGTTATATGCAAGTGGGGTTAGAATTTCAGAATTATGTAATTTAACTATGAGTAATTTATTTTTAGAAGATAATATGATTAAAGTAGTTGGAAAAGGGGATAAAGAACGAATTATTCCAATTAATGATATAGCAAAGAAATATTTAGAGCTTTATTTAGAGTATGGAAGGGGAGAATTGCTTAGAACTAAAGATAGTGAATATGTTTTTATTAGTAGTAGACATACTAAAATTACAAGACAAGCTTTCTTTAAATTTTTAAAAAAATTATGTGAAGAAAAAGGAATAAAGAAAAATATTAGTCCTCATATATTAAGACATTCTTTTGCGACCCATTTGCTTAATAATGGAGCAGATTTAAGGATAGTGCAGGAATTATTGGGACATAGTGATATAGTTACGACCCAGATATATACTCATTTAACAAATAAAAAATTAGAACAAGAATATGATAAACATCCTTTAATGCAAAAATAAGAAGTCAATTTATTATGACTTCTTATTGAGGCTAATTGATTAACGACTTTCTCTATTACTTCTTGAACAACTTTCTTGTCTAGAACTTCTAGATTCATTATTTCTAGAGCTTCTTGAACTTTCGTTGTTTCTTGAACTTCTAGAGTTTTCATTTCTAGAATTTCTTGAGTTTCTAGAACTTTCGTTATTTCTACTATTTTGATTTCTCATTTTCTTTACCTCCCACTATTATTATGGTAGGATTATATATTTTTAAACTGAAAATTTATTGGTAAATATTAGAATTATTAATAAATATTTGAGAAATCTTTAGTTTGTTAGCATATATATTATTGGTGAAGATTATGCAATTTATATATGCTTTGTTTTTAAGTTTTTTAGCAGGATTAGCAACAGTAATTGGAGGATTAGTTATCTTTTTTAAGTTTAAAGAGGAAAATATTGATAAATTTATTGTAGGTGCACTTTCTTTTTCTTTAGCGATAATGATTGGAATTAGTGTTACAGATTTAATACCAGAGTCTACTTATATTTTATTAAAACATTGGGGAATATCTAAAGGAATTATTTATTCTTTAGGAGCTTTTTTAATGGGAATAATTGGTATTAAATATTTAAATAAAATAATTACCCATTTAGAAGCTAAAAATGATTTATATAAACTGGGAATCTTAAATATGATTGCTTTAATATTACATAATTTTCCAGAGGGAATTGCAACGTTTATGAGTACTTATAAGAATCTGGATTTGGGGATTAAGCTTACAGTGGCAATTGCGATGCATAATATCCCGGAAGGAATTGCGATTGCAGTACCAATATATTATGCAACAAAATCTAAAAAGAGTGCTTTATTTAAAACTTTTTTATCGGGTATTGCTGAACCTTTAGGAGCTATTATCGCGTTTATATTTTTGAGTAAGTATATAAGTAATAGTTTAATTAGTTTAATTTTAATATTGGTAGGGGGTATAATGATTACTCTGGCAATAGAAGTTATTTATCCTAAAGTTCAAAAATATAACATGAAAAATATGACATTTATAGGAGTATTATTAGGAGTTATGATGTTGGTTATTAGTGTGGTATTAAATTAAATAAAAAGGGAAATATGTTTAATATGAATTTAGTTTTTAGTGTTCAAATGTTTGCTATAGCGATTTAATGCTTATTAGTTTTAGGTATAGGATATAAAATAATTATAATTTATTAATTACTATTAAAATAGAGGTGAGGGATAATTAGTTAAAGTTTTTGTTTTCGAAGATTGAAGTTAACATAATATACATTTTGCGAAATATAATATTGGGAATAAAAAGTGTTGTTTAGCGGTAATTGTTTATGATGTTTTGAGAGCTTAAGTATGCAATCAATCACCAATAAAGTTAATTAGTAATTGGGTTGAATTAAATTAAAATTATAATTGAATTTAAATTAAAAATTTTTAAATTTAGATTTTAGATTAATAATAACCTTATTATATAATTAAATAAGGTTATAAATACGCGTGTATATCATTATTATATATATATATTAATAAGGTTATATAATTATAAATTATTTATTAGAAAAGGGGTTTTATATAGAAAAAATAAGAAGAAGGGGCCTTTTTATTATGGTAGGTGGGGCATTTAGTTGATGGCAAAAGGGTAATTTGAAATACATTACTTCCCTATTCTAATTAAAGATTAAAAAAATGAACAAATTATTTTTGTTCACTTTTAGTCCAATAGTAGTTGTCTTTATTTAATTCATATGTATGGCGATATAATTTACCATATTTTTTCATGAATTTAGCCTTTTCTTCTTCTTTTAAATTACTAAAGCTACCATCAAGTTTACTTAAAGCTTTAGTGCAATCTTCATTTTCATTATCACTGCCATTAGTCATGTAACATTTATTTTCGGAAATTTTTAAAAAGTAATCATATATATTTATTTCACCATTTCTTTTTTCGATAGCTTTATCTATTAAGCGATAGATTGTAGATGCGGGAGCTAAAGATACAGTGAAAGTTTCAGCAGCACCACAGTAATAGCTATCCCCTTCTAAATAACAAGCATCATCATTAGTGATGTAAAACTCTTCATAATCTTTGATATTAGTCCCATATAATCCTTGATATGCTGCATTTAAATCTTCTTTTTTAAGAACTTCATAACTACATTCGTTAGTTTCTTCATCGGTGGTAAAAGTTACTTCCTCCCCTATTTTACAGATTTTATTATCGTTTTTGTTTTTACCAGTACTTTTACTAGTGTTAGCCTCTTTTTGATCTTCTTTTAAGTTATAGTAAGCCATGCATAATAAATTGGAATTGGTAATGCTTTCTTTAGTAACAGATGAACTACTATAAGCATTTAAGCCACCACAATGGTAAATATCTACTTCGCCTAAATAACTATAAAGCTCATTAATTAATTTATCTTCGACATTAAGCCTTTTATCACCAATAAAACAAAGGGTGATACCAATTGCGATTATACATAAAACAATGATTGTAATAAATATATTTTTCTTTTTCATACTGCCTCTTTTTTGTTAAACCTTTCGTGATTGAATTTCTGCAATTTTTTCAAATACTTCTGCGGCGTTAGATTCATTTATTTGATTATAACCTAATTCTCTTAACGCTTGGATTTTAATAGTATTTAATTGTTGGGTACGACTTAATTTTTCTTCGTTTTTTTGCTCTATTTCTTGGACAAAACGTTTATGACTTTCTTGAAGTTTACTTTTACTTGCTCCCCCATTATTGTATAAAGTTAAAGCTGAATATAAAATACCTTCAAAGATAAATTGATGTTCTTCGTCAAAAACATATTCTTCAGGATTAATAAAGCCGGTAGTTTTAGACATATAACCTAAAATGTATTTAATTTCGGGAACATTATCCATAGATTGTAACATATGATATAAATAAGTCATAGCTTGAAAATTTTCTTCTTTTTTGTTTTCGTCTAATAATTTTTCTTTAATCAAATATGTAATGTCAGCGATTAAGGTTTGTTCTTCTTTATTTAGACCTTTCATGTCAAAATAGTTGTCCATATCACTAGAGCTTTTAACTCCTTGATTAAGTCTATTTTCAACTGCCATTAAATAATCGGTAGTTATTTTAATGCCTTTAATTGTTTTTTCTTCACCATCATCAATATCTAGTAATTTTAATAATAATATCTTCTTTTCTTTAGGCCATTTATTTATATCTTCTAATTCTAAATAGTTGTAGACCATTTGACGTGAAACATTTAAATATTTGGCTAAACGAACTTTAGATATACCTAATTCTTGTAATAATTCATTTAAACTATTCATTTTCCATCTATCTCCCTTTTACATTAACATTATAATGTACTTAACACTTAGTTGTCAAGTAAATAGTTAAATAAATGTTTATTTTTATCTCTCCCCTCTTGTTAATTATTAAATTATGAACATAAATACCAAAGTTTTTCCCCATTTTTGTATACATCTTTAATAAAGCCACAGCCTAAGCACTTATCACCATCATAAAAAACACAGGCTTGTCCCGGAGTTACAGATTTAGCTAAAATTGGATATGATATTTTAATATAATCATCTTTTATTTCAGTAATAGTTATAGGTATTTCTTCACCGCGGTAACGAAATTTAGCTGTTAAATTAGAAGGTAAATCACCCAATAAATTAATATTATCTAAAGTACAAGCATCACTATAAAGATAATCACTGTTACCAAATGCAACATATAAGATATTATCTTTAACATTTTTTCCACATACATAATGTCTTTCTTCATGGCCACTTAAACCAACATTGCGACGTTGACCAATCGTGTAGTTCATGAGTCCCGTATGTCTTCCAATGACTTTTTTAGTTTTAACATCGACGATATCTCCAGGATTAGGTTTTAAGTAATTGCGAATAAACTCTTGATAATGCCGTTCCCCAATAAAACAAATGCCAGTAGAATCTTTTTTTTGAGCAACATTTAAATGATTTTCAGCAGCAATTTTTCTTACTTCCGGTTTAGTATATTCCCCTAAAGGAAATAAAACATTGGTAAGTTCGTCTTTTGTAATATCGGCGAGAAAATAAGTTTGATCTTTATTTTGATCTTGAGCTTTATATAAAGTATTATCTTTTACTTTAGCATAATGACCGGTGGCAATATAATCGGCACCTAATTTGAAAGCTTCTTTTTTAAATAAATCAAATTTAATAAAACGATTGCATAATAAATCTGGGTTTGGTGTACGGCCCTTTTTTAATTCATTTAAAAAATAAGTAAAAACATAATCCCAATATTCTTTGATAAAATCAACACGATGGAGTTTAATACCAAGGATTTCACAGGTTTTTAAAGCATCATTATAATCTTGTTCCTGAGGGCATATATTTTCATTAAAATTAGGATTACCTAGCGTATCATTATTTAGCATAGCATCCCAATTGCGCATAAATAAACCTTCGACTTCATAACCTTCTTTTTTTAAAAGCAAAGCTGCGACAGCCGAATCTACTCCCCCACTGATACCAACAATAACTTTTTTCATAATACATCACAAAGTTATTATATCACACGAATATATGTTTAGCAAATTTATTTGAGAAGAAAACTAAGTTTAGTAAGTATTTTAGCACCAAAAAAGTAGATTAAAATGTCATTTAAGATAATTAATATAATACAAATAGCTATAATTTTAATTCTTTTTTGAAAATTATAATTTTTTTCACTGTTATATTTAAGAGTATTTAGAATATCTTTGGTTAATTTAAATAATTGTTTAAATATTATTAATAATAAACTTATATAGATACTTTTTAATAATATATTATATATTAAAGAAAAGATTAGACCATTAAATTTAAAGATATGAAAAAAAATAAAAAAGTTATAAAATATACATATTATTTCAAAAAGAAAATAAAGAGGAAATATAATAAAACATAAACCTATAAAAGAAAAACTTAATAAAATTCCTAAGAATATAAAATGAAGGGGTAATAAGTTTAGATTATTATCTAAAAAAGATAGACTATTTATTTCATTAATAAGAGAGTCATTATTGATATTATGATAAATAAAAAAGCTTAAAATAAAGCCTAAAAGACTAAATATTAATATAGGTTTTAAATATTTAGTTAATTTATTAGAACTTGATATTAAACATTTCATAATATCACCATTAAATTGTATTGAAAAAAACTCTAAAATATGATAAATTATAGAGGTAAGAAAAAAGAAATGGTGATGTTATATGAATAAAAAAGCACGTAAAATATTTGCTTGGTGTATGTTAATTGCGATGGTTGCTAGTGTTGTTGCAACAATTGTTTCATATGCTTTTGCTAGATAAATAAAAGTAGTTCTGAATTTTTGGATAAGTAACTTATTTATTTTTAGATTATATTTGTTTCAGGAGTGTAGGTGCAATTCAGAACTACATTTTTATTTTACTTAAAAAAGTGTTAAATAGCAAGAAAAACCGTTCGACAAAATTCGACATAGCATTATAAAATGGGTGTTTATATCCTTTATTTTAAAGAAAAAAAGGCTTTATTTGAGCCTTAAATTAAATCTACTATTTCTTTAAAATTCATGCCATGACTAGCTTTAACAAGAATTGTGTCATTAGCTTTTTTTATTTTATTTAAGTACTTAATAGCTTCTTGGTTAGTGGCAAAATTATGAGCTAAAGATTCATTAAAACCATCTTTTGTTGCTTCTATATTAATATAATTAGCTAAAGGGCCAACCGTGATTAATTCGTCAATATGATATTTAATAATAAGTTTCCCGATATCGCGATGGATTTGTTCACCCCATTTTCCAAGTTCTAATATATCACCTAAAACGGCTATTTTACGACCTTTAAAATAACTTAATACTTCTAAAGCATAATATACTGAATCATAACTAGCATTATAGGTATCATTGATGATGGTTAAGTCTTCACGTTTAATTATTTCCATCCGATTAGCTTCTAAGGTTAAGTTTTTAAGTTTTTTAATGATATCTTCATGATTTATTTCATATAAATCCCCAACAGCAAAGGCAACTAAAGAGTTATATATAAAGTGTTTACCTAAAACATTAATATTTACATCTTCATTTTTTAATTTAAAATGACTACCATTTTCGTCATAACTTAAATTCTCAGCTTGATAGGTACTTAAATTATCGATACCATAGGTAATAATTTTAGACGAAATAGGATTATTTTTATACCAAGCACTTAATAAATCATTATCATTATTAATAATTAAAGGGCCAGTTAAACCTTCAAGTATTTCTAATTTAGCTTTTAAAATATTTTCTCTACTACCTAAATTGCCTATATGGGCAGTACCAATGTTGGTAATAACGGCGACATCGGGTTTAGCAATATTAGTTAATTCGGATATTTCGCCAAATTTACTCATGCCCATTTCTAGAACGATTATTTCTTCATCAGTTAAAGATAAAAGAGTTAAAGCAAGACCAATATTTGTATTTAAATTACCACTGGTTTTTAAGACTTTATATTTAGTCGAAAGAATATCGGCAATAATGTTTTTAGTGCTAGTTTTACCGACACTTCCCGTCACGGCAATGATAGGAATCTTTAGTTCTTCTCTTTTAATCGTGGCTAATTTAACTAGAAAATCAATAGTATCGTCTACTAAAATAATATTAGTATTTGGATAGTTGTTTAAAATATTATTATCAAGGTTAATATTACTTAATATGCAGGTTTTAGCGCCTTTTTTTAGAGCTTCTTTATAAAAAGTATTACCATCATATGTTTCCCCTTTTAGGCCAATATAAGTGTCATTTTGATTAATAGTTCTAGTATCTTTGGAAATATTAGTTAAATATTCGTTAATATTTCCTTTAATTAATTTAGCATTACTTATATTTAAAATATCTTTTATTTGGATTTTTAACATTATAATCACTCCTATTAAATTATATCATTAATTAAAAAAGTTTAATATTAGTTTTAATGATTTTAAGAAAAAAAGAGGTTTTTTAGCCTCAGTTTTAGTTAAAATAATTCTTCAAATATCTCTTGGTAATTTTTAATTAGTATTATATTTAAAGCTTCTTTTACTTTTGATGGAACTTCTTCTAGTTCTTGTTCATTATAATAAGGAATATATATTTTTTTGATACCAGCATTATAAGCTCCGATTAGTTTTTCTTTGATTCCTCCCACTTTTAGAATATCGCCAGTTAAAGACATTTCCCCAGTAAAGGCAATATCACTGCTAATTTTTTTATTTAATAGTAAGCTTAAAATACTAGTAGTAATCGCAACACCTGCGCTTGGACCGTCTTTTTTTAAAGCTCCTTCTAAACAATGGACATGAATATCTTTTAAATTAAAGAAGAAATCTAATAAACGATAATCTTTTTGATGGGCTTTAATATAACTTAAGGCTACATTGGTAGATTCTTCCATAGTTTTGCCTAGCATTCCCGTGACAAGAAAGTTCCCCTTCCCTTCATAAACACAAGTATCAATTGGAATAACAAGACCACCAGAATTTGTTACTCCTAAAGCATTAACACGGCCGGGATATTCGTTTTTTTTGTTATCTAGTTTACTATATTTAGGAATACCTAGATATTCTTTTAATCTTATTTTACTTATTTTAGTGCGTTCATTTATTTTTCCTAAGACAATTAATTTACGCATCAACTTTTCTAGCATTCGATATAATTCTCTTACTCCGGCCTCACTCGTGTAGGCTTCTACTAAATACGCGAGCATATCATCACTTATAGAAATGATTTTATTATCTATTTTGTTTTCTTCAAGAATTTTAGGAATTAAATATTTTTTAGCTATATCAACTTTTTCATAATCAGTATAGCTGGGTAAATTGATAATTTCTAATCTATCAAGTAAAGGGGCCGGAATATTTTCAACATTATTGGCGGTTAGAATAAAAAATACTTTAGATAGATCAAAGGGTTCTTCAATGTAATTATCCGTAAATTCAGTGTTTTGTTCACGGTCTAAAATGTCTAGCAGAGCACTGCTGGGGTCATCTTTATAATTTATGGTCATTTTATCAATTTCGTCAATTAAAAAGATAGGATTTTTACTGCCACATTTGCGCAAGCCTTGAATTATTTTACCGGGATTAGCTCCCATGTAAGTTCGACGATGTCCCATAAGTTCCGCGGTATCATTTAGGCCCCCTACACTTATTTTGTAAAATTTACGATTTAGAGCCGTAGCAATATTTCTAGCAATACTAGTTTTGCCGACACCCGGAGGACCTACTAAACAAATGATGGGACTTTTAATATTTTCGTTGTTATTTTTTAGCGCAACATATTCAATAATACGATTTTTTATTTCGTCTAAACCATAATGACTATTATCTAATTTGGTTTTAATATCATTAATATTATTATTTTCAAAGTTTTCTTTGTGCCAAGGAAGATTTAAAACCCAATCTAAATAGTTTTTAATCATTGCATTTTCAGGGGATATATCGGTCGTATAACTAAGTTTATTTATTTCTTTAGCTATTTTATTATGAGTGCTTTTAGTTAAATTTAATTTGGTTAATTCTTCTAAATATTGGGAAGTATTATTATCATGAAAATTACCTAATTCTTGTTCAATAATATGAACTTTTTCTTTTAGAATAAATTCTTTTTGGCTTTGTTCTAAACTATTTTCTAATTCTTGTTCTAATTTTTCGTCTAGTTTTAAAACTTCTAATTCAATTTTGATGTCTTTAAGTAAACTTTTAGCACGATATAAAGCATTTATTTCTTCTGCATATTCCAATTTTTTGACAAAAGTTAGAGGCATAAAAGAACAAATCATGTCAGTTAGTTTTGATAAATCGTCGATTGTTTTAAGAGTATTTAAAAGACTGTTAGAAATATGTTTAGATTTAGATACATATTCTTTTATTAAATCATTTAATTTTTTAATTAAAGCTTTTTTTTCAACTTCATCAAGTTCAGGTAAATCTAATCTTGCGATAGTAGCTTCTAAAATATCATTATTGTCTTTATTATTATTAAATTTAACTATTTTAACTCTTTCTAAGCCTTTAATTATGACTCTCACATTACCACTCGGAAGTTCAATACGACTTTTAATACGACCTACAACCCCTATTTCGGGCAAGTCATTTATTTCGGGAGTTTCTTCCAAGTTATTTTTGGGAGTAATAACTAAAACATGGCGATTAAAATTTTTAGTCGCAGTAAGAGTTATTTCTTTACTTAACTTGTTACTTATTTCTAGCTTTACTTCTTGATTGGGGAGTAAGACTAATCCTTTAAGTAGCATAACTAATAAATTCTGTTCCATATAATCACTCCCAGCACTTAATTTCTATCTATTATAAATAATTAATTTTCTTTTGTCTATATCTATTGTTTAAATAGTTTATTTTTTGGTCGGAAAGGCTTTAGTAAATTTAGGCCAGATACCAATTTTATTATGAGTATGTTCGGGTAATTGATAGATGTCATGACCAGGAAATTCGTTTCCTTCAACTAAAACTGGACCAACTTTAGAAAAACAGACATCCCAACCAACATATCTAAGTTCTGGTACTTCATGTGTAGCTTCTTTTACTAATTTTAGAGCTTCTTCCCAGTCAGGAAATTTAAAGCCTTTTATTTTAGTTCCTGTTGCCGGATGAACTTCATATAAGTTTTTATTTTTATCAATGGCTTTATCGATTACTTCACCAGTTTCTTCATTAACTGGGGCAACCATCCCACCAGAATTAAAATTATCAACATATTTGCCATTGCCAATCCGAAAATAAGCACAGATAATATGGGGAACATCTTCTTCATCAAGAATAGTTACAATGCGAACTGTATTGATACTTCCAGCATATATTTTATTTACCTCTTTACTTTGTTCAATTAATTCTTCTAATTCAAAATTCATACCTTTACCAGAAAGATAGGCATATAATTCCTCTAAAGATTTATAATCTTTGATGTTAATTTTTTCAATTCCTTTACCACAAGTACCCGTGATAGGTTTAGCCATAAATACTTGATGCTTTTTCATAAATTTAATTACATCTTCTTTTGGAGTATCTAAAACTTTAATAAAATCTCTTTTAAGGTATTTTTTAAAACGTTTATTAAATTCATATTTATTGCGAAAAATATAATTATATTCGGGATTGTTATACTTTGCTATAAGAGCATTATTGCGACCACGAGTTATATAAGTATCTCTTTCTTCGTCAGTTAAGTTATACATTTCAAATAAATCATAATCCATGTATCCAGCACCATATTTAAGAGCACATTTTCGCATATCATTAAAGATAGCAATTCTACTTTTTTTAGTTTTTTTGTGAATGTTATTAATTTTAGTAAATAACATCTTATAATCCATATTTAAGGCTCTAGTAATTACATATTTTATATTTGGCATAATATCACTCTCTAATATATTATAACAAACAAATTATTTTAAATAAAGAAAAAAGAAAGCTTTTTTTGCTTTCTAGTTATTTTCTTTTATTATTTCTAAAGCTTTATGCATTTTCATATCATATTTAACAACTTCATCAGAACCATAAGCTTTTAATAATTCTTCAACAGAGATACCATAATTATCGGCCATTTCTTTAGTTTTAGCGGTAACTTCTTCTTTGGTGAAATCAATATTTTCTTTATCCGCGATATATTCTAACATATAACGATATTTTATTCTTTTAATTGCTTCAGGTTCCATTTGTTCATGAAGTTTTTCATGAGTTAAGCCGGCAATACGCATATAGTCTTCAAGTTTGATTCCTTGCATACGGATTTGTTCTTCAAATTGGTGAATCATCCTGTGAACTTCATCATCAATAATTTCAGGATTTAATTCAACTTTTAAATTTTTAGAAGCAGCTTCTAGGCAATCATCAATAAATTTATCGTCAATATCAGCATTTTTTCTTTCTAAAATAACATTTTTAACTTCATTTTCAAATTCTTCTTCAGTTTTAATATCTTCAAAACCTAAATCTTTGTAGAAATCTTCATTAACTTCAGGAATAATTCTTTCTTTAATTTCTTTTACAGTAACTTTAAATAAAACTTCTTTACCTTTAAGTTCGGCAACATAATCTTCTGGGAATTTAAGATTTAATTCTTTAGTTTCACCAATTTCCATACCAATTACACCATCTTCAAAACCAGGAATAAAAGTATTAGAACCAATTTCTAATGGGAAGTTTTCGCCTTTGCCACCTTCAAGAGATTTACCATCAACAAAACCTTCAAAATCAATTACCGCAGTATTACCTTTAACAACTTTACCACTTTCTTTAGGAACAATCTCGGCAAGTTGATTTTTTAATTTGGTTATTTCTTCATTTATTTCTTCTTTAGATACTTCAGCTTTTTCTTTTTTAACTTTTAAGTTTTTATAATCGCCCATCGTAATTTCTGGTTTAGTTATAATTTTAAATTTAAATGTAACCGCGTCTTTGTCTATTTTAAGAATATCAACATTTGGTTCAATGATGGGTGTAACTTTTTCTTTCGCTAAAGCTTCTTTATAAGCATCATCCATGACAGCATCTACAGCATCCATATATAATGTTTCAATTCCCATTTTTTTAATATAAATATCTTTAGGGGCTGTACCTTTTCTAAAACCTTCAATTTTAGCTTCTTTATTTTTCTTTTTATAGGCTTTATCAAGGGCTTTTTCCCATGCTTCGCCTTTAACTGTTATTTCAATTTCAAACACATTTTTCATAACACATTTTCCTTTCAAATCTATTTTTATATTATAACTTATATTTTTCTTTTTTACAAGTATAAATAATAAGACATGTCTAGAATATACGATTATTATATATCATTATGTCTTAAGGGTTAGTGTTTGATTTTGTATCAAGCTAATATATTATATGTTACATCAAGTGCCCTAGCTTGAGAGATTGTGAATTATGAAAGAAAAAGAAATTATAATTTAATATTTAAAAAAGTGACAAATTTATATTCATCACTTCTATCTTATAACTTAAATCTTTAATATTAGAATAATCTATTTATCGATCAAAACTACCCAATAGATTTTTTTCTTCTTCTACATAATCTGGTAGGACAAAGCCCTCTTCGCTCATAACTTTATATTGTTCTAGATTCTTCCTTACAACTCCTAATAAAGCATCAAATACTACTAAATCTTGACTTTTAGTCCATTCGTCTAATTGACTATAAGGAACTTTTAAACTATCATTAGGATGATTCATATTTCTCTTTAACCAATCAGTATGTATTGCTACCCCTATAATATCTCTTATTTCTAGATTATTTAACATATCTTCTATACTTATTCCTGCTTTAGACATTTGAACATAAACATTATAAGCACCTACTGCTGCTTCCAAATTTTCTTTTTTTGAATCAGCTGATAAACTAGTAAAAGGTCTTAAAATATTTTCTTCGCCAGTTTCTTTTTTATAATCTTCATAATTTTGATTTTTTATTTCTTCGGCCGTTAAATTTCTTTTAACAAATCTTTTTACATCAATTCCGCCTCTATTAAACACTATCATAAAATCTTCGAAACTATTAAATATTTTAGAAATCAAAGTTTCATGCAGATTTATCCATGCACCATCAAAAAGTACTTCATTTCTTTTCTGATTTCCTTTAAAGCACGCTCTTCTAAAAGCCTCTCCCGGATTTCCGACTTCCTGATAAGCAACTTTTGCTCTTTCATAAAAAGCCTTTAATTCTTGAATACACCAATCAGCATGAACACTAGAAGCAGCTTGTATTATTAAATTTTCACTTAAATTTTTATCCATATATATCACCTTCTGTTTTAATTATAAAACGTAAAAGTTTAAAATGCAATTATTTATGTAAATTTATTGTAAACAAAAACGAGATTTTTCCCGTTTATGTTTATAAATTTTTGAGACATTTTCAAATATTATTGATAATAAGTCAGGCTTAGAATAAGAAATTTATAAGATTCATAAATTTATCACTGAAAAGATATACTAAACCCATACTTCCAGCAAGAAATGGTCCAAAGGGAACTTCCCGATTTTTAGATAACATGAGAGAGGCAAGCGCATAAGGCATTGCAAGTAAGCTAGAAATAATGATAGCACATAGACCAAGTCTTAAACCTAAAATGATGCCAATTACTCCCGATAATTTTATGTCGCCGCCACCTAAGGCATCTCTTTTAAAGATTTTACGGCCAATAAAGCCAATTATAAGCATAAATATAAAGAGAATTAAGCCACTTAATAAAGCTAAAAGAGCACTTTTAAAACCATAATAATAAGCTTTTAGAATAAAGGCGAGGATACTACCAATGATAAGAGGACTATCTAAAATTATCATATATTTAAAATCAGTAATAAAAACTAACATGATAATACCCATGATTAGAGCACTAGAGAAAAATTCATAGCTTAGACCATAAAGATAAAAGCTTACAAGTAAAACTACAGCATTTAAACATGCGATAAAAAGGTTTAAAATCCAGGAATTAGATTCTTTAACAGGAACTTCGGGTATTAATAAAGGTAGATTTTCACCTATAATAGAATAGGCAATACCTAAACTAAAACCAATTAAAAATATAATGAATATCATTTAAATCCCTCCTATTTAATCTCGCCATATAAACTAAACATTGGAATAACAACAGCTAAAATAATAACACCGACAATAATTGCTAAGATAACAATCATAATAGGCTCTAAAAAGGCTTTTAAATTGGTAACTTTGCTTTTATGTAAATCACCATAGTAAGTAGCTACTTTATCCATCATAAGTGATAATTCTCCAGTAGATTCACCAGTAACAATCATGTAATAGGCAACATCCGGGATACACCATTTATTATAAAAAGAAGTAGATATTTTTTCGCCACTCGCGATATTACCAATAGTTTCTAACATAATATCTTTGTAAACTTCATTAGTAGTTATATTAGTTAGTATTTCCATACTATTAGTAATATACACACTATTTTTAAGTAAACTAGAAAATGTTTTAGTAAATAAAGTTAATTCATGATAAATAATTATTTTGCCAAAAAATGGAAGATGCATACCAAAGCTTTGAATAGCTTTACGAAAAGTTTTATTATTTTTGTATAAAAGTAAGATAATAATAATTATGACTAATAAACTTAGAGTTATCATGTTTAAATGACTAGTTAGATAATTACTTAGATTAATAATACCAAGAGTAAAGCCACTTACTTCAATACCGGCTTGGTCATATATTTTGATAAATTCCGGAATAACATAAACCATGATAAATGTTAAAACCGCGATAGCAAAGACAATTAAAATCGTAGGATAAATAATAGCACTGAGCATTTCTTTACGAGTTTTATCTATTTCAGTGTAATAATCAGCCATATCGTCTAAAGTTTTGATTAATTCTCCGGTGGCTTCAGCAGACTTTATCATGTTAATTAATAAGGGTGGAAATACTTTTCCTTGATTTTCAAGAGCAACACTGAAACTTTCACCTAATGTAAGTTCATAAGAGATGGCACGATATAGCTTACATTTTTGGGGATCTTTTAAGGCTTGTTTAGTCATAAGTTTTATAGTATCATTTAAGGTAATACCAGCCTTTAAATAAGTTGATACTTGAGTTAGCCAAAATATTATGTCTTTGATACTTAATTCTTTTTCACTATCTAAACCTATCTTTTTTAAGAAATTCTCTTTTTTAGCTTTCTTAATAGAATATACATCTATTCCTTCATTAGCTAAAAAGTTATGAAGAGTTATTTTATTAGTAGCACTCATTACCCCTTTTACTTTACGACCACTTGTATCTGTTCCAAAATATTCATAATATTCTTTACTTACTTTACGAGTGTTTATTTCTCGTTGCATTTGTGCGATTAATTCACGTTTTTCATAGGCTATTTTTTGTCTTTCACTGATAGATAATATTTCAGCTGGGGATTCTTTTTTAGGGGTAGATTTAGTTAAGACAGGACTGCCTTTAAGTCCCCTTTCTTTAAATTCTTTTTCTTTTATTTTATAATTAATCCGATTAAACCAACTATCAAAAAAAACAAACTTTATACCTATAAAAAAGTGTTTAATAAAACTGATAATAAATATAAAGGGAGCTAGTATAATATTAAAAGGAAATCTAATTTTCTTATTATTCATAACACTTCTATCCTATTCTGGATTTATTATAACATATATTTTTTTATTTTGGTACACTTTTAAATAGTTTTATAAAAATGTAAATAAAAAATGCAAGGAGAGAGCCCTGCATATATATTTCTTGCCCATAGATAAAATTTAGAGCAATATGAGCAAGTATTTTTTTATTTAATCTTATTCTTGAATCAAGAGTTAAATTAAACACAATATACTCCATCATGAAACTTCGTATGGATTATTTGATGTGCCAGTTCCTCCTGATTTAAACATTGTATTTGCCTTCAGATTTATTACTGGGCGCACACCAAGCATCTTGTTCACGTCGTTGTCAGTAAGAAGACCATTCGCAGACATATTGAACACGGCAGCATAGCCGTCGAGATAGTAATACGGAGTCATTGTCCAATAAAAGCCACTTTGGTTATATAAATAATATGCTGTGTTATCTTTATGATATAAACCTCCTGCAAAGGTTACTTCATCCGCGGTTATTAGACCTACTGGATATTGTAAACTCTTTGTTCCTGAAGTTTGTTTTTTGTCGGTCGTTGTTTTTTGTGCTGCTCCTGTATATGTGAAATAATCATCATTTATTTCTTTACATTTAAATGTTGGTTTTGATTTATTAGTACTACTTGGATTATTTCCTTCTGGCCTTAATCTTAAATATGTTCCATAATATGTTGGTGCAGAACCAATACCTCCCATATCGTTTTCACTTCCCCATGCTGTTGTATTAGTGGTTGAATTTCTTCTATCATTACAAAATCCTGCATCTGGATCAATTTTATCATTTCCGTTATTCCATTCATTTGAACTTGACTCTGCTAAGTTTTCCTTAAACCATGTATTTAATACTGCTAATACATTACTATTTGTTACATCTGTGCCAGTTCCATGAGCATGTTTCTCTCCAAGTTTAAATTGAAATCCTACATGCTCTGCTCGATTATAACTTCCATTATATAAAGTAGTATTTTTATTTATTAAAGCATCTGTTCCACTTGTGGTATATCCTCCATCAGTTGTTGCTGCACTTCCTTCTCCAGCATATATTAACCTTATTGTGCCATCCCCATTTATTCGGATGATTCGCCAATATATATCTTGATTGGATTTATTTTTTCCGAATTTTACCCAGTTATTATTTACCTTTCCTCTATAATAATAGGTTGTTCCTAAATCGTCACTATCGGTATAAAGAGTATTTGTATGCTCTGCTGTATCAGTCGTTCCAAAACCATTTTTTTCACCTGGTGTTATTATTTTTTCTGCTAACAATTGCTCTACAGCTGTTTTTTCTTTATTAAAATATAAAGTACATTTATCTCTTTTCTTTAGATTACTAAATGTATGATTACCATCTATTGTTTTTAATATTGCTCCTGTATCTTTGTTATTATCGTCTATCATACATTTGCTTTCTTTCTCGTCTATTTCATAACCCGTAGTTGGCACACTTGTTGTTTCTTCATATCCTCCAGTATCTTTTTCTTTGTATATTGCTACTATCTTAAAATCATATGGTTTATAGTTTATTACACCATTTACTATTTGAGCATTACTGGTTACTTGATATTTGGCTCTTGACCTTAATGATACTACTGTTGTTATTATTGCTATTAATACAACTAAAACTAATAATACTTTTTTAATATTATTTTGCTCTATCTTCTTAAATTCCATGACTTTGATTCCTTCCTTATCAATCATATTAGAAATTCCTAACTTATATTAAAATTATAATATCTCATATACTATTTGTCAAGAAAAATTACATTATTTGTCCCGTTATTTAAAAATATAAGAGTACTTGTGAGAGAATTATACTGGTGATAATATTATGTTTACAGATAAATTAAAAGAATTACGAGAAAGAATTGGTCTTACTAAAACAGAAATAGCTTCTATTTTAGGAATAGATAGAAGTCAATATGGGCACTATGAAAATAATTATGTTACTATTCCTATTAAACATTTAATTAATTTATGTAATTATTATGATGTTTCGTTAGATTATGTATTTGAGTTTACAGATAATAAACAATATCAGAATATAAATAAAGAAGTAGATAAAAAAGTGGCAGGTATAAGATTAAAAGAATTTAGGAAAGAAAATAAAATTACTCAAACTAAATTAGCAGAATATTTAAATACAACATTTTCCACTATATCTTCTTATGAACGTGGAGTTAATTTGCTTTCAACTAATTATTTATATACGATATGTACTAAATATAAAGCAAGTGCTGATTATCTAATGGGAAGAATAAATAAAAGATAGCAATTGAATAAATTTCCACCAGCATAGCTGGTGGTTTTTCTGTTTCGCCTAAAAGGCTTTATTATTGGCTCCCTACTAAAGTA
>CANRIB010000023.1 GCA_947630575.1 uncultured Bacilli bacterium
TAAGTATAACAAAAAAATAAGAATTCCGAAAGGAATTCTACTTAATGAAAAATTTATTTTTCATTTTTCTTGTATTTAAAAAAGCTCTAATAAAATAGAACTTTTTAGCATTTTCCATCGGAATCATTTATAACTCGCACCATCCGTAAGCGAGAAACATTTTCAAATGCACTTATAATATAATATAATTTAATTCAAAAGTCAATTGTATCTATTTAAAAGTTATGCTTAAAAACTTTATTTATATTTTAAATCTCTTTTCTATTAATATTTTTAGAAGTTAAAATTTTAGATTTATCTTTCCTATGAACAAATAAAATCTCATAATCACAAGCATTTGCAATCTTCTCCAAAGTATCAAAATTAATATCCGTTTTTTCTCTTTCATAATCACTTAAAGTAGTTCTTCCCAAAAAAACTTTTTTCGCCAATTCCTCTTGTGAATAATTTTTTTCTCTTCGCATTGTCTTAATAATTTTACCTATCATTTTTATCACCAACTATATTGTCGCATTTTTCCAAATATTTTTCTTGACTTGTGGAGAAACTCGGAGTATAATTTTAATATAATATGTGGAATAACTCCACAATAAGTATAAAAAAAGGAGTTAAATATAATGAAAAAGAATAAAAGAGTAATAATATTGTTAAGTGTATTAATATTGGGAATAGGTGTGTCTTTAGCATACTTTGTAGGTAAAACTATTTTTAAAGGAAGTGGAGCAACAACAGAAGGAAGAACCGCGACTATAAATGGTTCAACATTAGATATAAGTGGTAACATAGAGTTTAGTGATAATGATATATATCCAGGACATCAAACATTGTCTAAAGTAACTGCAACTGCAACAGGTAATAATGAACTTATCGCCTATAACTTAACATGGGTAGGAACAAATAATTTAAATACTAATTTAAAATATAAAGTATATGTATCAGAAGAAGAAAAAGAAATAAGTTTAACTTGTGAAAAGAAAAAGAAAGTAATAAAAGGAGCCCAACAATTAAATGAGGTATGTACAACAACTGGAGAATTAGGAGAGCCAATAAGTGAAGGAGAAATACCAAAAACAACAGAAGAAGAACAAACAATAAAAATAACTAATACAGAATTTATAACAGCAAAAGAAGAAGGCGAAAAGAAATATTATTATATCATAGTAGAATATCCAGACAATGGAAATCAAAGTATAGATATAGGAGAAGGATTTAATGGAAGAGTATATGGAGAGATAAGTAATACTAAAGCAGATATAAATATACTAGGATATTTTATTAAAAATGAAGAAACAGGAAAGTATGAAGAAGCAAAAACAATGCCAGGAGAAGGATATAAAATAAATACAGAAGCAAGTCAATGTAGTAATGGAGCAAAGGCAAGTACAAACTATGAAGATAACAGTATAAATATAAAAGGCCTAACAATAGACGGAACAAGTTGTTACTTATATTATGATAAAATACCAACTTCTGAAGATACATTAGCAAGTTTAGGAAAGACAGCAATGCCAGGCGAAACAGATGGCTTTGGTACAATAGATACTGCTGAACATAAAGATACTCTTTATACCGATAGTGACGATTTTGGAACAACATATTATTATAGAGGAAAAGTAAATAACAATTGGGTCAAATTTGGTAAATCAGGAACTCAATCAGGAAGTGGCAATGATTTATATTGGCGAATCATCCGAATAAATGGAGATGGAACAATAAGGTTAATATATGCAGGAGAAGGAAGTGCGGCAACAAATGATGAAGGATATACAACAAGTGGAACAGATGCTTTAATAAATAAAACTACAAACGTTAAATATTACGGAAGTTATAATCATGCGGAGTACGTAGGATTTCAATTTAAAACAGGAAGTATACATGGTCATGGAACTGACACAGATGTAACAAAAAGTAATGTATTAACAGTATTAGATACATGGTTTAAAGATAATTTAGCAGATGAATTTGCAAGTGGAAATGGAAGAATTGATCCAGATGCCGGATTTTGTAATGATAGAAGAAATTCAACTGCTAATACAACAGCATGGGGAAATGAAACAGATAATGGAGGGACAGGAACTACAACAACATATTATGGAGCATATTTAAGATTAAGACCAGGAGGAAATAATCCAAGTGCTACCTATAAATCAAAACCAACATTTAAATGTAAAGATATAGATAATGATTATTTCACATATACAGGAGCAGCCCAAAAAACAACAACAGACAAAAAACAAACTTCAGGGACAAAGAGTTTAACTTATCCAGTAGGATTAATCACAGCGGATGAAGTAACATTTGCAGGAGGATTATATAACCAAAATAATACAAGTTATTATTTAAATAATCAAAGCGGTTATTATTGGACAATGTCTCCGTCTTACTTTGATGGCGGCACTGCTTGGGTGTTCTCTGTGTATTCGTATGGCGCCGCCGGCGTGGATAGCACGTTTGGTATCCGTCCTGTAATAAATCTAAAGGCTGATGTAACAATAACAGGAAATGGTACAATAGATACTCCATATGAAATATCTTAACCAAAAAAATTACTTGTCTATTATGCTAATCCTTTTTATTAATAGACAAGTTTATGGGTTACCTTTACCCAAACATAATACAAGAACAGAAAGCAAAAAACCTTCTGTTCTTTAATTTATTAATAAACTTAATGTCAACCAATTAACTATTTTCTTGTTAAATAGTGAAATATACGCTATACTAATAATAGGTGATAAATATGTTACATTATTATGAAAAAATATTAATAGCAATTATAATCTTTTTAGGAGTAACCATTGGTACTGCTGGTATAATTGGTAACTATGTAAAAGTAGTGAGGGATAGCAAACCTAATCCTAACGCTGTAGTCTTAGAAAATATTAACATTTAATAACTTCTTTAATAGCATTACTATAAGCTCGAAGTAACCCTCCAGCTCCTAGTTTAATGCCTCCAAAGTATCTAACAACTACAATTAAAACATTATTTAAATTATTTCTATCAATGATATTTAAAATAGGCATACCCGCCGTCCCACTTGGTTCTTTATCATCCGATTTTTTAACTTGAGGCCCTATTTTATAAGCATAAGGTAAGTGTCTAGCTTTCTTATGTTCTTTTTTTAAATTATCTAGTATTGTTTGAACTTCCAAAACAGAATTAACTTCATAATAAAAAGCTATAAATTTTGATTTTTTAATTTCTAAAGTATAAGAATTAATTAATTTCATAATAACACCATCTTAATTATACCTTAAAAAATTAAAAAATTGTAGTATAATATGTAAGTAGGTGAAAAAATATGTTTAAGGAGAAATTAAAATTAATCCCTCATTTGCCCGGCTCATATCAAATGAAGAATCAAGAGGGAACAATTATCTATGTCGGTAAAGCTAAAGACTTATTTAAACGTGTCAATTCTTATTTTAATCGTCCTCATACAGGAAAAACTGCTAAGATGGTTAGTGAAATTGCCGATTTTGAATATATTGTGGCCTCATCAGAACTCGAAGCTTTTTTACTTGAGTTTAATTTAATTAAACATTATGACCCTAAATATAATATCTTACTTAAAGACGATAAAAGTTATCCTTATATAGAATACATTAATAAACCATATCCCAAACTAAAAGTTGCCAGATACTTAAATATTAAAAAGAAAGACAAAAAAATGTTATTTGGCCCATACCCTAATGCTTATGCGGCGAGAAGAATAGTATCATTAATTAATAGATTATATCCTTTAAAAAAATGTGAAACTATGCCTAAAAAAGTATGTTTATATTACCATATTGGGGAATGTTTAGGTTACTGTGAACATAATGTAGACAATGAAAAACTAAAAGCCATGGAAGAAGAAATCTTATCTTTTCTAAGAGGTAATGGAGAAATCTTAAAAAATAAAATAATTGAAAAAATGAATATGTATAGTAAAAATCTTAATTTTGAAATGGCTTTAGAATTAAAAAATGAATTAAACTATATTAATATTATTTTAGATAAACAAAAAATGGAATTGCATGATTTTGTTAATCGTGATTGTTTAGGTTATTTCTTTGATAAAGGCTATTTAAGTATTCAAATTTTATTTTTAAGAAATGGTCGGATGGTTGGGGGACATACCGATATATTTCCTGTTGTTAGTGATTATCAAGACGAACTTGATTATTATATTATGAATTTTTATAGTCGTCATGAAATACCTAAAGAAATATTAGTCCCTATAGATATAAATAAAGAAATATTAAGTGAAATAATTAAAACCAACTTTGTTGTTCCCATGAAAGGCAAAAAAAAGAATTTAATTGATATGGCTTCTTTAAATGCTAAAATAAACTTAGAAAATGAAATGGAACAAATATTTAAAGACGAAGAAAAAACTGAAGTTGCAAACGAAGAGTTAAAAGAATTATTAAATTTACCCAAGTTAGATCGTATTGATTTATTTGATAACTCTAATCTTTTTGGGGAGTTTACTGTTAGTTGTATGGTTGTTTTTAAAAATGGTCGACCTGCCAAAAAAGAATATCGTAAATATAAAATAAGTTTAGATAAAAATGATGATTATCATACGATGGAAGAAGTTATTTATCGTCGTTACTATCGAGCTTTAATGGAAAAAACGGAACTTCCCGATTTAATAATTGTCGATGGTGGTATTAATCAAATAAATGCTTGTCTAAATATTTTAAATGATTTAAATCTTAATATAAGAGTCTGTGGTTTAAGAAAAAATGATAAGCATCGCACTAATGATTTAATTGATAGTTTAGGCTATAGAACAATTGAACTTGATAAAACTAAAGCTGTCTTTCACTATTTAACTAGAATGCAAGATGAAGTCCATCGTTATACGATTAGTTACCATCGCACTATTCGGAGTAAAGGCGCTATATCCAGTGTTTTAGATAATATTGAAGGAATAGGGGCTAAACGTAAAAAAGAATTAATTAAAACTTTCGGCAGTGTGAATAAAATGCGTAATGCAAGTTTAGATGAATTAAAAAAAATCTTACCAGAAAATGTAGCTATTAATTTACAAGAATATTTAAATAATTTAAAAGAACAGAAAAAAAATATTTAACTGTTCTTTTTCATTTAATATAAAATCAAGGTAAAAGATTGAATTTAATATTTAATTTTAGTATAATTAAGACAAGGTGGTATCATGGAAAAACTAATTGAATTAGTTAAAAACGAAAATATTGTTGTATCCAGTAAAATTATAAGTTATGATAATCCCGATACTATCTATATTCCTATTGCCAAGCAAGCGAGCATCCTAATTAAAAAAAATGAACAAATAAAAATTGGTACTCCTTTATATAAAACTAACTACTATGTTGAAACTTCTCCCATCTCGGGTATCATTTCGGGCTTAAAAGCTGTTAATACTATAGATGGTCTTAAAAATGCTCTTGAAATTCATAATGATTTCCAAGAAAAAAAACTAATAAAATCCCAAGTAAAAATAAATCTTAATAATTTACCTAAAGATAAATTAACTAAACTTTTAGAACTCCAATTTAAAATAAACATAAAAAATAATCAAGATTTAGTCTTAAACGCCATCGATGATGAACCTTATGTTTTAACTGAAAATTTTTATTTATTAACTTATTATGAAGAATTTTTAGATATTCTAGATAAATTAGCTAAAATATACAATTTTAAAAATATCACCATCTGTGTTAAATCATCAAGTGGTGAAAATATTCATAAACTAATGGAATGTTTAGGCATGTATCCCAATATTAAACTTAAAATAGTCCCTAACTTATATTTATTAGGAAAAGATATCTTTTTAAAAAAATATTTAAATCTCGAAAATGATTCTTTAATAATTAAAGCGAGTCTTCTTTATGATATCTATAATTTAATTAAAAGAAATAGACAAAAAACTGATAAATTAATAATTATAACCGGTGATGCTCTAACGACACCAACCATATTTAAAGTACGAATAGGTCTTAAATTAGAAGAATTATTAAATAATTATCTTACTATTACTACTAAAGATGTCGACTTTTATGTTAATGGCTTAATGATGGGTAAAAAAATAAATATTAAAGACTTTGTTATTACAGAAGAAGTTGAAAGTATCATATGTATGCAAAAAAGACCTGAAGAAGCTCCTAAACCATGTATCAACTGTGGAATATGTACCGAAATATGTCCTGTAAACTTAAGTCCTATTCTCTTAAAAAATCCTACTTATGCTAAAAAAGTTCAAAATAAATGTCTAAAATGTGGTTTATGTTCATATATTTGTCCTACCCACATAAATTTTAATGATTACTTAAAAGGAGGAGAAAATGAATAATTCCCCAGTTTTACATTATCCTAAAGATTATCGCACTTTAATAAATAGTTATTATCTAGCCTTAATTCCTTTATTAATATTTGGTTTTTATAAAAATGGTTTATTATTATATTTTAATAATTTAATTAAATTTAAAATGCTTTTAATACCTCTTTATTTTTATATTATTAGTATTCTAATAGGTTTTATTATTGCTAAATTCTTTAAAGAAGAAACAAAACCAAATATTCTAATATCATTAATTATTACTAGTACAATTTCTCTTAATACTAATATATATATGTATCCTATAATCTTATTTACCGGCTTATTCATAGTTAAATATTTAACCCTTAGATTTAACTTTAAAATAAATACTGCCTCAACTGTCCGTATTATAGCTTTATTAGGTCTATTATTAAATAGTTATTCTTATCTAAATATTGCCGAAAAACTAAATAAATTCAACTATAATCTCGCGGATATCTTTATTGGTCATGGCCCGGGTGGTCTTGCTAATACAAGTTTATTAATTTTAATTATTAGTCTAATTATTTTAAGTTTAAATAAATATTATAAAAAAATTATTGCTTATTCTTCCATTACTACTTTTATAATTTTAAATTTTCTAGGTATCTTTTTATTTAAAAATACTTCTTTAATAAATATATTATGTAATGGTTATATCTATTTTGCTTTAATTTTTATGGGAGCTGATATATCAATTAGTCCCCATCATACCAAAGGAATGTTTATCTATGGCTTTATCATGGGCTTATCAGCATTCTTTCTAACTTTAATTAGCAAGTATGAAGGAATTTATTTTGCCATTTTAATAAGTAGTCTTACTATTCCTATCATAAATAAGTTTACTAACCAAAAATATTTACAAACCTAAACTTATATGGTATATTAATTAAAACTCGTTTTACTTTTATCACGAGTTTTTTTATTTAGAAAATATAAGAGGCAAAAATGACAAGACAAAACATCGGTTTATTTTTCTTATTAATAAGTGTAATATTTACCTTAAGTAAAGATACTAATTTTAAATTAAATAATAGTTATGAAGATATTATTTCTTATCTAACTGATAATCACAAAATAATATCAAATAAAGAAGAAGAGAATCTAACTTATTTAGAAATACCCAAAATTAAATTTATTAAAGCGTTAAATCCCCATAACCAAAATGTTGATTTAGATTTATGGGTTGCGAAAGAAAGTATTTTTCCAGATTCTAAGAATAGCAATGTAATAATCGCCGGTCATTCGGGAAATGGGAATAATGCTTATTTTCATAATCTTTATAAATTATCTTTTCATGATTTAGTTAAACTATATTATAAAGATAAAATCTATTCTTATCAAATCTTTAAAATTTCTACCCAAGCTAAAACTGGTACCTTAGATATTTTAAAAACTAATAAAAATATCATAACTTTAATCACCTGTACTAAAAATGACGATTTTAGCCAAACTATTTATTATGGAGAGTTAAAAAGTGTAAAAAATATGTAAAATTTGCAAAAAAATGACTCTTAAAAAAAGGAAATCGAGGGGGTCCGGGTAATATATATAATTAGAAGGGCAATTTTAGGTGATGGCAGATTGCAAAATCAAGAAATCGAAAATATTCGCCAACAATCCAACATTGTTGATATTATTTCCAGTTATGTGCCTTTAACCCAAAAAGGCAAAAACTATTTTGGTGTTTGTCCATTTCATGAAGACCATTCACCTAGTATGTCGGTAAGTTCTGAAAAACAAATATATAAATGTTTTTCTTGTGGTGCCGCCGGTAATGTCTTTACTTTTGTAAAAGAAATCGAAAATATTAGTTTTATTGAAGCGGTTAAAATCGTGGCCGAAAAAAGTGGTTTAATATTTAATAGTTACATTAAAGAAGACAAAAAACCTAAAAATAACCAAGAAGAATATGAAATTATGTCTTTCGCGTTAAAATTCTATCAAAATAATTTAAATACTAAAGAAGGCCTTAAAGCTAAAGAATATTTAAAAAATCGCTCATTAAAAGAAAGTGTTATTAAAGATTTTGATTTAGGTCTAGCCTTAGGTAAAGATTATGCCTTAAATAAATTATTATTAAATAAAAAATATAAAATAGATACTCTCCTAAATTTAGGCTTAATTAATCGTAATGGCGAGTATATCAATGATGTCTTTAACTATCGTATAATTTTTCCTATCCATGATTTAGAAGGAAATCCGATTGGTTTTACGGGTCGTATATACGAAAAAAATGACCAAGCTAAGTATATCAATTCTAAAGAAAGTGCTATCTTTAAAAAAGGGCAAATCTTATTTAATTACCATCGGGCGAAAAGTGAAATTAAAAAGCAAAAAGAAGTAATAATCGTTGAAGGTAATATGGATGCGATTAGATTATATTCTGAAGGCATAAAAAATGTTGTTGCCCTAATGGGAACTAGTCTTACTAAAGATCAAGTAAATATTCTAAAATCTCTTAGGTCCAGTGTTATTTTAATGCTTGATAATGATAATGCCGGAGAAACTGCGACCTTTCAAAATGGTAATATTTTAGCATCCGCAGGTATAACTCCCAAAGTAGTAAGATTAAGTAATGAAAAAGACCCCGATGAATATATTATTAAAAATGGAATTGAGGCTATTAAAAATAATCTTAAAAATCCTCTAACTTTTCTAGATTTTAAACTTAATTATTTTAAAAAGAATAAAGATTTAACTAAAACTGAAGATTTAGTTTCTTATATAAAAGAAACTATTAATAGCTTAAAAGATATTAATGATGACTTAACTCGCAGTATAACCATTAAAAAAATAAGCGAAAACTACAATGTTCCCTTAGATATGCTTGAAAAAGAATTAGAAAAAACCCTTAATGTTCCTGAAAAAAAAGAACAAAATGCACCAAAAGTACTAGACAAAAAGAAAATTTCTAAGTATGATATGGCCTGTATTAATATTATTTATTTCATGCTTAATGATTGTAGTTATATTGAATGTTTTAAAAAAGATTTAGGCTATTTTAAAACCAAGAAATATCGGAATATTGTAAATGAAATAGTCTATTATTATGAATTATATCAAAATATTAATATTGCCGATTTTATAACCTATATAGAAAATAAAGATTATATCTATGATGATACTATGGAAGTTATAAAAGAAGCGAAAATAGACGAAATGTCGATGTCTAATTTTAAGGAGTTTATTACTAGTGCTCTAAAAGAAGAAAAAAAACTTGAAATTCAAGAATTAAAAGAAAAAATAAATAATGAACTAGACGAAAACGAAAAACTTAAATTAGCTAATAAATTAATAGAATTAAAAAAAGGATGTGTAGGAAATGGATAAAAAAGATAACAGTGTGGAAACCGCTAGTAAAATTGTCGAAATCAAATCATTAGAAGAAAGAATTGCCGATTTATTAAAAGTAGGTAAAGAAAAGAAGTATATAACTTTTGAACAACTTGCCGATGCTTTAAAAGGGTTAGATATTGATAATGATTCTTTAGATGAAATATATAATACTTTAATGGAAAATGAAATCCAAGTTTTAGCTGATGAAGATGAAGCTACTGGGGAAGATGGTATCCCTAAAGTATTAGAAGAAGAACCAATTCTTTTAGATGATGCTGAATTAACTAAAGATATTAATATTAATGA
Organism: uncultured Bacilli bacterium; assembly: GCA_947630575.1. Classification (GTDB taxonomy): domain Bacteria; phylum Bacillota_I; class Bacilli_A; order RF39; family UBA660; genus Caccenecus. Next base: position 9,974 of record CANRIB010000023.1, read on the forward strand.
CCCTGTAAGGATGTATTTAAAAGAAATCGGAAGAATTAGTTTATTATCACCTGAAGAAGAATTAGAATTAAGTGAACAAGTTGCTCACGGTGATGAAGTTGCCAAAAATAAACTTGCCGAATCTAATCTTCGTTTAGTTGTAAGTATTGCTAAAAGATATGTGGGAAGAGGCTTATTATTCTTAGACTTAATCCAAGAAGGTAACATTGGTTTAATGAAAGCTGTTGATAAATTTGACAGTGATAAAGGTTATAAATTCTCCACTTATGCGACATGGTGGATTAGACAAGCTATAACTAGAGCCTTAGCCGACCAAGCAAGAACTATTCGTGTTCCTGTTCATATGGTTGAAACAATCAATAAAATGAGTCGTATTCAAAGACAATTAACTCTTGAACTTAACAGGGAACCATCTGAAGAAGAACTAGCCAAAAAAATGGGTATCAGTCTTGATAAAGTAAGAGAAGTAATTAAAATAAGTCAAGAGCCCGTATCTTTAGAAACTCCTATTGGGGAAGAAGACGATTCTCATTTAGGAGATTTTATTAAAGACGAATCAAGTATGTCCCCTGAAGAATATGCCACAAATGAAATTTTAAAAGAAGAAATAAGAAGTGTTCTAATGACTCTTCAAGTAAGAGAACAAGAAGTCCTTGAATTAAGATTTGGTCTTGTTGATGGTACTTGCCATACTCTTGAAGAAGTGGGAAAGAAATTCAATGTTACCCGTGAAAGAATAAGACAAATAGAAGCTAAAGCTTTACGCAAGTTAAGACACCCATCACGTGCCAAAAAACTAAGGGATTTTTTATCTGATTAATATGTTAAATCAAAAATTAAAAGCTTTAACTAAATTTATCAATAAGGAAGATATAGTTATTGATGTCGCGTGTGATCATGCTTATTTAGCTATTTATTTAAAAGAAAATAACTTATGTCAAGAAGTATATGCATCAGATATAAGTAGAGAAGCTTTAAAAAATGCCCAAAAAAATATTCAAGCATCCAAAGTAAGCATTAAAACTTATCATGCTGATGGCTTAAAAAATATTCCACTTAAAGAAAATAACATAAATACTGTTGTTATCGCTGGAGTTGGCACTAATACAGCCCTAAATATTGTTAAAAATGCTAATTATCCCATCTCCAAATATATTATAAGTAGCAACAATAATCATGAAGAACTAAGAAAAACTATGCAAGAATTAAATTACTATAATGAAGAGGAAATAGTTATTAAAGACCATCATAAATTTTATCCCATCATTAAATTTATTAAAAGTTCTAAAAAAGATAATAACTTTAACTTAAAATATGGCAAAAGCTCTAATATAGATTATTATCATTATTTATTAACTAAAGAAGAAAATATTATTAAAAATATTCCTGAACAAAATACTGAAGAACAAGCAAAACATCAAAAAGAAATAACTAATCTAAAAAAGATTATTAAAGAAAGAAACTAGGACTATTAACTACTTTTATAGGTTTACTATTAAAAGTAGTTTCTTTTTTTACAGGTGTATTTTTAACTGTATTAGTTTTAGTACTAGGCTTATTCATATCTTTTAATACAGCTAAAATAGTTCTAGCATTTCTAATCATTGGTTTAGCTTCTCTATATAAGGGAATAACTTGATTAGCAATACCTAAAGTTTTCGATATTCCCCCTAAAACTCTTGTTAAAGTAAGTCCTGTTCTAACTGGCGCTCCAAACATAGACAATCACCTATATTATTATATGCTTAAAAAACAAATTTGCTGTAATTACTTGTTAAATAATTAAAAATACGCTATGATATAAATAGAAAAGGGAAGGATATATGAGTTTATTTGATTTTTTACTTAATGATAATAAAAAAGACTACAATGAAGATTTATTCTTAGAAGAAGCTAAAAGTTTAGGTTTAACTAAAGAAGAAATAGACGATTGTAAAAAAAGTGGACTTACTCCCACTGAATGGTTAGAAGAAAACGAACCAGAAAATTATCATGAACAAGACTTAGATAATTAAAAAAGCAGGACATAATCCTGTTTTCAATTTTTACTAAATTAAAAAGTTCTTCTTTTGATTTGATGAGTAAATTTATTGTACTCAATCCATATTTTATTTTAAAATTTATAATAAATCTTTTAAATATTTAATTTTACTTCTGCCTAATATGTAATCTATTGAAATGCCTGTTTTTTTACATATATTTATTAAATAAGTAGATTGAATCAAATAGGTTCCAGTTTCATATTCACTCCAAGTTGAATTAGATATTGCAAGAATTTCCGCTATTTCTCTTAATGTCATATTTAATTCTAATCTAAGTTCGCGAATATGTTGCCCAACTTCAATTATATTTAATGTGTATTGTTCTTTTTTAGGTATTTTAATATTTGTTAATCCTACTAAGTAATCAATATTAATTTTAAAAAGATTAGCAAATTGGAAAAGTCTTTTGGTTGGGATTTGCTCTAATTCATGTTCCCATTTACCATAAGTAACATCACTTACATTTAGCATTTTACTTACTTGCATTTTAGTAAGTTTCTCTTCTTTTCTTATATTTTCCAATCTAAGCATAAAACCACCTTATGTAAATATTATTTCATTTATAAAAAAAATTATCCAAAAATCTAGGCATATCCGAGCAAAGTGTGGTATAATATTTAAGAATAGGAGTGATTAAAAATAGGGAGAGGCAAAAATAGTTTATATGTTTTGGGTTGTTATATTCAAAATGAAGGGAGGAGTTTAGGGGGATTATAACTATTAACCAACATTTCTATTTAGAAACTCTTTACATAATTAATCTACTATTTTTAAAATAAGAAAGAGGTATTTATTATGGGATTTATTAAAGCGTTCGGAGGCGCGCTAGGCGGAACATTTGCCGATCAATGGAAAGATTTTTATGCTCCAAAACCTGGAGTTCCTGCTACAGCTGCATTATTTGAAGCGGTTCCCCAAGGAACAAATGCAGGAAGAGGATCTAATACAAATGGATCAAACAATATTATTACGAACGGAAGTAAAATAATTGTACCAGAAGGTACTGCATTAATAACAATGCAAGATGGTTTTATAACAGGATTAATCACGGAACCTGGTGGTTTTGAATTTAGATCAGATGATCCTAACTCACAATCAATGTTTGCTGGTGATGGAATTATATCTTCAACAATCAAAACTTCATGGGATAGATTTAAGTTTGGAGGCCAACCTGGAGCTCAACAATTAGCATTTTATGTTAATTTAAAAGAAATACCAAATAATAAATTTGGAACTCAATCAGAAATTTATTGGGATGACGCTTATTTTGGCACACAAGTTGGAGCTGTAACAAGAGGTACTTACACTTTGAAAATTGTAGATCCACTTTTATTTATTAAAAATTTTGTTCCATCACAATATTTGCAGCCCGGAGCACCAGTTTTTGATTTTGCCGATATGGACAATGATGCAAGCAATCAATTATTTAATGAAGTTGTTGGAACTTTATCAGCTGCTTTTTCAAATTATACAAATGACCCAAGTAAGGGTAATCGAATATCAAAAATTCAGGGAGATCAAATAGGGTTTGCCCAAGCTATGGCTCAAGCTGTTGAAGATGCTTATCAATGGAAAAGCGAAAGAGGCTTAGAAATAGTTAAAACTGCAATATTAGCAATAGAGTATGACGAAGATACAAAGAATTTAATGAAAGATGTAAAAGCAGCAGATGCTTTAAGTGGTTCTAGAGGCAATTCATTTATGCAACAAGCTGCGGCTAGAGGTATGCAAGCTGCTGGCGAAAATGGTGGAGGCGCTGGCATGGCTTTCATGGGAATGGGCATTAATAGTGCTGGAAATGTGATGGGTGCAATGCAACAACAACCGACTCAATCATCATATCAACCTAATTTTAATCAACCGGCAACTGCTCAACAACCGGCATCACAACAACAAGATCCTATGGCAGTTTTAAGTGAAAAGAAAAAATTATTAGATGCCGGTTTAATCACACAAGAAGATTATGACAAATTAAAAAGTCAATTATTGGGGCTTTAGTATGCAAAATGGTTATAATGAAAATATAACCCCTACGAATAATGAAGCTAGTACAACTACTATAATTAAAACAGATATTGACTCTAAAGATGGCCAAAATAAATGTCCTAAATGTGGAGCAACCGATATTTCACTAAATACGCAAAACGGTAAATTAAGATGTAATTATTGTCGCCATGAATTTGAACCAGAAAAAATCACCGGCATGGTAACCGATATTAGTAAACTACAAGGTGAAGTTATAGGTTCTGGCGCTACTAACATTATTGCTGATACAAATGATGTTTTAACTTTTAAATGTAGTAGTTGTGGAGCAGAAGTAGTTATTGATACATCATCACAAGCGCAAGCTAGATGCCATTGGTGTCGCAATACACTATCTGTAAATCAACAGATACCAAATGGGAGCATACCAGATGTGTTACTCCCTTTTGGAATATCTAAAGATATAGCGCAACAGGAAATTGAAAAATTTGTAGGGAAAAGGAAATTTTATGCTAACCCTAAATTTAAAGAGGAATTTACAACAGAAAATATAATGGGTGTCTATTTTCCATATATGGTAGTAGATATTAATTCTCAAGTTTATTTGTCAGGGCATGGAGAACATTTAAACAGAAGATATACTCGCGGAAGCGGTAGTAATGCAACAACTTATTATGATGCCGATTTATATCAAGTTGAAAGACAATTTGATTTAGCTATTGAAGGATTAACAGTAGAATCTAGTTCTGATAAATTAAATAATAATTCAAATAAAACAAACAATGTTATAAATGCAATAATGCCTTTTGATATACAAAATTGTGTTAAATATAATGCTAATTATTTAAAAGGATATACATCAGAAAAGAGAGATACTAATGTTAATGAATTAAAACCATTAGTCGAAAAACAATCTAAAGATGTAGCAAAATTTTCGGCTAATTCTACTTTAAAAAACTATGATAGAGGAGTTGCTTGGAGTACAGAGCAAGTTAATATAAAAGGAGAACAATGGAAATCAGCATATTTACCAGTGTGGTTATATAGTTATCAAGAAGTCAAAGGTAATAAGAAAATTTTACATTATGTTGCTGTTAACGCTCGAACTAAAGAAATAATGGGAAGCATACCTATTTATATGCCTAAGTTAATTTTGGTTTCAGTAATTGTCGAAATTTTGGGCATCTTAGCAATGAGTATAATTGATTTTGAATATAATTTTATTTTTTTACTATTAGGAATAGTTTATTTCTTTATTATATATGCAAGATATAGAAATTCAAATGCTAGACATAAATATGAAACAGAAACAAAAACAAAAATGGATAATTTAAGATGTGTTGATAAATTTATTCAAACAAAAAAGGGTCTTACAAATTCTAAAATAGCAAATGCAAATAACACAACTATTAGTGGCGAAAATTTAGGTAATCAATTACTTAATTCATTAACTGATAATAACATAGTATCAACTCTATTTAATGATAATAATAAGAAAGGAGAATAAATAATGAATTGTGATAAATGTGGCACTTTTAATGCAATAGGTTCTAAATTTTGTATAAAGTGCGGAAATAATTTAGTTGTACAAACTGTGCCCCAACAAAATGTTATAGAACAACCAATACCTTCAAATATGCAACAACCCTCAGTAAATGGTGCAATTAATAATTCTATTAATTATAATGTTCCCCCGGTTCAAAGCCAACTAAATATGAGTTTAAATTATTTTAGATATATAGTTTATTCTTTAATCCAGCCAATTAATACATATAAAAATGAAAACTCAAAATTAACTAATTTTAAGAATTCGTTTATCTTAGTTTTAATTGTAGCGGGTATAGCAACATTAGCAAATTTTATTCAAACAGTAATAAATACAGTTAGAGTTGTAAATTATAGTCTTTTTAGTGATCCAACAACAACTTGGGATTTTAGTAGAATGAAAGATATAAAATACCTTGATGTAATTGGCAAGAACTTTTTGATATATGTAGGAATTATATTTGGTATAGCAATTATATTCTATTTGGGTAGTTTAATTATAAAAAAGAATATTAATTTTAATAAAATATTAGGTATTGTATCTAGCTCGCTTATACCAATCGTATTAGGAGCATTTATTATATCACCAATACTTGGTTTATTATGGAATCCATTAAGTATAATTTTTACATTAATTAGTTTAGTATATTCGTTTATAGCATTATACGAAATTATAAATGGCGAGATAATGTTAGAAAAAGATAAAAAAATATATTTTAATATTATATGTTTTAGCATAATACTTGTTGCGGGATATTTTATATATGTGAAGCTATTCATGAATCAAATATCTGATTTAGGTGATATGTTTAATTTTTTTAATTAATTATTTATGAAGGAGTGAAAAGATGGAAATAATAAAAAATAAAAGAATATTAGCTGCAATAGGAATTATAAGTTTGTTTTTAGGAATTATTTTGCCATATTATACATTTTCGGCTTTTGGTTTTAGTGAATCAATTTCTTTATGGGGGTATTTAGAGGGGAAAATAATTTTAGCATTAACTTTAGCAAATGCTCTATTTGTTTTTAAAGACATTATAGAAAAATATGTGCCTCAATTATTTAATTCTATTATAGGTAAAAAAATAGCTAATGTTAAAAATCCTAAATTATCATTAATCCCATTAGTTTTGATTATTATTTTTGTAATTTATCTAAACAGCAAAATGAGTGGATATGTTCATTTTGATAAAGGAATTGGATTTTATTTATTGTGGATAGGTATTATTGCACTGGCGGCCCATAGTTTTATATATAAAGGCAATAATGAAAATAATGTAAACAATACAAATAATATATATGGACAACCAACACAACTTCAGCAACCTATTCAAAATAATACTATACCACCAGAACAAAATAATATAAATAATTCAAATAATGTATATGGGCAATCAATACAATTTCAGCAACCTATTCAAAATAATATGGTTCAAAGTCAGGTTCAAACGCCTCAAGGAAATGTAAAATATTGTCCTAATTGTGGTACTGCAGTTGACATCAATGCATCAAATTGTCCTAACTGTATGTTTAAGTTTTAACAACTAATAAAGAATAGAGGAGAGTAATATGGTTTGTGAGAATTGTGGACAAACTATAGATAAAAAAATGATAGTTTGTCCATATTGTGGAAAAAGTGTGATAAAAGAAAAAAAGAAAAAAAATAAACTTGTTTTTTTAATTATCTTACTTATATTCATTTGTTTATTAAGCTTTGTTTTATTTACATGGTTAAAAAATAAAAATAATAAAGAATATGGCGAAGTTTCTAATATCGAAGAAATAACATATACTTATAATGATAATAATATTCCTAAATTCATTAATGGTTCTTTTAGTACTAAAAAAGTAAATAATAAAGATGAAGTTTTAAATGCTTTAAATGATATTAAAGAATTATTAAAAATTAATGATCCAACTAAAGAATTATTATTAGATTACCAAGAAACTGATAACGAAATAACATATTATAGATTTAATCAAATATATAATAATATTCCTGTTTTAAATCAAAATATTATAGTATCTGTTGATAAAAATGGTAATATATTAAGTTATAGTGGTTATTACATTCCTGATATTAATATAAATATTTCTCCTAAATTAACTAAAAATAATATAAATGATATTTTTTTAAATGAGATGGGAAATGACTCAAAAGTATTAAACAATAATTTATACATTTGGGATAATAATGGAAGTCAAGATTTAGTTTATGTTATTAATGGCTATTCAAATTCCAAAATAGCTGAATATATAATAGAAGCTAATACTGGCGAAATTTTATCAGAAAATGATGCCATTAATTCTGCAAATGTTTATTCTTATACTGGTGTAGGTATGGATAATAAATCTTATACAATAAATTTAGAAGAATTTTATGATATAGGCCGATTTAAACCAAGATACAAATTTTATGATTCAATAAGAAAAATATCTATTGCTGATAGCAGATATGTAGGACCCATTATGGGAAGTTTAATGAGTGCTCTTCCTGGTTCTACTCCGATTGAAGTTAATTTAGTAGATGGTAAAATTGATATGACGTGGGAAAACGAAAAATTTATTCAAAATGCCATCACTACTATGGCTAATTATGAAACAATATATGATTATTATAAAAACGTTTTAGGCCGAAACTCTTTTGATAATAAAGGTAGTGAAATTATAGTTAATTTAGGCATTACTGAATCAACATTTTCAAGCAAAGATTTAATGAATGCTTTTTGGAGTAATTTAACTAATCAAATGTTTATTGGAAATTATAATGGCAAATCTTTTAGCGCATCTTTAGATGTTTTAGGCCATGAATTTACACATGGAGTTGTTTCTTTTACTTCAAAATTTGCCTCAACTGCCAAAAAATCTGATCAAAACAAAGCATTTGAAACAGGCGCTTTAAATGAAGGTTATGCAGATGTTTTAGGTTCATTAATAGAAGGTAAAAATTGGACTATGGCCGAAAGCAATGAAGTAATAAGAAGTGCTATAAATCCAACAGCATATAAAAATGCCGCGATAAAAGGCGAAAAATATTATTATCCAGATGGTTATCTTACTGATGGAAGAACTCTAGAAGAATTTTTAAAAGCCAATAATTTAAAAAATGTAACAGATTATGATAATGGTGGTGTCCATCAAAATTCCAATGTTGTTTATCATGCAGCATATTTAATGTATAATGCCGGAGCATTTAAAAGTAGAGAAGAAATGGCTAAAGTTTGGTATAAATCTTTATTATCTTTATCTTCTTACTCAGATTTTGAGGATTGCGCTATAGCGGTTATTAGTGCAGCAAATGCTTTAGGTTTAGATGATTCTTCAATATATAAAATAACCCAAGCATTTATTGATACAAAAATGCTTGATAAAAAAAGCTTTAATATTAGAGGAACAATAAAAAGTGGCAAAGAATTAATTGATGATGTTTCCATAAATATATATTCTTATGGCAATAACACTTTAATAAAATCATTAAAAAGTGATAAAACAGGAAATTATAATATTGATTTACAAACAGGAATTTATGAATTTAAATTTTCTAAAAAAGGTTTTGAAGATTTAAGTGTAATTGTAATAATTAATGGCGATAAAGCTTTAAATATTACACTAAAAAATACAGAAGTAAAAAAAGAAAATACATCATTAAAAAATGCTTGTAAATCCGATAACTGCTATAATTTTACTATATACTATTTAGATTCAAAAAATAATAAATTAGTTGAAAATTATCAAACTTATGCCATTGAAGCAGGAACCACTTTTGACATTAATTCATTACTTAAATCAGTTAATAAAACTTTAGGATCTAACATGATAACAACAGATGGTAAATCTTTTTATGTTAATGTTGCTGGATTTAAAGTAGAATGTGGATGGTATTATAAAGATACAGATGTTAAGTTTGATTGGACAAAACCCATAAATGAAGATATAGAAATTGAAATGAAATTATTTGAGGGTAGTCTAGGAAATGATGATTTAACAAACATTTTTGATTTATTTAATTAGTAAAAATATAAAATAAAATTTAATAATATGATTCTTAAACATTAATGGTGATGAATTAATTTTCATCACTTTTTTGGTTTGAGAAAACCCCCAGATAGTCTGGGGGTTCCGTATAGCTTTAGCGATGAGTTGAAAATAAAAACTCC